>JAEULD010000261.1 GCA_016792765.1 Candidatus Odyssella sp.
GTTGCCCGCGCTGTTACGCGTACTCGCCGGAGAGACGCTCGATCCGCCGCCGGTCTGGCTGATGCGCCAGGCCGGGCGCTATCTGCCGGAGTATCGCGCGTTGCGGGCGAAATCGGCGGGGTTCCTCGCGTTCTGCTACGATCCGCCGGCCGCGGCGGCGGCGACGCTGCAGCCGATCCGGCGCTTCGGGCTCGACGCAGCAATCCTGTTCTCGGACATCCTCGTGGTGCCCGACGGGCTCGGCGCGAAGGTGGCGTTCCGCGAGGGCGAGGGCCCGGTGCTGGAGCCCACGACGGCGGCAACGCTGAAGCATCTGTCCCTGGCGCGCATGCGGCCGCATCTCGCGCCGGTCTACGAGGCCGCGAGGCGGGTGCGGGCGGCGCTGGAGCCAAGCCGCGCGTTGATCGGGTTCGCCGGCGCGCCGTGGACCGTCGCCTGCTACATGGCCGAGGGCGGCGGCAGCCGCGATTTCGCGGCGCCCAAGACCTGGCTCTGGCGCGATCCGGCAGGTTTCGGCGCGCTGATGGAGCTGCTTGCCGCGGCGACGGTCGAGCATCTCTCGGCCCAGATCGAAGCGGGCGCCGATTGCGTGCAATTGTTCGACAGCTGGGCCGGAATCCTGCCCGACGCCGAGTTTCGCGCGCAGGTGATCGCGCCGACGGTGCGCATCGTGCGCGCCGTGAAACAGCGCCATCCAGCGGTGCGCATCATCGGGTTTCCGCGCGGCGCCGGCGCCATGCTCGGCGAGTATGCGCGCGACAGCGGCGTCGATGCCGTCGGAGTCGATTACACCGTGCCGCTGGCAGCCGCGCAGGCGGTGCAGCAGTTGCGGCCGGTGCAGGGAAATCTCGACCCCGTGCTGTTGCTGGCGGGCGGCGCACCGATGCAGGCCAGGATCCGCGAGATCCGCCGTGCGCTTGCAGGCCGGCCGCATGTGTTCAACCTCGGCCACGGCGTGCTGCCGCCGACGCCGCCCGAGCACGTCGCCGCGCTCGTGGCCGCCGTCCGCGAGGCGCCATGACCGTCGCCGTCGTCTTGTTCAATCTCGGCGGACCGGACGGGCCGGAGTCCGTCGAGCCGTTCCTGTTCAACCTGTTCAGTGACCCGGCGATCATCGGCCTGCCCGGCCTGATCCGCCGGCCGCTGGCGCGCCTGATTTCGCGGCGCCGGGCGCCGGTGGCGCGCGAAATCTACGCGAAGATGGGCGGCGGATCGCCGATCCGCGGCAACACCGAAGCGCAAGCCAAGGCGCTCGAGGCGCGTCTGCGCGACTCCGGCATCGACGCGCACGTTTTCGTCGCGATGCGCTATTGGCGCCCGTTCGCGGCGGAAACCGCGCGCGCGGTGGCGGCCTTGAAGCCCGAAAAGGCGATCCTGCTGCCGCTCTATCCGCAATTTTCGACGACGACGACGGCGTCGTCGCTGAAGAACTGGCACGAGGCCGCGCGCGCAGCCGGCCTCGCCGCCGAGACGCGCGCCGTGTGCTGCTATCCGGCCGAGCGCGGTTTCGTGGCCGCCGTCGCCGACGCGATCCGCGAAACGCTTGCCGGCTGGAGCGGAACGCCGCCGCGCATTCTGTTCTCGGCGCACGGTCTGCCGAAAAAGGTGATCCGGCGCGGCGATCCGTATCAATGGCAGGTGGAGCGAACGGCCGCCGCAGTGGCCGCGTCGCTGGGGCCGGCCGCGGCAGAATGGGTCGTGTGCTACCAGAGCCGCGTCGGGCCGCTGGAGTGGATCGGGCCTTCGACCGACGAGGAAATCCGCCGCGCCGGCCGCGACGGCGTGCCGGCGCTGGTGGCGCCGATCGCGTTCGTTTCCGAACATTCGGAGACGCTGGTGGAACTCGACATCGAATACCGCCATCTCGCCGAGCAGGCCGGCGTGCCCGCCTACCGGCGCGCGCCCACGGTCGACGCGCGCGCGGCATTCATCGATGGGCTTGCCGGGCTGGTGCAAGGCGCATTGCAGCGCCCGGCCGCGATCGCGCCGGGCGGCGGAACGCGAATCTGCCCCGGCGAATTCGGGCGCTGCGCGCTCGCTTCGTCCTGACCGAGAAGAATGGGGGCGGCTCCCGGCGGAGCCGCCCCCTTTTCGGCACGGCGTCGGCGCGCGCTCAGGCTTTCAGCGCCTCGAGCACCCGGGCGGGCGTGAACGGCAGATGCCGCAGGCGCTTGCCGGTCAGCGCGAAGAACGCGTTGGCCACGGCCGGGGCCGCGGTCGGCACGCCGAGCTCGCCGACATGCGTCGGGTTCGGGATGCTGCGCAGCACTTCCACGCGGATATCGGGCGCGTCGGCCATGCGCATCACCTCGTAGTCGTGGAAGTTCGACTGCTGGGGCGCGCCGTTCGCGACGGTGATGCGCTCCTTGAGCGCCGCGCTCAGGCCGAAGACGATCCCGCCCTCGACCTGGGCCGCGATATTGCCCGGCTGGAGCGGCAGCCCCGCATCGACCGACACCCAGTAATTGTGGACGCGGATGCGCCCCGACGCACGGTCCAGCGAGATTTCGGCGACGCCGACCGCGATCGACGCGTTGTACTCCGCCAGCGCGATGCCGAGCGCGCGGCCCTCGCGCTTGCGGGTCCACTCCGCCATCTCGGCGGCCTTCTCGACGGCCTTGCGCGCGCGGGGATTGGCGACGATGGAAAGCCGGAACGCGACCGGATCCATCTTGCGCTCGTGGGCGATCTCGTCGATCACCGATTCGATCGCGAACTTGGTATAGCCCGCGCCGATGCCGCGCCAGGCGCCGACGCGCGTGCGCTCCGGCTCGAACACGTGCTCCGAGACGAGGTTGTCGATCGCGTAATGCGGCGCTTCCGCGCCGTTGATGAAGATGATGTCCTTGTTGGCGGAGGCCTTGAGCCGGCCGGCGCCGTACAGGTAGTCGGCGACCGGTTCGCCGGCCACGCGGTGGCGCCAGCCGACGATCTTGCCGTCCTTGTCGAAGCCGACGTCGATCTTCTGCGCCGTCATCGGGCGATAGTTGCCGCTCACGACGTCGTCTTCGCGCAGCAGCATGAGCTTGACCGGCTTGCCCATCGCCTTCGAGACCACGGCGGCGTACACCGACGTGTCGACGAAGGCGCGGCGCCCGAACCCGCCGCCCAGCAGCTGCTGGTGGACCGTGATCTTCTCGGGCGACGTGCCGATCGCCTTGGCCACGTCGATCTGCGTCCGCGTCGGCGCCTGCGTTCCCACCCAGATCTCGGCCGCATCGCCCTTGACCCAGGCGAGGCTGTTCATGGGCTCGATCTGCGCGTGGTAGACGGGGTCGTTGAGGAACTCGCGCGACATCGTCGAAGCGGCGCCGGCGATGGCCGCCGCGGCGTCGCCCTTCGTGCGCCAGACCTCGCCCTTGCGGCCGAGGTCGCGAACATGGGCGAGATAGGTTTCGAGCTCCTTGGCGGAGTCGTAGCTATCTCCGGCCAGGCCCGCTTTCCAGGTGACTTTGAGGTTGCGGCGCGCCTTCACCACCGCCTCGACCGTGGCGCCGACGATGGCGAGGCCCTCGTCCACCGGCACGACGCCGACGACGCCCTTGATCTTCTTGAGATCGTCGGCGTTCGAGGCGGCGACGCCGCCGCCGCGCGCCGGCGCGAGCACGAGCGCCGCATGCAGCATGCCGGGCGCCGACGCATCGATGCCGTAGCGGGCCGCGCCCGACGATTTCGCCGCGACGTCGACGCGCGGCACGTCCTTGCCGAGCAGGCGGTATTTCGCCGCCGGCTTCAGGTCTTTTGCCGGATCGATCTTCGGCAGGCTCGCCGGCGCCTTGGCGAACGCCGCGATCTGGCCGTAGCTCATCCGGCGCTTGCTTTTCTCGTGCACGACCACGCCGGGCTCGGTCGTGAGCTCCTCGGCGGGCACCTTCCAGCGCTCGGCCGCGGCGTCGATCAGGACGCGGCGCGCCTGGGCGCCGGCCACGCGCAGCGGCGTCCAGTATCCGAACACCGACAGGCTGGCCACGACGTATTGCGCCTTGAAGATCGGGTGGTGGTAATCGGCGTGGATCGGGGATTGCTCCACCTTCACCTTGCTCCAGTCGGCGTCGAGCTCCTCGGCGACGATCAGCGGCAGGACCGTGAGCACGCCCTGCCCCATCTCGGGCGCGGGCGCCTTGATCGTGACGCGCCCGTCGGCGGCGATGTCGACATAGGCGTTGAGGCGGCCGGGCTTGGCGGCGCCCTGCGCGCGCGCCGACGGCGCGGACGCGGCCGCGCCGAAGGTGAACGCGAAGGCGAGCCCGGAGGATGTGCCGATGAAGCGGCGGCGGCTGACCGAGGCCTTTTCGATGGCGATATCGTCGAACGGGCTCATGTCTCAGGCTCCCTTGGCGGCGCGTTCGATCGCGCTGACGATCTTGTTGTAGGTTCCGCAGCGACAGATGTTGCCGTTCATGTGCTCCTTGATCTGGTCGCGCGTGGGCTTCTTGTTCTTCTTCAACAGCGCGGCGGCGCTCATGATCTGGCCGGACTGGCAATAGCCGCATTGCGGCACCTGCTCGGCGATCCAGGCCTTCTGCAGCGGGTGATCGCCCTTGGGGGCGAGGCCCTCGATGGTCGTGACCTGCTTGCCGGCGACCTCCGACAGCGGCGTGCTGCACGAGCGCACCGGCTCGCCGTTCACATGCACGGTGCAGGCGCCGCACTGCGCGACGCCGCAGCCGAACTTCGTGCCGGTGAGCTTCAGATGCTCGCGAATGACCCAGAGCAAGGGCGTGTCGGCGTCGGCTTTGACGTCGACCCTGCGTCCGTTGATGGTGAAGGCAGTCATGCCGTGGTTCCTCCCGCCTGGTATTTGTATTGTCGCGGCCGGCGCGAGACGCCGGGCTCGATCCCGGGCCGCGCAGGGCCGCGACACTAGCACCGCATTGACAGAATGTCGCGGGCACCAATGAGTAACCGCCTTGCGCGCGTTCGAGACGCGCCCGCGCGATTGCCGCGTTGCAGGACGAGGATGGGATGAGCTGGTTTCTTTGGCTGAAATCGTTGCACGTGATCTGCGTGATCGCCTGGATGGCGGGCCTGCTCTACCTGCCGCGCCTGTTCGCCTATCACGCCGCGGCGGCCAAGGGCTCCGAGGCAGCCGCCACGTTCGAGATCATGGAACGCCGCCTGCTGCGCGGCATCATGAACCCCGCCTTCGTCCTGACCTGGACGTTCGGGCTGATCCTCGTGTTCGTCTATCCGGCCGAGGCGGGTATCGATTGGAGCAAGGGATGGGTGCATGTCAAAGCCACGGCCGTCGTGATCATGACCGTCCTGCACCATGTCTATGCGCTCTGGCGCAAAGACCTGGCGCTCGGCCGCAAGGCCCGCGCGCCGCGCTTCTACAAGATCTGGAACGAGGTGCCGGCGGTGCTGATGGTCGTCATCGTGATCATGGTGATCGGGAAGCCGTTCTGAGAACGCGCTCAGACTGCTGACGCCCAGGCCCGCTTTCGCGCCGCCGGCAACGACGTTAGAAATTGCCCATGACCGAATCCCTCGACGATCTTCCGATCCGCCCGGTGCTGAAATCGCTGGTGAACCCGCCGGTGTTCAAGCCGGTGCCGCCGGGCGTGCGCTTCATGCAGTTCAACGAGTGCGCGTGGCCGCCTTCGCCGAAGGTGACGGCGGCGATCGCCGCGGCGGCGGGGCAGGTGAACCGCTACGGCGATTCGCATTGGAGCCGGCTCGCGCCGGTGATCGCCGCGCGCAGCGGCGTGGCGCAGGATCGCATCGTGTGCGGCAACGGCAGCGCCGAGCTGATCACGCTGGCCTCGACGGCGTTCATCGAGCCGGGCCGCAACGTCGTCGTCTCGACGCCGTCGTTTCCCCGGCTCGGCGGCGCGAGCCGCATCGCCGGCGGCGCGGTGAAAGCCGTGCCGGTGAAGGACGACGGCGCGCACGACATCGAGGGCCTGCTGGCCGCGGTGGACGGCGATACGCGCCTGTTCTGGCTGACCTCGCCGAACAATCCGACCGGCGCCGACGTGAGCGCCGCGGAGCTCGCGCACATCGTGCGGTCGCTGCCGCAGCACGCGGTCCTCGCGGTGGACGAGGCCTATGGCGAATTCGCGCGCGCGGCCGGCGGCATCGACGCGCTGGAGCACCTGAAGGGTCAGACGCGGCCGTGGTTCGTGATGCGCACCTTCTCCAAGGCCTACGGCATGGCCGGCCTGCGCGTCGGCTACGGCTTCATGAGCTCGCCGGCGCTGGCCGAGGCGTTTCACCGCGTGCGCAACACCTTCAACCTCAACATCGTCGCCCAGGCGGCGGCGCTCGCGGCGTTCGAGGACCAGGACTATATGTGGGCGCGGGTCCGGGAATGCGTGGCCGAGCGCGAGCGCCTGCGCGCGCGCGTGGACGGGCTCGGCCTGCGCTGCCTCAAGAGCGCCGGCAACTTCCTGCTGATCGAGCTGCCGATGGACGGTGCCGCCGCCCAGGCCGCGCTGCGCCAGCAGGGCATCGCGGTTTCGACCGTGAAGGCGCCGGGCTTCGAGCGCCACATCCGCGTGACGATCAGCGGCCCGGACGACAACGACGCGTTTTTCGCGGCGCTGGCCACGCTCGCCGCGCCGGCCCCGCGCGCCGCTCGGGCTTAACCGCCGCGCAAGAAATTTCGCGCTATGGAAACGCGGCCCCTTGCAGGCTTTGCCTTCGCATCCCAACTCTGCTATGAGTTCGTCGCTTCCGAGGGAGCGGGTTTCAACCGCCCGCGCGGAAGCGCCTTCCTCCGACAGCCATAAGCGCCGGCGCAAGAGCGCCGGAATGCACGGTCCACGTGCCCGCCGCGGCTGTATACCGTGAACCCTCGCGCCTCCCGCGCCGCCTCCGCGATGCGTTTCGCATCCTCGTGACGGGGCCGCGCATTTCCCCTCCCCCGTTCGTTTCCCCCCAAGACACTCGAATTGCATCCCATGACCGACAAGACCGCCGACAAGACCGCCGACCGGCCCTCGAAAGAGGCCGCGCCGGACAAGACCGCGCCGGACAAGGCCGCGCCCGCCAAGGCCGAGAAGGCCGCGGCGCCGATGAAGCTGTCCGAGCTCAAGGCGAAGTCCCCCGCCGACCTGCTGGCGCTCGCCGAGAGCCTGGAGATCGAGAACGCATCGACGCTGCGCAAGCAGGAGATGATGTTCGCGATCCTGAAGAGCCTCGCGCTCAAGGACGTGGTCATCGACGGCGAAGGCACCGTCGAGGTGCTGCCCGACGGCTTCGGCTTCCTCCGCTCGCCCGAGGCGAACTACCTGCCCGGGCCGGACGACATCTACGTCTCGCCCAACCAGGTGAAGCGCTTCGGCCTGCGCACCGGCGATACGGTGCAGGGCCAGATCCGCGCGCCCAAGGACGGCGAGCGCTACTTCGCGCTGCTCAAGGTCGACAAGGTGAACTTCGGCGACCCCGAAGCGGTGCGCCACCGCATCAACTTCGACAACCTGACGCCGCTCTATCCCGAGCGGAAGTTCAAGATGGAGATCGACGACCCCACCTATCGCGACAAGACGGGGCGCGTCATCGACATCATCACGCCGCAGGGCATGGGCCAGCGCGCGCTGATCGTGGCGCCGCCGCGCACCGGCAAGACGGTGATGCTGCAGAACATCGCGCACTCGATCGCGCGCAATCACAAGGACGCCTACCTCATCGTGCTGCTGATCGACGAGCGGCCCGAAGAGGTCACCGACATGGAGCGCACGGTGAAGGGCGAGGTCATCTCCTCGACCTTCGACGAGCCGGCCAGCCGCCACGTGCAGGTGGCCGAGATGGTGATCGAGAAGGCCAAGCGCCTCGTCGAGCACAAGCGCGACGTCGTGATCCTGCTCGATTCGATCACGCGCCTCGCGCGCGCCTACAACACCGTGGTCCCGTCCTCGGGCAAGGTGCTGACCGGCGGCGTCGACGCCAACGCGCTGCAGCGGCCGAAGCGCTTCTTCGGCGCCGCGCGCAACATCGAGCAGGGCGGCTCGCTCTCGATCATCGCGACGGCGCTGATCGATACCGGCAGCCGCATGGACGAGGTGATCTTCGAGGAGTTCAAGGGGACCGGTAACTCCGAAATCATCCTGGACCGCAAGCTCTCCGACAAGCGCACCTGGCCGTCGATCGACATCACGAAGTCGGGCACGCGCAAGGAAGAGCTGCTCGTCGACCAGGCCACGCTGCAGAAGATGTGGGTGCTGCGCCGCATCCTGATGCCGATGGGCGTCACCGATGCGATGGAATTCCTGATGGGCAAGATCAAAGAGACGAAGAGCAACCAGGAATTCTTCGCCTCGATGAACACCTGACGGCGCCGCGTTGCGTTTCGCGACGCCGGCCGACGCGATCGCGGCGCTCGACGCCGCGTTCGGGCCCAAGAACGATTCCGCCTGGCGCTTCGATCGGCCGCTGCTGCGCGTCGGCAATGCGCCGGGCGCGCCGGCCACGCTGCGCACGTTTCACGCCGCCACCACCACGACGATGCATTTCGGCACGGTGACGATCGACCTCGCCACCGGCGAGACGCGCTTCGTCGACGAGGACCATCGCGACGGCGGCGATTGGGAGCTGAAGCGCGTGACGCTGCCGCCGGAATGGCTCGCGGCGCTGCGCGACGTGCTTTCGTAGGGGCGGATCCCCGGCCCGCCCCTACGCAATCGACGCAACGCATCGTGTCGCGCCCGGCGGTGGATTCCCCGGGCGGGCTTCCCTAGGCTGCGGACGGGATTCGCGGGTGCGGCGATGGACTCATCGTGCGGTGCCGAGGTTTCGATTCGCGCCGCGTCCGACGCGGACGCCGAGGCCATCGCCGCGTTCTTCGCGGCCGCCCATGCGCTGGACCCGGCCGTCGGCGCCGTCTCGGCCGACGATTGGCGGCGCTTCGCGGCGCTGCCGGAGAGCCGCGGCGGGCGCGATTTCCTTATCGCCGAGGCCGGCGGCGCGATCGCCGGCATCGCCACGCCCGCATTGCGCGATCAGGCGGCGCCGTGGGTGCGTCATTTCCGGATCGTGGTGGCGCCGGACCGCCGGCGGCGCGGGATCGGCTCGGCGCTGCTGCGCCACGTGGCCGAGATGGACGCCCCCGCCGACGCGCTGCTGCAATGCCTCTGCCCGGAGCGATGGGAGGCGCTGGCGGCGTTTCTCGAGGCGCGCGGCTTCGCGGCGATCGAGAACGAACTCGACATGGTGTGCGAGGACGCCGGCCGCCACGAGCCGCGGCGGCGCCACGACATCGCGGTGCGAGTGTCCGGCGACGCCGCGGCGGCGGCCGAGGCGCTCGCTGCGCTCCACAACCGCGCCTATGCCGGATCGCCCGCCGTCGCGCCGCTGACCGCCGCCGAGATGGCGGCGGCGCTGGCGCCGGCGCTGGTGATCGTCGCGGAGCGCCGCGGCGTGCCGCTCGGCTTCTGCCAGATCGCGCCGGCCGGGAACGCCGCCTGGATCGAAAGCATCGCCGTCGAGCCGCGCGAGCAGGGCCGCGGCGTCGGCACGCTGCTGCTGCAGCACGCGCTGGCCGAGGCCGCGCAGCGCGCCGGCCCGCGCGTGCGCCTCGCGGTTTCCGACCGCAACGCCGCCGCCTATGCGCTTTATCGCCGCTTCGGCTTCGCGGTGACCGCGAAATCCGCGCGCTATCGCGCCGGGCGCGCTATGGTGCTCGCCGCATTGGAGGGCGCGGCGCGGTGACGGACGAAACAGGGAAAATGGCGATCGAGCAGGCGGCGGCGCGCATCGCGCCGCACGTGCGGCGGACGCCGGTGATCGATCTCGCCGCGGGCACGTTCGACGGCATCGCGTTTCCGCTGACCTTGAAGCTCGAATGCCTGCAGGTGACGGCATCGTTCAAGCCGCGCGGCGCGTTCAATCGCATGCTGTCGGCCGAAGTACCCGCGGCGGGCGTGATCGCGGCGTCGGGCGGCAATCACGGCATCGCCGTGGCGCATGCCGCACGGACGCTCGGCTATCGCGCCGAGATATTCGTGCCGGAGGTGATCGGCCCGGCGAAGGTGGCGCGCCTCAAAGAACTCGGCGCGACGGTGAACATCGTCGGCAAGGTCTATGCCGATGCGCTCGCTGCCAGCCAGCAGCGCGCGGCCGAGACCGGCGCGCTGGTGCTGCATGCCTACGATCAGCCGGAAATCCTCGCCGGCCAGGGCACGGTCGCGCGCGAATTCGAAGAACAGGCGCCGGGGCTCGACACGGTGCTCGTCGCCGTCGGCGGCGGCGGCCTCATCGGCGGCATGGCGGCGTGGTATCGCGGCGCGACGAAGCTCGTGGCCGTGGAGCCCCGCACCAGCCGCGCGCTCGATGCGGCGCTCGAGGCGGGAGCGCCGGTGGACGTGGAGGTGAGCGGCGTCGCCGCCGATTCGCTCGGCGCCCGGCGCATCGGCGCGCTGATGTTCCCGCTCGCGCGGCGCTTCGTCGAGCGCGTCGCACTCGTCGAGGATGCCGCGATCGTGGCCGCGCAGAAGGCGCTGTGGCGCGCGCTGCGGATCGTGGCCGAGCCGGGCGGCGCCGCGGCGATGGCGGCGATCCTGAGCGGCGCCTATAGGCCCGCGCCGGGCGAGCGCGTGGGCGTGCTCGTCTGCGGCGCGAACTGCGATCCGGGCTCGGTCGCGTAGTCCGCGCCGCGATTCGGCTATCCGAGCGTCGCGCGCAGCATCCACGCGGCCTTCTCGTGCGCCTGGATGCGGCCGATGACGAGATCGGCGGTGCCTTCGTCGCCGCCGGCCTGCGCCAGCTCGACGACGGGGCGCGCGGTCTTGATCGCGGCCTCGTGGCCGGCGAGCAGCTCCTTCACCATCTCGGCCGCGACGGGCGCGCCCTCGGCCTCCTTGATCGAGGCCATGGCCGCCATCGCCTTGCCGCTGACCGGCGCCGGCACGCCCAACGCGCGGATGCGCTCGGCCATCTCGTCGAGCGACGTCCACAGCTCGTTGTACTGCGCGCCGAACAGCTCGTGGAGCTGCGGGAAATTCGGCCCGGTGACGTTCCAGTGGAACGAATGGGTCTTGCCGTAGAGCACGTAGGTATCCGCGAGCAGCTTCGCGAGCGCTTCGGCGATCTGCTTCCTGCTCGGCTCGTTGATTCCGATATTGACCTTTGCGTTCATGGAGGAGCCTCCGGGTTGAAGTGAAGTTCAGGCGGCTTCGGCCAGCGGCACCGCGGCCGCGGCATCGGCCTCGAGCGTTACCGCCACGGCGTGCACGACGGCGGCGACGCGCGCCGCGGCCTGGATGGCCTCGCGGCCGACGCCGTGATCGCGCAGCACCTGTTCGCGCGATTCGAGGCACATTCCGCAGCCGTTCACCGCCGAGACGGCGAGCGACCACAGCTCGAAATCGGCCTTCTCGACGCCGGGCCTAGCCAGCGCGTTCATGCGCAGCCGCGCCGGCATGGTGCGGTAGTCGTCGTGCCCGACGAGATGAACGAAGCGGTAGTAGACATTGTTCATCGCCATGATCGCCGCGGCGGTCTTGGCCGCCGCCAGCGCCTCGGGCGAGAGCCGGACCTGCGCCTCGGCTTCGACCGCGCGGATGACGGCGGGGTTGCGCGACGCGATCGCGGTGGCGACGAGCGCGCCCCAGCGCTGCTGGTCGGTGAGCGCCGCCTCGGCCGCCACGGATGCGAGATTGAGCTTCAGGTCCTTGGCGTAGTCGGGCAGCGCGGATTTGAGGGATTCGATCGACATGGAACGGCCTTACCTACTCGATAATGAAGGGGCGGTGTTGGTGTTCATCAAGCCCGGCGCGTCGAGGCGCCCCGCCCGGCCCTGCCCCGCACGAGCGGCGGATGGCCGGAACGGGGCGTCGACACCGCAGCGCGGTCATGCGGCGAGCTTGATGGTCTCTTCGCCTTTCTTCCAGTTGCAGGGGCAGAGCTCGTCGGTCTGGAGCGCGTCGAGCACGCGCAGGACTTCCTGCGGGTTGCGGCCGACGCTCATGTCGGTGACGTCGACGAAGCGGATGATGCCGTCCGGATCGACGACGAAGGTCGCGCGCTTGGCCACGCCCTCCTCGCGGTCGAGGATGCCGAGCGCGCCGGCGAGCTCCTTCTTGATGTCGGCGACCCACGGAAAGGCGAGCTTGCCGAGATCCTCGCGGCTCGCGCGCCAGGCGTGGTGGACGAATTCGGAATCCGTGCTGCCGCCGATGAGCTGCGCGTCGCGGTCCTTGAAGTCGCCGTCGAGCGCGCCGAAGCCGACGATCTCGGTCGGGCACACGAACGTGAAATCCTTGGGCCAGAAGAAATAGATCTTCCACTTGCCGGCAAAGCTCCGGTCGGTGATCTCGTCGAATTTGGC
>JAEULD010000285.1 GCA_016792765.1 Candidatus Odyssella sp.
ATGGTGGGTGCGGCAGGGTTCGAACCTGCGACCCCCGCGGTGTGAACACGGTGCTCTTCCGCTGAGCTACGCACCCATCGCGAAGCGCCGTCGGCGCCATCGGCGGAGGCGACTATGTAGGGTCCGGCGCGCCGGGGTGTCAAGGAAGCGGCGCCGCGGCGGCCCGTCCTACATGCGGAAATACTTGTTCGGCAGCAGCTCGGTCGGCGCCACCGCGGCGAGGCCGCCGTCGCGGGGCACGATGACGCGGCACTCGGGCGCGAAATCGGTGAGCATCTCGCGGCAGATGCCGCACGGGCTGACGACCTGGATCGCTTGATTCGGGTCGCGCGGCCGCGGGTGGCGCACCGAGACGATCACCACGAT
The DNA here is from genome assembly GCA_016792765.1 of Candidatus Odyssella sp. GTDB lineage: Bacteria > Pseudomonadota > Alphaproteobacteria > Bin65 > Bin65 > SBBV01. The sequence goes on from JAEULD010000285.1 coordinate 367, forward strand.
GTCGCGGTCGCCCGCGGCCATGGCCGTGCCCACCGCCACGGCCTCGGCGCACACCGAGGCGCGCCCCACATAGGTGTCGAGGTGCAAGCCGACATGGATCTTGCCGGACCGCGTGCGGAGCGCCGCCGCGATGTGATGGCGGTTCTCGGCGTAGCGCTCGCGGATCAGGGTCCGCGCCGCCTCGACGAGGGCGAGGTCGTCGGGCGACAGAGTTTCTCCGGTCATGGGATCGCCGGCGTCACATCACCGCGCCGATCTGCCACGGCACGAATTCGTCGGCGCCGAAGCCCTGCGCCTCCGACTTGCTCTTCTCGCCCGAGGCCACGCGCAGCATCAATTCGAAAATCTCCCGGCCCTTCTCGGCCACGGTGGCTCCGCCTTCGACGATGGTGCCGCAATTGACGTCCATGTCGTCGACCATGTGGTGATAGATGCGCGAGTTCGTGGCGAGCTTGATCGACGGCGCGGGCTTGCACCCATAGACCGAGCCGCGGCCGGTGGTGAAGCAGATGAGATTGGCGCCGCCGGCCACCTGCCCGGTCGCCGAGACCGGATCGTAGCCCGGCGTGTCCATGTAGACGAAGCCCTTCGCCGAAACCTTCTCGGCGTATTCGTAGACGTCGACGAGGTTCGTCGTGCCGCCCTTGGCGACGGCCCCCAGCGACTTCTCGAGGATCGTCGTAAGACCGCCCGCCTTGTTGCCGGGCGATGGATTGTTGTTCATCTCGCCCTTGTTGCGGGCCGTGTAGTCTTCCCACCACTTGATGCGCGCGATCAGCTTTTCGCCGACGGCACGGCTGACCGCGCGGCGGGTGAGCAGGTGTTCCGCGCCGTAGATTTCCGGCGTCTCCGACAGGATCGCCGTGCCGCCGTTCCGCACGAGCAGATCGACGGCCGCGCCGAGCGCGGGATTCGCCGTGATGCCCGAGTAGCCGTCGGAGCCGCCGCATTGCAGCCCGACCGTGATGTGGCTCGCCGGCACGCGCTCGCGCCGCACGGCGTTGGCGAGCGGCAGCATCTTCTTCACCGCGTCGATGCCGGCCCGCACCGTCTTCGCCGCCCCGCCCTGCTGCTGGATGACGAGCGGCTTGAGGAGATCGGCCTCGGTGAGCTTCTCCGAGAAGAACAGCGCGTCCATCTGGTTGGCCTCGCAGCCGAGGCCGATCACCAGCACGCCGCCGAAATTGGCATGGCGCGCGTAGCCGGCGATCGTCCGCCGCAGCACGTCGATGCCCTCGCCGGTCGAGGCCATGCCGCAGCCGGTCTGGTGCGTCAGCGGCACGATGCCGTCGACGTTCGGAAAGTCGCGGAGCGCGTCGCCGCCGAACGCCTCGGCCACCCATTTCGAGACCGCGGCCGAGCAGTTCACCGTGCTGACCACGCCGATGTAGTTGCGCGTGGCGACGCGGCCGTCCTTGCGCACGATGCCCATGAACGTGGCCGGGTCGGCCGCGGGCTCCACCGCGCGCACGTCCTGGCCGAACGCGTAGTCGCGGGCGAAGTCGCGCATTTCGAGATTGTGGGTGTGGACGTGCTGCCCCGGCGCGATCGCGGCACTGGCGAAGCCGATGATCTGCCCGTAGCGGCGCACCGGCTCGCCGGGCGCTTTCGCGCGCGTCGCCATCTTGTGACCGGGCGGGATCTTATCGGCGGCGCTGACCCCTTCGCTCTCTAGTCGCGTTCCCGCCGCGATCTCGCGCAGCGCGATGATCACGTCGTCGTCGCGGTTGAGGCGAAGATGGAGCGGTGTCTTGGGGGCGTCGTAGGGCATGGGCGGCCTGCCTTGATCCGAGCGACAAACATAAGACGCCGTGGGTCGGATTGCATCCCGTGTGGCACCGGCGTCATTGCGTAGGGGCGCGCTGCGCGCGCCCTCTCTCCCCTCGCGCGACCGGCGGAAGTTCAGCCCGGAACACACCGCGCAAGCCTGCGCGGATGGAGGCAGGGCGCGCGCAGCGCGCCCCTACGCGGGAGATACTCTACGGATACAGCATCTTCGGCAGCCAGAGCACCATGCCGGGCCAATAGGTGACGGCGGCCAGCGTCACCAAGAGCGGGATCAGGAACGGCAGGCAGGCGCGCGTGGCCCGTTCGAAGCTGATGCCGGAGATGCGCGCGAGGATGTAGAGCACCAGCCCGACCGGCGGCGTCAGCAGGCCGATCATCAGGTTGAGCACCATGATGAGGCCGAAATGCACCGGATCGACGCCGATCTTGGTCATCAACGGCAGCAAGACGGGGACCAGGATCGTGATCGCCGCGATCGTCTCCATGAAGCAGCCGACGATCAGCAGGAAGACGTTGACCAGCAGCAGGATCAGCAGCGGATTGTCGGTGATCGAGAGCACGAGCGACGCGACGTGATCCGTAACCTGCGTCGTGGTGATGAGGTAGCCGAAGATCGCGGCGCCGCCGACGATGAACAGGATGATCGAGGTGGTCTCGACCGTCTCCATGCTGACGCGGACGAAGCTCTTGAGCGTCAGCGTGCGGTAGATGAAGAAGCCGAGGAACAGCGCGTAGGCGGTGGCGGCGACCGCGGCTTCGGTGGGCGTGAACGCGCCGCTGGCCATGCCGCCGATCAGGATGACCGGCGTCATCAGCGCCATGTAGGCCTTGAGCTTCAGCGCAAAATTGAGCGCGAGCGCGATCCCCACGACGACGAGGAACGCCACCCAGCGCGAGAGATGCTCGTAGAGCAGATCCGCGGCCACGATCGTGAAAGCGAGCGCCGCGATTTCCACCAGCGCGAAGCCGAACACGCCCCAGCGGAACGCCAGATCGCGTCCGAATTTCCGCTTGTGGGCGTAATAGGCAACCATGATCATGAGCGTTCCGGCCATCAGCAGCCCGGGAACGAGTCCGGCGGCGAACAGCTTGCCGATCGATGCGTTGGCGGCGACGCCGTAGATCACCATCGGCAGCGACGGGGGAATGATCGGCCCGATCGTGGCCGAGGCGCCGGTGAGGCCGACCGCGAACTCCACGTCGTAGCCGTGGTCGCGCATGGCCTTGATCTCGATATTGCCGAGACCGCCGGCGTCGGCCACCGCCGTGCCCGACATGCCGGCGAAGATCACCGAGCCCACCACGTTGACGTGCCCGAGCCCGCCGCGCAGCCATCCGACCAGCGCCAGCGCGAAATCGTAGATGCGGTGCGTGATGCCGGCGCTGTTCATGATGCTGCCGGCCATGATGAAGAACGGGATCGCCAGCAGCGGGAACGAATCGATGCCCGCGATCATGCGATGCACGACGACGAGCAGCGGCCCCGATTCCGCGAACGCGACGTAGAGCAGCGAAGCGCCGGCCATCGCGATGAACACCGGCACGCCGACCAGCAGCAGGACGAGAAAGCCCAGGATCAGGATCGCGGCGCTCATTGGTGGCGGCCCTCGTCGTGGACGGCCAGCAGCGGGCTCGTACCCGCGCGCCAATTGCGCACCGCCGCCTGCACCGCGCGCACGGCCATGATCGCGAGCCCCAGCGTGCAGGCGCCGAACACGATGCTCATCGGCCAGTCGATGATGACCATCCGCTGAGTCTGCATGATCTCGGTGACGGTCCAGCCGAGCCAGACCGCCATGCCGAGAAACGCGATGCGCGCGAGATCGACGAGCACCGACAGCACCCAGGCAATGCGGCGCGGCAGGTAGACGTAGAGGAACTCGACGTGGATGTGCGTGAACTTCCGCACCGCGATCGCCCCGCCGAGATACGCCACCATCGTCAGCAGATAGCGCGCGATCTCCTCGGTCCAGGCGAGCGAATCGTTGACCACGTAGCGCGTGAAGAACTGGAGGAAGACGACGACCGCCAGCGCCCAGAACAGCGCGAACGCCACCCAATCCTCGATGCGATAGTCGCGCAGATCGACCGGGGGGTCTTCGAGCGCGAGCGCGCTCTCGTTCTTCGCTGGCTGCTTGTCGTCGCTCATGGATCCCAGCCGTCGCGCCCCGCCTCACGACTGCGGGGAAGGCGGCGCCGCCGCCTTCCCCGCACCGTCCGCGCGCTGCCGCGCTACTTGATGGCCTGCAGGCGGTCGTACTGCGCCTTGGTCCAGCCCGCACCGGCGGCCGCGTCGTTGTGCAGCGGCGCCGCGGCCTTGCGGTATTCCTCGAGGTTCGGCGTCACCACCTGCTTGCCCTGCTTCTTGAACCACTCGGGCAATTCCTGCTCCGACTTGCGGATCGCGGCCGAGGCGCGGCCCGCCGCCTCGAGCATCACGGCCTCGAACGTCTTCTTCTCGTCGGCCGACAGCTTGGCCCAGAGCGGCGCGCCGATCACCGTGACGAGGCTTTCGTAGATGTGGCCGGTCAGGTTGATGTGGCTCTGCACCTCGTAGAACTTCTTCGCCTGGATCGTCGGCAGCGGGTTCTCCTGGCCGTCGACGGTCTTGTTCTGGAGCGCCAGATACACCTCGGCGAACGCGATCGGGGTGGCGTTGGCGCCCACGGCCTTGGCGTACATGAGATAGAGCGGCGCCTGCGGCACGCGCAGCTTCAGGCCCTTCATGTCGGCCGGCGTCATCAGCGCCTTGTTCGCCGTCGTGTGGCGCGCGCCGTAATAGGTGAGCGCCACGATCTTGTTCTTGGTCGCCTGGCCGTAGCCCTCGGCCAGCTCCTTGAAGAGATCGCTCTTGCCGTATTTCGCCCAGTGATCGTAGTCGCGGAACATGTAGGGCGCGTTCGAGATCGCGATCGGCTTGTAGGAGGCGCCGGCGAACGCGACGCCGGTGTAGATCATGTCGATCGTGCCGAGCGGCAGCGCCTGGTTGATCTGCTGCTCGTTGCCGAGCGCCGAGGCCGCGAACACCTGGACCTCGAACTTGTCCTTGGTGCGTTTCTTGATCTCGCCCGCGGCCCACACCATCTCGGTGTGATAGGGCTCGCTCGTCTCGTAGACGTGGGCGAATTTCAGCTTCTGCTGCGCCGCGGCCGGCGCGGCCACGGCGAGCGCGATCGCGGCGACGGGCGCCAGAGTCACGAATTTCATCATTTCCTCCCGGTCATCGGGCGGCATGGCGCCGCCGCTGTTTCTGATGCCGCGATCATACGCCGAACCGACCGCGCGCGGTCAAGCAATGCAGCGGACGCCGCGGCCCCGGCGGGCGGGGTTGCCGGATGCCATGCGAAATGAATACTGGGGCACCGAAGCAGGGCCGCAAGGGAGGAAACAGCGTGCCGCGCATCCGCAGCATCGAGATCAGGCAGGTCGATCTGACCCCGCCGGTCGTCCGTACCGACGCGATCCAGAGCTTCGTGAAGCAGGAGACGCCGCTCGTGCGCATCCTCGCCGACGACGGCGCCGAGGGCACCGGCTATTCCTACACGATCGGCACCGGCGGGTCTTCCGTGGTCGCCCTCCTCCGCGACCATTTCGCGCCGTTCCTGATCGGCCGCGATCCCGCGATGGTCGAAGACATCTGGAACGCGATGCTGTTCCATTCGCACGCGACGACGGTGGGGGCCATCACCGCGCTCGCGATGGCCGCGATCGACACCGCGTTGTGGGATCTGCGCTGCCGGCGCGCGAAGCTGCCGCTGCACGTGATGGCCGGCGGCGCGCGGCCGCGCATCCCGGTCTACACGACCGAGGGCGGCTGGCTGCACATCGCGCCCGAGACGCTCGTCGAGGAGACGCTGGCCGCCAAGGCCCAGGGCTTCAAGGGCGCCAAGATCAAGGTCGGCAAGCCGTCGGGCGCCGAGGACGCGCGCCGGCTTGCCGCCGTGCGCAAGGCGGTCGGCGGCGAATTCGCGCTGATGGTGGACGCGAACCAGCGCTTCTCCGCCGCCGAGGCGGTGCGCCGCGCCGCGCGCTGGGCGCCGCTCGACCTCGAATGGTTCGAAGAGCCGCTGCCGGCCGACGACATCGACGGCCACGCCCGCGTGGCGGCAGCCTCGGCAACGCCGATCGCGGTCGGCGAATCGCTCTACAGCCCCGGCCATTTCGCCGAGTACCTCAAGCGCGGCGCCTGCGGAATCGTGCAGGTGGACGTCGCGCGCATCGGCGGCATCACGCCCTGGCTCAAGGTCGCGCACATGGCCGAAGCCTGCAACGTGCCGGTCTGCCCGCACTTCCTGATGGAGCTGCACGTCGCGCTGTGCTGCGCGGTGCCGAACGCGCAATGGCTCGAATACATCCCGCAGCTCGATCCGATCACGACGTCGCGGCTCCGGATCGAAGACGGCTTCGCCTATCCGAACGGCGCCCCCGGCATCGGCATCGAATGGGATTGGAAGGCGGTCAAGAAGGTGACGGTCCCGGGCTCGCACGCCGTCGTCAAATAGGCCAGCAATAGATCGTCACCAAAGGTGACTTTGATCGGCGGGCGCGGCTGTGGCACATTTGCGCCGCCCCCGAAGGGCGGGGCGCGGCCGGGATTTCCATCCGTCATTTCAATGGCTTCGAAGCAAGCATCAAAGATCGCCGCGATCGTGCTCGCCGCCGGCAAGGGCACGCGCATGAAATCCCTGTTGCCCAAGGTCATGCATGCGGTGGCCGGGCGGCCGATGGTCCTGCACGTGCTCGACACGGTCGAGGCGATCGGCGCCGAACGCGCCGTCGTCGTGGTCGGGCCCGGCATGGACGACGTGGCCAAGGCCGTGCAGCCCTATGAGACGGCCGTGCAGGCCGAGCAGCGGGGCACTGCCGACGCGGTGAAGGCCGCGAAGCAGGCGCTCGGCGATTTCCGCGGCACGGTGTTCGTCCTCTACGGCGATACGCCGCTGATCACGCCGGAGACGCTGCGCCACATGCTGGACGCGCGCGAACGCGCGAAGCCGGCCACGTCCGTCGTCGTGCTCGGGTTCCGGCCGGCCGTGCCCGGCGGCTACGGCCGGCTCGTCGTCGACCGCGCCGGCGCTCTCACGCGCATCGTCGAGGCCAAGGACGCCTCGCCCGCCGAGCTCAAGATCGGCCTCTGCAATTCCGGCGTCATGGCCGTCGACGGCGCGCTGCTCTGGGAACTGCTCGACAAGGTCGACAACAAGAACGCCAAGGGCGAGTACTATTTGACCGACATCGTCGGCCTCGCGAGCAGGCGGAAGCTCCGCTGCGGCGTCATCGAGGCGCCCGAGGAACAGCTGCTCGGCGTCAACGACCGCGTCGATCTCGCCAAGGCCGAGGCCGCGCTGCAGGACCGCCTGCGCCGCGCGGCGATGGAAAGCGGCGTCACGATGACGGATCCCGCCACCGTCTTCCTGGCCGCCGATACGCGGCTCGGCAAGGACGTGGTGATCGGCCCCAACGTCGTGTTCGGCCCCGGCGTCACGATCGGCGACAATGTGGAAATCCGGGCCTTCTGCCACATCGAGGGCGCCGCGGTGGGCCCGCAGGCGATCGTCGGGCCGTTCGCGCGGCTGCGCCCGGGCACGGTGCTGGAGCGCGCGGCGCACATCGGCAATTTCGTCGAATGCAAGGCCGCGCTGATCGGCGAAGGCGCCAAGGCCAACCATCTCACCTATGTCGGCGACGCCGAAGTGGGCGCCGGAACCAACATCGGCGCCGGCACGATCACGGCGAACTACGACGGGTTCTTCAAGCACAAGACGGTGATCGGCGCCGGCGCCTCGATCGGATCGAACACGGTGCTGGTGGCGCCGGTGCGGGTGGGCGACGGCGCGCTCGTCGGCGCGAGCAGCACGATCACGCGCGACGTGGCGCCCGACGCGATCGCCGTGACGCGCGCCGAGCAGCGCGAATTACCGGGCGCGGCGAAGCGCTACCGCGAGAAGAAGCGCGCCGAAAAGGCCAAGGCGAAAGGCGGATAAGGACCATGTGCGGCATCGTCGGCATCATCGCGAAGCGCGAAGTCAGCCCGCTCCTCGTCGAGGGGCTGAAGCGCCTCGAATATCGCGGCTACGATTCGGCTGGCATCGCGACGCTCGCCAACGGTCACATCAAGCGCCGGCGCGCGCAGGGCAAGATCGGCAATCTCGAGGCCAAGCTCGCCGAGCGGCCGATCGCGGGCACGATCGGCATCGCGCACACGCGCTGGGCGACGCACGGCGTTCCGAACGAAGTGAACGCGCATCCGCACGCGACCGAGCGCGTGGCCATCGTGCACAACGGCATCATCGAGAATTTCCAGGAGATCAAGAACGAGCTCGTCGCCGAAGGGCACAAATTCGAGAGCCAGACCGACAGCGAGATCGTGGCGCACCTCGTCACGCACTATCTCGACCAGCAGATGAAGCCCAGGGAGGCCGTGGCCGCGACGTTGAAGCGCCTCCAGGGCGCGTTCGCGCTGGCGCTGCTGTTCGCCGGCGAGCACGACCTGCTGATCGGCGCGCGGCGCGGGCCGCCGCTCGCGGTCGGCTACGGCGACGGCGAGATGTATCTGGGCTCGGACGCGCTCGCGCTCGCGATGCTGACCCGCAAGATTTGCTACCTCGAGGACGGCGACTACGCGGTCGTCCACGGCAACAGCGTCGAGATCTACAATGCCGACGACAAGCCGGTGACGCGCAAGGTCGTCGAAACGGCGGCCTCGGGCGCGCTGATCGGCAAGGGCGAGTTCCGCCACTTCATGCTGAAGGAGATCTACGAGCAGCCGGGCGTGATCGGCGACACGCTCTCGACCTACCTCAACCCGGCCACGCTCGCGATCAACCTGCCGGCCCTGCCGTTCGACCTCGCCAAGGTGCCGCGCTTCACGATCACGGCCTGCGGCACCGCCTTTTACGCCGGCTTCGTCGCCAAGTACTGGCTCGAGCAGATCGCGCGCGTGCCGGTCGAGCTCGACGTGGCCTCCGAGCTGCGCTACCGCAACGCGCCGATGCCCGAGGGCGGCGTGATGGTGGTCGTTTCGCAATCGGGCGAAACGGCGGACACGCTCGCGGCGCTGCGCTATGCGAAGCAGCACGGGCAGAAGGTGATCGCCGTCGTCAACGTGCCGGAAAGCTCGATCGCGCGCGAGGCGGACGTGGTGCTGCCCACGCGCGCCGGCCCCGAGATCGGCGTCGCCTCCACCAAGGCGTTCACGACGCAGCTCACCGTGCTCGCGGCGCTGGCGCTGGCCACCGCGCGGGCGCGCGGCGCGATCGACAAGGTGCGCGAGGCGCAGCTATCGCACGCGATCGCCGAGGTGCCGGCGCGCGCCGCCGAGGTGCTCGCGCACGACAAGCAGCTGAAGCTGATCGCGCACGTGATCAGCCAGGCGCGCGACGTGCTCTATCTCGGGCGCGGCCCCGCCTATCCGATCGCGCTCGAGGGCGCGCTGAAGCTCAAGGAGATTTCCTACATCCACGCCGAGGGCTACGCCGCCGGCGAGATGAAGCACGGCCCCATCGCGCTCATCGACGAGCAGGTGCCGATCATCGTGATCTGCCCGCACGACGAATTGTTCGACAAGACCGCGTCCAACACGCAGGAAACGGTGGCGCGCGGCGGCAAGGTGATCTTCCTCTCCGACAAGCCCGGCATCGACAAGCTCGGCGACATCGCTCTCACCAGCGTCGAGCTGCCGACCGTCGACCCGTTCGTGGCCCCGATCCTCTACGCGATTCCGGTGCAGCTCCTCGCCTACCACACGGCCGTGATCAAGGGCACCGACGTGGACAAGCCGCGCAATCTGGCGAAGAGCGTTACCGTCGAGTAGTGCGCGCGACGATTCACTTCTATCTCGCCAACCCGGACGAGATCGATGCTCCCAGCTGATTCGTCCTTCCACCGCTTCATCGCCTTTCTGCGCGGCGACGCGGATGGCAGCGCGTTCCAGCGCGTTCGTTTCTACGGTTTCCGCCTGATCATGGGCGGCATCATCGGGTTCTTCATCGTGGCGATGGCCACGCCGTCGCGCGATCATCGCGGCGAGGGGTTTTCGCTCGAAATCTACATCGCCGGCATCGCGGCCGGCGCGGTGCTGATGCTCGCCTTCACGATCGTTCCGCGCCTGCTGCATCGCAAGGACTGGCCGACGCGCGAGGAATTTCGCCGCGGCGCCCAGGATCGGAACGACGAGCGCCGCTGACCTGCCGCAATGACGGCGATAGTCTCCCTCGGCAAGCGAAGGGAGGGGCCGATGTCGCCGGTCGTCGGCAAGGTGTTCTGGCTCGTCGTCAATCCCGCGAACGTGCTGACCGGCCTCCTCGTGCTCGGCGCGCTGCTGCTGTTCACGCGCTGGCGACGAACCGGGCGGTTCTTCGTTGCGCTGTCCGCGCTGCTCGCGGTCTTCGTCGCCTATGCGCAGCCCGGCGTGTGGCTCATGGAGCCGCTCGAGGAGCGCTTCGCGGCGCCGGCGCAATTGCCCGGGAGGGTGGCCGGCATCATCGTGCTCGGCGGCGCGATCGATACGCGCCAGAGCAACCGCTTCGGGCAAGTGGCGCTGAACGGACGCGGCGAGCGCATCACGGGTTTCGTCGCCCTTGCGCGGCGCTATCCCGACGCGAAGCTGGTGTACAGCGGCGGCGCCGGCCTCATCGTGGAAGAGCAGAAGAGCGAGGCCGAGCACGCGAAACCGCTGCTGGTGACGCTCGGCGTGCCCGAAGCGCGCCTCATCCTCGAGACGAAGTCGCGCGACACCTACGAGAACGCGCTGCTGACCCGCGATCTCGTGAGGCCCGCGCCAGGCGAGACGTGGATTCTCGTCACCTCGGCCAACCACATGCCGCGCGCGATGGGCGCGTTCCGCAAGCTCGGCTGGACCGTGATCCCCTACCCCGTCGACTACCGCCGCCTCGGCGAGGGCGACGAGGCGTTCGGCCGCAATCTCGGCCGCGGGCTCAACCTGCTGACGATCGCGCTGCGCGAATGGCTGAGCCTCGCGCATTACTATTTCGCCGGCCGGATCGACCGGCTACTGCCGGCGCCCTGATGGCCGGGTTGCCGCCGCTCAGCCATGCGCATAGAGTATGCGCATCATGGAGACGCATGATGGATGCACGCAGCCCGAAGCGCCGCAAGAAGGCCGCTAATCTCAGCATCGACGCGGAGCTGTTGCGCGAGGCGAAGATTCTTGGCATCGGGCTTTCCAGCTTCATGGAGCAGAAATTGGCCCAAGAGGTGAAGCGTCGCCGCTTGCAAACTTGGCGCAGGGATGCCCGCGAGGCGATGCGCGCCTACAACGATTTCGTCGAAAAGCACGGCATCTTCGGCGAAGAGTTCAGGTCGTTCTAATGGCCCAGTTCGACGTCTATCGCGTCGCCGGCCAGGCCATTCCGTACGTCGTCGACATCCAATCGGATTATCTCGAGGCCGCCGACACGAGAGTCGTGATTCCGCTGGCACGGCTCGCCGCGTACAAGGGCAAGATATTTGCGCCGCTGAACCCAATTTTCGACGTGGACGGCACACAAGTGATGCTGCTGACCACTCAAGTCGCGACGGTGCCGCGCCGAATTCTCAAGGATCGCGTCAGCGCCCTCGCGCGGGACCGCGATCGCATCGTGCGCGCGATAGACACACTGCTGCTGGGTGCATAGATCGGTTACCCGGCGGCCGCTGCGACGCCGAACGATGTCTGGACATTCTCCCACCGCTTGACGAAACCGCGCCGCGGCGCGATCTAGCGGCGGTGAGGTGAACCATGCAGCTCAAGGATCCTTCCCTCCACCGCACGGACGCGTTCGTCGACGGCGCCTGGATCGCCGCCGACGGCGGCAAGCGTTTCGCGGTGGCCAACCCGGCCAATGGCGCGCACATCGCCGACGTGCCCGATCTCGGCGCGGCGGAAACGAAGCGCGCGATCGCGGCGGCCAGCGCCGCCTATCCCGCCTGGCGCGCCAAGAGCGGCAAGGAGCGCGCCGGCATCCTGCGCGCCTGGTTCAACCTGCTGATGGCGAATGCCGACGATCTCGCCGCGATCATGGTCACCGAGCAGGGCAAGCCGCTCGCCGAGGCGAAGGGCGAGGTCGCCTATGGCGCCTCGTTCATCGAGTGGTTCGCCGAGGAAGCGAAGCGCGTTTACGGCGACGCGATCCCCTCCGTGTGGGGCGACAAGCGCCTGTTCGCGCTCAAGGAGCCGATCGGCGTGTGCGCCGCGATCACGCCGTGGAACTTCCCGATCGCGATGATCACGCGCAAGATCGCGCCCGCGCTCGCGGCCGGCTGCACGGTCGTGGCCAAGCCGGCCGAGCAGACTCCGCTTTCGGCTCTGGCCATCGCAGAGCTGGCGCAGCGCGCCGGGCTGCCGAAGGGCGTATTCAACGTCGTCACCGGCGACGCCGTCGCCATCGGCGGCGAGCTCACGTCCAATCCCGCCGTACGCAAGCTCTCGTTCACCGGCTCCACCGAGATCGGCAAGCTGCTGATGCGCCAATGCGCCGGCACGGTGAAGAAGGTGTCGCTCGAGCTCGGCGGCAACGCGCCGTTCATCGTGTTCGACGACGCCGATCTCGACGCCGCGGTGGAGGGCGCCATCGCCTCGAAGTACCGCAACACGGGCCAGACCTGCGTCTGCGCGAACCGCTTCCTGATCCAGGACGGCGTCTACGACGAGTTCACCGCGCGCCTCGCCCAGGCCGTGAGCGCGCTCAAGGTCGGCGACGGCTTCACGCCCGGCGTGGCGCAGGGCCCGCTCATCGACCGGCAGGCGCTCGACAAGGTGGAGCAGCACGTCGCCGACGCCAAGGGCAAGGGCGCCCGCGTCGTCATCGGCGGCAAGCGCCACGCGCTCGGCGGCACGTTCTACGAGCCGACCGTGCTCGCGAACGCTACGACTGCGATGCGGCTCGCACGCGAGGAGACGTTCGGCCCGGTCGCGCCGCTGTTCCGATTCAAGGCCGACGACGACGCGATCCGCATCGCCAACGACACCGAATTCGGCCTCGCCTCGTATTTCTACAGCCGCGACAACCGCCGCATCTGGCGCGCCGCCGAGCGGCTCGAATACGGCATGGTCGGCGTCAACACCGGCATCATCTCGACCGAGGTGGCGCCGTTCGGCGGCATGAAGGAATCCGGCATCGGCCGCGAGGGTTCGAAATACGGCATCGAGGAGTACGTCGAGGTGAAATACGTGGCGCTCGGCGGGGTTTGAGCCCGGCAGCGCGGAGCGTTTCGGACTGCCGCGCCGATTGAGTGCCGGGCCGCGCTCGTCTAGCCTGCGGCCCCCAAGCGAGGCGCGCTTTCGCATGCCCATCGTCGCCGCCGAGGACCTCGTCTACGACTATCCCGGCGCGCGGGCGCTCGACCGCGTCTCGTTCGCGATCGAACCCGGCACGATCACCGCCCTGGTCGGTCCGAACGGCGCGGGCAAGACGACGCTGCTGCGCTGCCTCGCCGTGCTCGACCGGCCCGCTTCGGGGCGCATCGTCCTCGACGGGCTCGACGTCGCCGGCCATCCGCGCGAAAGCCACCGGAAGCTCGGCTATCTCTCCGATTTCTACGGGCTCTACGACGAGCTCACCGTGCGGCAATGCCTCTCCTATCATGCCGCGATCCATGATCTCTCGCGCGCGGAGCAGGCGGAGGCGCTGGAGCGCACCGCCGCGCGTCTCGATCTCGCCGCGCTGATGGAGCGGCGCGCTGCGCAGCTCTCGCGCGGCCAGCGCCAGCGGCTCGCGATCGCGCAGGCGATCATCCACGACCCGTCGCTGCTGCTGCTCGACGAGCCCGCCGCAGGCCTCGACCCCGAGGCGCGCTGGAACCTCTCGTCGCTGATCTCCGACCTCGCCAAGGGCGGAATGACGCTCATCGTCTCCTCGCACATCCTATCGGAGCTCGAGGACTACTCGACGCACGTGATGATCGTCCGCGGCGGCCGGCTGGTGCTGCACAAGCCGCTCGCCGAGGCCGCGGCGGCGATCGGCGCGAGCGAACGCGGCGGCGATCCCGGCGCCGAGGCGCGCCAGACCTGCATGCGCATCGAGATCGCGGCGCCCGACCCCGGCTTCGACAAGGTACTCGCCGGATTCGAGGCGGCGGCGCGCGTGGCGGTTCACGGCACCAGCGCCAGCGTGTTCATTCCCGCCGACGCCGGTGCGCGCGCGGCGCTGCTGCGCCATTGCGTCGGCGCCGGCCTGCCGGTCGTCGCCTATGCCGAGGATCGCGCGCGGGTCGAAGAGATCTATTTCGCGCTGTCGCAGGACGGCGCCAAGAAAGGGACGGCGCCGTGATCGCCAATCCGGAGTTCCGGCGCAATCTCTGGATCCAGTTCACGGGCACGCGCGTGCTCGTGGCCGCGATGCTGAGCGGCCTGCTGCTCGTCTGCGCGCTGGCGGTCGATTACGGCCTGACCCGGCGCGCCTTCGTGCCCGACATCACCGGCTTCGTCGCCTACTGGCTGGGCGCGGCGATCGTCGTCTTCTGGGCGGGCCGCCAGGCGGCCGGCGCCGTGCTGCGCGAAATCCGCGGGCGCACCTGGGACGCGCAACGGCTCTCGACCTTGCACCCGTGGACGATGGCGTGGGGCAAGCTGTTCGGCGCCACCTCGCTCGCGTGGTTCATGGCGCTCTTCTGCATCGCCGCCTATCTCGCGGCCGACGCCTATCAGCGGCCGCTGCGTGCCGTCCTCGCCGGCGCCGCGGCGCTGATCGGTTACGGCGTCGTCTGCCAGGCGACGGGGATGTTGGCGAGCCTCGCGCGGCTCTCGGGGCGGCCGGGCGATCGCGGCGGCGGCACCACGGTCGCCCACGTCGCGGGCATGATCGCCGCCGCGCTGCTCGCCGCCTTCGTCTACTGGGGGCTCGGCAACGAAGCGCGCTGGTTCGGGCACGCGATCGGGCGCGAGGGCCTGGTCCTGCTCACGATCTGGTTCTTCGCGCTCTGGGCCGTGGCCGGCGTCTATCGCCGCATGCGGCGCGAGCTGCAGATGCGGAGCGCGCCCTGGGCGTGGCTGCTGTTCCTCGTCACCTTCGTCGTCTACGGCGAAGGCCTCGCCTATGGGCGCGGCCAGCCCGAGATCGCGCTGCTGCTGCCGGCCGGCCTCCTGGCCGTGATGCTGTGGGCGATCACGCTGATCGAGGCGAAGGACCCGCTCGCGCTGCGCCAGAGCGTGCAGAACCTGGCGCGCGGGCGATGGAGCGACGGCGTCGCGCTGCTGCCGCTGTGGCTCGTCACTTATGCCGCCTTCGGGCTTGCCGTTCTCGGCGCGATCGCGTCCGGCGCCGGCGGCCCGGTCTCGCTGCGCGCGCTGCAACTTCCCGGCGCGCCCGTATCCGACACGCTGCCGATCCTGATCGCGGCGTTCCTGTTCCTCACGCGCGACGTCCTGATCGTGCAGGCGCTGGCGCTCGGCCGCGACGCCGGCCTCGCCAGCGTGTCCGGCGGCATGGCGTGGTTCGTGCTCTATTTCGCGGTGCCTGCGGTGCTCGTCGCCGGGCGGCAGACCGACCTTCTCGGCATCGTGCTGCCGACCGGGCAAGGCGGATGGCAGCTCGGGATTCTGCCGGCGGCGGCGCAGGCGGCGCTGTGCCTCGTCCTGTTCGCCCTCCGCTGGCGCGGCTACTGGCGCGAGAACGCCGCCAAGGCGCCGGCGGCGTAGCGTTCAGGCGGCAATCGCCGCGCGCCGCTCGCCCCACGCCAGGATATCGGTGCGGTCGTACCAATAGGTGATGTCGTCGCGCTCGATCTCGAGCTTGGCCGGCAGGGCCGCGGCGATCTCCGCGACGCCGAGCGACTTCACGCCGAAGAAGCCCGAAATCTCGTTGCGGTGGATGTAGCCGCAGCGCGCGCGCGACAGCACGGACTCGATGTAGCCCCGCTGCACCGTGCGATGGCATTCGGAGAACGCCAGCGTGCTGATCGCGAGATCGAACGGCCCGTCCGGCAATCCGGCCGGGGCGCCGGCCTTGCCGGCCTCGAGGAACAGCAGGCGCTCGGCGACGATGGCGGGGCCGAGCGTCTCGGTCAGCACCCGGCGCGCCAGCGCGATCGGTCCCGGCAGGTCGATGAGGATGTATTTCCCCGGGCGGAAGCGGTCGAAGACGATCTTGCACTGGCCGCCGAAGCCGATGCCGATCTCGACGATCGTCGCGCCGTCGAGGTTGCCGAAGCGCGCCTCGCAGTCGCTGAGATAGCGCATGTAGCGCACGGTGTTCGGCGCGAACCAGACGTCCGGCGCGAACTCCGTCATGATCGGCGCGCCGATGCGGTCGAGCGTCAGGAACCTGTCGAACAGCGCGCGATAGTGCGGGGTCTGCCGCAGCACGCGTTCCAGGTGCTGGCGCGCCTCCGCCGGCGGCGTCGCCTCGACGATGAGCCGGTGCCGCGCCATGCGCCGGAAGCGCGCGAAGCGCCGGTCGTCGGCGGCGTTGCGCGCGCAGAACGCCGACCACCAGCCGTTGTCGGTGATGCTCGATCGCCGCCGCGGCTGCAGCGGCAGCATCGCGAGCCAGGAGAGACGGGCGCCCGCGGCGGCGCCCCAGCGCGCGAGGTCGCGGAGGAAACGTTGCGTCATCGGCGGTCGAATACGGGAACGGGCGCGGAAAGCATAGTCGGGATTTGCCGCGCGGCAAGGACGGCCGGTCCGGCGATCGGCGCGGGCGCGGCCGGCGCCGCACCCTTGCCGGAGCGGCCCGGCTACGCGATATCCTAGCGGCCGAGCGCGCCCCTCCCCGCCAACCCCCGCGAGCGTCCCATGCCCCAATACGATTTCGACTTCTTCGTCATCGGCGGCGGATCGGGCGGAACGCGCGCCTCGCGCATCGCCGCCGCGCACGGCGCCCGCGTCGGCGTCGCCGAGGAGCGTTATCTCGGCGGCACCTGCGTCAACGTCGGCTGCGTGCCCAAGAAGCTGTTCGTCTATGCCTCGCACTTCCCCGAGGAAGCGGGCGACGCGGCCGGCTTCGGCTGGGACCCGATCCCGGCGAACGCCGTGCGGCACGATTGGGGCAAGCTGATCGCCAACAAGAACGCCGAGATCGCGCGGCTCAACGGCATCTACCGGCGCCTCATCGAGGGCGCCGGCGCGAAGATCTTCGACAAGCGCGCGAAGCTGCGCGACGCGCACACGCTCGAGCTCGTCGATCCGAAGCTCCCGCACGCGCCGGCCGAGATCGTCACCGCCGACAAGATCCTGATCGCCACCGGCGGCTGGCCGACCAAGCCCGACATTCCGGGCGGCGAGCTCGGCATCACGTCGAACGAGTGCTTCTTCCTCGAGCGCTTCCCCGAGCGCGTGCTCGTCGTGGGCGGCGGCTACATCGCGGTGGAGTTCGCCGGCATCTTCCACGGCTTCGGCGCCGCGGTGACTCAGATCTATCGCGGCGACCGTTTCCTGCGCGGCTTCGACGGCGATTGCCGCGCGTTCCTCGCCGAGGAGATGCGCAAGAAGGGCGTCGACCTGCGCTTCCGCGCCGACATCGCCGGCATCGAACAGACCGGCGACGGCCTCGCGGCCGCGCTCAAGGACGGCCACACCGTGCATTGCGACGCGGTGATGTTCGCCACCGGCCGAGCGCCGCTGACGCGCAATCTCGGCCTCGAGGCGGCGGGCGTGGCGCTCGACGGCAAGGGCGCCATCGCGGTCGACGCGGGCTGGCGCACGAGCGTTCCCAACATCTTCGCGATCGGCGACGTCACCGACCGGCTCAACCTCACGCCGGTCGCCATTGCCGAGGGCCACGCGCTGGCGGACGCGCTGTTCAATCCGTCGGGCCGCAGCGTGAGCTACGAGAACGTGCCGACCTGCGTGTTCAGCCAGCCCAATCTCGGCACGGTCGGCCTCACCGAGGAAGACGCCGCGAAACGCCACGGCGCCGTCGACATCTATCGCGCGACGTTCCGGCCGATGAAGCACACGCTCTCGGGCCGCGACGAGCAGACGATGATGAAGCTCGTCGTGGATCGCGCGAGCCAGAAGGTCGTGGGCCTGCACATCGTCGGCCCCGACGCCGGCGAGATCGTCCAGGGCTTCGCCGTCGCGATCAAGATGGGCGCCACGAAGAAGGACTTCGACGCGACGATCGGCATCCACCCCACGGCCGCCGAAGAGCTCGTCACGATGCGCACCAAGGCGAGCGGCCCGTGGCAGGCGCCGGTGCGGAAGGCGGCGGAGTGAGCGGCGCGCCCTTTCCCGTGTCGTCATCCCGACCGGAGCACGCGCCTGCGCGCGTGCGGAGTGGAGGGATCGTGTTGCAGTCGCGCGTGGCCGCTGCCGCGCGATCCCTCCGCTTCGCGCGGTGCAAGAGCACCGCGCTTCGGTCGGGATGACGGTTGTTTGGAAGGAATGAACGCCATCGCCATCGTCGGCTGCGGGGTCGCGGGACAGGCGGCGGCGCTGTTCCTGCATCGCGCCGGGCATCGGGTCGAGATCTTCGAGCGGTTCGAGCATCCGCGGCCGATCGGGGCGGGATTGCTGATCCAGCCGACCGGGCAAGCCGTGCTGGAGCGGCTCGGCCTGCTCGACGCCGCGCTCGCGCATGGCGCGAAGGTGACGCGCATGCTCGGCCACACGGTTCGGGGCCGCGTCGTGCTCGACGTGCGCTACGAGCACTTTCGGCCCGGCAGCTTCGGCCTCGGGCTTCAGCGCGGCACGCTGTTCGGCCTGCTGCACGAGGCGGTGGCGCGCGACGGCATCGCGTTGCGGACGGGCGCCGAGATCGCCGAGATCGAGACCGCAGGCGCGCTCCGTTTGCTCGACGCGCGCGGGCGGCGACACGGCCCGTTCGACCTCGTGCTGGTCGCCGACGGGGCGGAATCGGCGCTGCGCGCGAAGCACGGCGCGGTGGTGCGCGCGCCGCGCTATCCCTATGGCGCGCTCTGGACCGTGCGCGACGAGCGGGGCGCCGCCACCGGCATGCTGCGCCAGCGCTTCGACGGCACGCGGCGCATGGCGGGGCTGCTGCCGATCGGCCGCCTGCCCGGCCAGCCGCCCGGCACGCGGCAGGTGGCGGTGTTCTGGAGCCTGCCGAACGAGCGCGTCGAGGCCTGGCGCGCCGCCGGCATCGAGGCGTGGCGCCGCGAGCTTGCCGGCTACTGGCCCGACTATGCCGCCTATGTCGACGGCATTCCCGACGGCGAGGCCTTCCTGCGCGCGAAATACCGCGACGTCGTGCTGCGCACGCCGATCGCCGGCCGCATCCTGTTCATCGGCGACGCCGCGCACGGCACCAGCCCGCAGCTCGGCCAGGGCGCCAATCTCGGCCTGATCGACGCCGCGGCCCTCGCCGACGCGCTCGCCGCCGAGCCGGAGATCGACGCGGCGCTGGCGCTCTACGACGCGCGCCGCCGCCGGCACGTCCGCTTCTATCAATGGGCCAGCCGCTGGCTGACCCCGCTGTTCCAGAGCGAACGCGATTGGCTCGCGCCGTTCCGCAACCTCGCCATGGGCACGTTCGGCCGCTGGCCGATCGCGCGCGGCGAGGCCGCGGCACTGATGGCCGGCGTCTCGCTGGGCCCGTTCCGCCGCCTCGATCTCGAGACGCTTCGAAACGGTTCCCGGCGTTAAGCGCCGGCCCTCACTTCCCATTTCGCCGCGAAGAGCGGCGAAATGGGCCCCTTCTCTCCCGCTGGCGCGGGAGAGAGAAACAAGCGGCGAACCCTTCCTTCTCTCACCCACGAAGTCGGAGAGAAGGGGCCCAAACCGCACTTGCGGCTTGGGAAGTGAGGGCCGGGGCCGCCTCGCCTGCCCCGCGCCGTTTGCCGCCGCGTGCGCGCCGTCATTTCCCCTGCGGCGCCGTTTGGAGTAAGGAGGGGCCGATACCGCAGCCCTCAGGACGACCCGCCGATGCCGAGCCCCTGGACCCCCGCCGCCTGGCGCGCGAAGCCCGCGCTCCAGATGCCCGATTACCCGAATGCCGCCGCGCTCGCCGCGGTCGAGCAACGCCTGGCCGCGTTTCCGCCGCTGGTGTTCGCCGGCGAGGCGCGCGACCTCACCGCGCAGCTCGCGCGCGCGGCCGAGGGCAAGGCGTTCCTGCTGCAGGGCGGCGACTGCGCCGAGAGCTTCGCCGAGTTCAAGGCCGACAACATCCGCGACACCTTCAAGGTGCTGCTGCAGATGACCGTCGTGCTGATGTACGGCGCCGGCCTGCCGGTGGTGAAGGTGGGCCGCCTCGCCGGCCAGTTCGCGAAGCCGCGCTCGGCGAACACCGAGGAGCAGGGCGGCATCTCCCTGCCCGCCTATCGCGGCGACATCATCAACAAGATGGAGTTCACGCCCGAGGCGCGCCGGCCCGATCCCGAGCGCATGGTGGAAGCCTATTTCCGCGCCGCCTCGACCTTGAACCTGCTGCGCGCGTTCGCGCTCGGCGGCTATGCCGACCTCCACAAGGTCCACAAGTGGAACCTCGACTTCGTGAAAGACAGCCCGGCCGGCGCGCGCTACGAGGCGCTGGCGGCCAACATCGATTCGGCGCTGATCTTCATGGAGGCGTGCGGCATCACGGCCGAATCGGTGCCGCAGGTGAAGGAGGCGAGCTTCTTCACCTCGCACGAGGCGCTGCTGCTGCCCTACGAGCAGGCGCTGACGCGGCGCGATAGTCTCACCGGCGACTGGTACGACTGCTCGGCCCACATGCTGTGGATCGGCGACCGCACGCGCCAGCCCGACGGCGCGCATGTGGAATTCCTGCGCGGCGTGCACAACCCGCTCGGCCTGAAATGCGGGCCGACGACGAAGACCGACGAACTGCTGCGCCTGATCGACATCCTCAACCCCGGCAACGTGCCGGGGCGGCTCACGCTGATCGCGCGCATGGGCGCCGACCAGGTGGAGAAGACGTTGCCGCCGCTGGTGCGCGCGGTGAAGCGCGAGGGCCGGAAGGTGGTGTGGTCGTGCGATCCGATGCACGGCAACACGATCAAGGCCGCGAACGGCTTCAAGACGCGCGCGTTCGACCGCATCCTGAAGGAGGTGCGCGGATTTTTTGGGGTGCACCATGGAGAGGGTACCCATGCGGGCGGCGTGCATTTCGAGATGACGGGGCAGGACGTGACCGAGTGCGTGGGCGGCGCGCGCGAGATCCGCGAATCGGATCTCTCCGACCGCTACCACACGCATTGCGATCCCAGGCTCAACGGCAGCCAGGCGCTGGAACTCGCGTTCCTGATCGCCGAGCAGTTGAAAGCCGAGCGCACGGCGCGCGGCTTCGAGGTGAAGGCGGCGGAATAGCGGCGCGCCGGCGCGCCCTCGGCCGGGCGCCGGATCCGGCCGCGCGCACCTTGGCTTTCCTTGGCTTTTGTTGGCTTTCCTTGGCTTTTTCCGGCGCCGAAAGCCAACAAAAGCCAAGGTTGCCACGTCAAAAGCCAAGGTGGACCTTGGCTTTTCTTGGCTTTTTCAGCGCCTGAGCCCGAAACCGCGCCGGTCCGGCGACGGCCACCCTGTTGACGGGGGGTGGGGTGCGAAACGTCAACAAACGTCAACATCCGTAAACATCCGTCAACATGCGCGCAAACATCGGCGCCAACATCCGCCGCCGCCCCCTGGTGGCGAAGCGTAGGCTTTTGCAGTCATCCGTAGTCATTCGCGTGCATCGCGCGTGCGAAACCGGGCAAGGCCGAGGCTGATCCGCCGCAGGATTTCAACGATCTTCAACCGCGCCGTGCGCATTCCGCGTCTCGCTCATCCAAAGCTCCGCATGGCCCCGCGGGAGCGCGCGGCGCCGCGTGGCCCGGAAAGGGGCCATGGCGGCGATATGGAACTTTTCAAGAACATTTCAAGGGCCGAACCACC
>JAEULD010000313.1 GCA_016792765.1 Candidatus Odyssella sp.
GTCGTCGTCACCTTGAACCCGCGCAGCAGCACGGGGCCGGATTTTCGTCCTTCGATCTGAATGGCGTGGGTATTCGCCACGCTCAGGACGCAGTTCGCGGGCGTGGCGCTGTTTCCGTCGATGCGGAGCTGGCCGCCGCCGACCCAGTCGTGCGCGACGCCCATCGCGATCGGCGCGGTGTGGGTGCCGTCGGGATACTTGATCGTCACCGTCTGGCCGGCGAAGTCGAAATTCTGGCAGACGAGGTCGCGCGCGGCGGCGAAGGTCGCCAGCGCGCAGCCGGCGCCCGCCGCAAGGCCGTCGTTCGCATTGTTGCCGTTCGCGGCGTCGACATGCACCGTCACGCCGGCCGCGAGGCGCCAGCGCTCGGGGCGCAGGATGCGCCAGGCCGTGTTCTGCCGCAGCACGAGCGCGGTCTGGCCGGGAAAGAGCCAGAGGTCGGTGCCGCCCGAGGGCGACAGCTTGATCGCGCGCGCGGCGTTCTCGTTGACGATGCAGACGAAGAAATCGGCGTCGTAGCCGGCGGCGGCCGCGAAGGTCAGCGTCCACGGGCCGCTCGCGCAGGCGATCGTCTTCGCCTTGTCGGCGTTGGCGACGGTGTAGGCGGCGGATTTCGCGAGGCGCTCGTTGCCGAACGCACCGAGGAGCGCGCGTGCGGCGCCGGTCGTCGCCGCCTGCACCACGGGCGACATCGCGGCCGAGACCGGAACGGAAGCGGCGCCGGCGCTGGCCATCGGCGCCCCCGCGGCGTCGAAGGCGAGGAACGCGTTGGCGCGCTGCGCCGGCGGCGGCAGCACGAGCGGGGCCGCACTCTCGGTCGGCGCCGCGACGATCGCGCGCTCGACGCGCTCGCCTACTTCCTGGATGAACGCAGTCTGCCGGTCGAGCTCGTCGTTGAGCGTCTTGGCGCGGAAGGCGCCGCCCTCCTGGAAATCCGTCGTGCGCGCGATCGCGAGCGCGCGGACGAGCGTGACGCGCGTGCCGGCCGCGGGCGGCGCCGCGAACGCGACGCTGCCGCCCGCCGACTGGCCGGCGCCGGCGACGGCGAAGCCCGTGCCCTGCAAGGTGTCGCCGAGATAGACCTGGAGATCGGCGGCGGCGAAGATCGGGAACGGGTAGGTGAATGCGGCTTGCGTTCCGTCCGCGACGTACTGGATGCGCGGGCGGATGTCGCCGATGACGATGTGGTCGGTCATGGTGCGGTTTTCCTGGCGAGGATAGGCGGGCGCGCGCGGCGCGGACGCGCGCAGCGCGGGCGGCGCTCAGCGTTTGAAGTAGCCGCCGGTGCCGTAGGGCAGCGGGCTCTTGAATCCGCTTCCGCCATCGGCGGCGAGCGCCGAGGCGGGGGCGCGGCCGAGACCGCGGGCGAGACCGGCGCCCGCTTCCGCGATGCCGAGCGCCGCCTTCTCGCGGGCTTCGGCCGCGCGCAGCAGCGTCAGCCGGTTGCGGTCGGCGAGGTCGAGCAGCGAGCCCGACATGGCGAGGCTGCGCGCACGCGCGTTCTCGGATCCTTGCCGCGCGCTTTCCGCGGCGAGGCCGGCCAGCACCGTGTCGCTCGAGCCGCCGCCGGCCGCGATGCCTTGTGCGCCGAAGCGCGCCAGGCGCGCCGCGCGCTCGCGCGCGAGCTGCTCCTGGCGGCGGCGCTCCTCGATCTGGGCGGCCAGCGCCTGCTGCTGAAGCTGATGCGCGGTCGCGTTGGTCTGCGCCTCGGCCTCGGCCTGCGCCCGGCGGCTCGCCTGCGCGGCGCCGAGCGCCTGGGAGGCGGCGGCCATCGCTGCGGTGATCGCCAATGTCTCGAATCCGGCCATGCCGGTCTCTCCTCTTGCTGGCTTGTTTCGGGTCAGGCGCCGGCGCCGCTCGCGTCGCCGGCCTTGATCAGCGTCGAGACGGACAGGATCGTGCAGGGCAGCGGCGC
Source organism: Candidatus Odyssella sp. (assembly GCA_016792765.1). Taxonomy (GTDB): domain Bacteria; phylum Pseudomonadota; class Alphaproteobacteria; order Bin65; family Bin65; genus SBBV01. The sequence continues at coordinate 1,916 of JAEULD010000313.1, forward strand.
GTCCTGCGCCACCCGCCACAGCGGGTCCGTGCCGCCGCGCCGCCATCCGAGCGCGCGCACCGTCACGTCGCCGGTGAACGGAAGCGGCGCGGTATCGAGCACGCCGTCCGCGCCGAACCGCTTGAACGGAATGTCGCCGGCGCCGCGGCCGGTATCGACGCGCAGCGCGCGCGTGGCGAGCAGGCGAAAATTCGCGGAGACGAGGCGCACCGGTATGCCCTGGTTCGAAAGGCGCGGCTGCAGCGCGGCCGGCGGCAGCGGCGCCACCTCCATCTCGAACGGCAGGCCGATCTCCACGGCGCGCGCCGGCGGATCGAGCGTCACGGCGCCCGCCGCCACCGTGTGGGGCGGCAACGGCGTGCCGTCGGCGACGACGGCGACGGCGCGGCCTTCGAGGTGTCCGAGCCCGGTCCAGGCGCTCTCGGGCGGCGCCGCGTCCGCCACCGCGCCGGTGAGCGCCGCGTCGGTGGCGAGCGCCTCGTCGAAGCGCTCGATGAAGAGCGAACCGGCGCGTTCGACGAGCGCGTACACGTCGTCGTCGACCGCGGCCACCGCGCGGAACGCGCCGTCGGTGTGCTGCACGCTCCACGCCGTCACCTGCTCCGCGCGGTAGACCGTCACCGTCGCGAGCGAGCCGTCGCGCATCACGAGATGGAACAGCCGGCGCTGCGCGTCGTAGTCCTGGTCGATCGCGCCGGTCATCACGTGCCGGGCGAGCAGCGCCAGATCGTTGGACTGATACGCCTGCTCCACGTCGGCGAACAGGAACTCCCGCAGTTCCCGGCCGCTGCGCGCGACGAACAGCGTGGCGCCGTCGACGTCGCGCGGCGGCACGTAGCCGCCGGTGGGCGAGCCGACGCGGGTCTGGCGCTTCAGCTGCACGCTCGCCGGCGTCAGCGGGTCGCCGCTCACCATGAATTCGGCGCCGGACGTGAAGACCTGCAGGTGCCGGCCCGAGAAGACCGCGCGGATCGCGTTGACCTGGTCGGAGAGAATCGCGAACTCGATCGCCTCGTCGTCCTTGCCTTCGCCGAGATCGAAGCTGAAGAGATCGGCGGATTTCGAAAGCCAGAGCCGGTTCGGCAGATCGCGCGTGCCGCCGATGACGAGCCTGTCCTGGTGGAAGCCGCAGGAGACCGGCCATCCGCGCCGCGGCGAGAATGCCGGTTCCTCCCAGTCCTTCGTGGCGGTGGTCGATTTCAGCGTTTCCTTCGCCAGCGCGGTCGCCGAGAGCGGCGAGGCCACCGCCGTGATCTCGATCTCCCGCTGCGCGATGCGGAAACGCTGGCCGACATCCTCGGCCGCGAAAGCCGGGGCCGAGGCAGTGATCGTGACGCTCGTGTCGCGCGTCGTTCCGCTCGGCGCCAAGGTCACGTCCGGGTCGGCGAACTTGTGATAGGGCTGGCGCCGCGCCTTGCCGATCAGCGTGCCGTTCGTCTCCTTGGTCTCCTCCTCGACGAATCGCCACGGTGCCGTGATCCAGTCCTCGACCGGAACGCCGCCCTGCGTCACGAGTCGGCGCAGGACGCGCAGCGGCGGCACCTCGGCGTGCGCCAGCAGCAGCGTGTCGGCGCTCTGCGCCCAGGCGAACTGGCCGGCGCGGCCGGCGCCGTAAGCGGCGCCCGGTGCCGGCAGCGCGGCCGCCGCATAGGGCGAGGGAAGGTCCGCCACGGCCGCGTCGCCGGCGAAAACGGCGATGTTCCGGTCCGTGAAGCACAGCAGATAGGTCTGCTCGGTGTTGAAGGCGAAGGATACGAGGCGCCCGGCCGAGGCCGCGGCGCCTTCGCGCCAGAGATGGAAGCCGCCGAGCGAGGCCGCGCCGAGACTGGTGGTGCCGATCCGCACGATGCGCCAATAGCGTCGGGCGACGGGCTGGCCGTCTGCGGCCGCGCGGCGCGCGCTGGCCGGGACGGTGTCGACGGCGAGCGGCCGCCCGAAATCGGTCCAGTTCGCGTCGTCGCTGGAATGCTGGATCCGGAATTCCGCCGAGGCCGAGCCGGCGGCGACCGAAAGCTCCAAGGCGTCGGCGAACAGCACCGCTTGGGCGCTGCCGAGATCGTAGCGGACGACGACGAAGTTGTCGGTCGCGTTCAGCGCGCCCGTCGTCAGCTTGGTCGACGGATCGTCGTCGTTCGCGTGTGCGGCGGTCCCGCCGTTGGGCGCCGTCATCGCGGCCGGCGCCGCGTAGCGCTCGAGCATCCGGCGCGCCCGCCCCACGTGGCGCAGGCCCGCGCGGCGCGTCACGCCGCCGGTCGGGTGGATGAACACGTTGCGCAGCCGGGCGGCGCCGTTCTCGTAGGCGGCGAGGTCGCTGCGGCCGAGCAGCGGCGGCGCCACTTCGCCGGCCGTGAAGCTGGTCTTGAGCAGGCGGAGCGTCGTCATGCGCGCGCTCCCAGCAGCGTGAAATCCTCGACCGCGGGCGGCGTCTCCTCCTGCGCGTCGATCAGGCGCGCGCGGCGGAACTCCGCCTCGGCGAGGCGGTGCAGCGCCTCGGCACGCGTCGTGCTCTCGGTGAGCGGCAGGCAGAATTCGGCCGCGAGCCGCGCGATCAGCGCCTGGTCGAAGAACGGCGGAAACGCGCTTTCGTCGGGCCGGAAGACGTAGGTGAGCACGACGCTCTCCGCGGCGGCGTGTAGCCGGCGCTCGGCGATGCGGTAGTCGATGCCGCGCCCGCGCCCCTCGGGCCCAGCCGAAAGCGCGCGCAGGAAATCGGCGGGAAGCTGATAGGCGTAAGGAAAATCCGCCACCGGCTCCGCGGCGAGGCGCGGCAGGCGCGCCTGGCCGGTCGCGAAGTTCCAGGGATGCGCCGAGAGCAGCGCGTCGCGCGCCGGCGGATAGAGATTGGCGGCGAGCTCGGATTCGGCCGTGCCTTCCTCGAACGAGGCGATGCCGGCCGCGCCGAGCTTCAGGAGCGCGCGCGACGAGAGCGCGATTACGGAAAGTGCCATGAGCGTGGTTCCTCGATATACGAAATCCCCGGCGCGGGGGCCGGGGTGGTGGACGGATACGCCTTGCCAATCGGTCACTCTTCAGAGTCATCCGGATAGAGTCGCTTGAACCCGTCGCTCACGAACTGGGCGAGCGCGGGGTCGCCGTCGCGCCAGTGGCGCGGATCGTCGATCGTCTTGCGCAGCGACTGCTTGAGCTCGGCCGGCGCGCTTTCGCCTTCCGCTCTTTTCTCGCGGCACTCGCTTCCATCCGTTCCAGGGTGGGCAGCGCTTGCGCATGGGCGACGTCGAGGGCGGCGAGCCAGCGGCTGAGCTGTGCGATCTTGTCTTGGCGCTCCTCGTATTCCGGCGTGCCCGCCTGCGGCATGTTCTTGTAGAGATCGAGGAGCTCGTCGCGGGTATTTTTCAGGTCCTGCTCGAGCATGTGCAGCCTGGCTCGAAACTCCTCGATTGCCTTGATGCACGAGCTTTGCCGAAGTTCCGCGGCTTCGCGAGGTCTCATGTTGCGTTCATCCTTAGATTGCAAAGAATCCGATCTTGCCTTGACCATGGCGCCGGCGCGTATTACCCTGTTTTGTTCTTTCTCTTTTTAGTGGCGGAGACTTCCCGTGGGGCGTCTGTGGCCGTGCCTTATCCTACTGTTGCTGCTCGCTGGCCGTGCAGCCGCCGGACAGGCCAAGGCGCGGGACGACGACATTGCGGAGTACTATCGGGCGGCGGCATACGACGAAGCGGCGGCGATGCTCGCGGCGGCACCGCGCCTCGCGCGCAGGCACCAATCATCGTATTGGCCAACCATCGTCGCCGAGCACTATTGGCACGGGCGCGGCGCGCAGGCGGACCCTGTGGAAGCGGTGGCGTGGTATCGGCGCGCCGCCGTGCGCGGCGGAGAGCTGGCCAAGCATGCGCTTGCGCGGTCCCACTATCGGGGGCTCGGCGCAGAGCAAGATGTCGAGGCTGTGATCTTCTGGCTGGAACAGGCCCGAAGGCACAAGCACGCGCGAGCGATGCTGGAACTCGCGATCTACAACCGCCGCGGAATTCCGTATGCCCGCGATCAGAAGCTCGTCGATGCAGCCGCGACCGCGGTTTCGAAGTCGTCCTCGCAAGAACGCGCATCGCGGCCCAGATCGATCGTGATGCGATGCCGCCCTTGCGCGCGGCCTATGTCCGCGCATTCCGGATCTTCGCCTGCCCCTGGGCGGCTCCGCCCGACTATGCCGAGGCCCGTCGCTACCTCATGCTGGCGGTCGGCGAAGGATGGGACGACGGTGCGCACTACCTTTTCCGCTTCGCCGTCGCGCATCCGGCTCTCACCGGCGGGTGCAAACGCGAATGACCGGCTCGATCGAATACCGCGCGCAAGAGCGGCACCCTCAGTCGTCCGACTCGTCCGGATATAGCCGCTGGAAGCCCTCGCTCACGGTTCGCGAGAGTACCGGATCGCCGTCCCGCCGATATCGCGGATCAATGATCGTCTTGCGCAGCTCATCCTCGCTCGGGACCGATCGTGTCTGTTGGCGGCGAAGCTCCCAGCACTTCTGCTCCTTTGCGTGCAGCTGTTGGCGGAAGCTTTCGAGTTCGGGCATGGTGGCCTTCAATTCGTCTTCCGTGGCGCGGATGAGACCCTCAAATTCTCCGATGCGAAGCCTGAATTCCGGCACCAGTCTTCGGTCTTCGATCTCGGCAGTCGCGCGGCGAAGACCTTGGATGCGACGCCGCAACTCATCCTGCCGATCCTGGACATCGGAGATGTTTCGCCGAATCAGGGCGGCCTCGTTCTCGCAATCTCGAATCTCTGGGCTCGTTGTCATGATCTTCGCCTTCGTCGTGAGAATTGGTGGTCGCTCGGGGTCTTTGCTTCCGATCGGCCGTCGGGGCGGGACCGGTAAGGTCTTTGTATCCGCGCTGCTTGCCGCACTGGCGATGCCGGCGGTTGCGATCGTGCCGGCGACCGCCGAGGTCGGCGGTTTCCGTTGCGGGCGAGAGGACGGCGAATTCGCGAAAGGCCCCGCCGCGATCTGGTTTGAGGTCTTCGAAAGGCGCACCAGGCTCGCGCATCGCTTGCGGGACAACGGCAACGAAGATCTGGCTGCCAACTTCGAGGAGTGTGCCCTGAAGGCTCTCCGGCGATCGGCCGAACTTGGCCATGCCGAGGCCGAATACCGCTACGGTCTTCATCTTTCCCTCCGCAAGCCGATCACCGAGGACTCCCGGAAGGAGGCCTATTGGTGGCTGCGAAAGGCCGCGGATCGCGGCCATGGAGGGGCCAAGCGGATGATTCGAACCTGGCAATGAATGGGGTCGCGGAGCGACCGCGCCGCTGGGATCGCGGGGCGCGGCAGGAGGGGAAGCCCTCCTGCCGCAGCCCGACGAGCTTCAGTCCGTATCCGTCCCGCCGACGCCGGTGATGTCGGCGACGTCGACGGCGCCGCCGGCATTGGCGTTCACGAGGAAGATGCCGGCCTTCATCGTTCCCTCGGTCTCGACGTTGGCGAGGATCATGTCGCCGACGCGGAGCATTTCCGAGGCGCTGTTGAAATAACCGGCCGTGTCCACCGCCGCCGCGGCGTCGGGCGTGGTGTAGTGCCAGAGCGTGAAGCCGTTGGCATAGGCC
>JAEULD010000346.1 GCA_016792765.1 Candidatus Odyssella sp.
GAACACCCGCTTTGCCAGATCGATCGCCAACAGTTTAATCTCCGTCATGGACCTCTCCCTTCTTGGATCGAGTGGTTCTTGCAAACTCACTTTCGACCCGCAGGAGCGGGGAGGTCCATCCCATCATGCTGAGCGGCCCCGTCTCGTGCGGGGTCGCGAAGCATCTCTCGACGCATTGAAAGGGCGCCTCAATGGCTGTCCCGCGGCACGAATTTGTGCGCGACGTCCTGGTATTTGACGGCGGGCTTCAGCACCATGCCTTCGGAAAGCTGGTCGGTCATCGAACGGAAGATCTCCTGCCAAGGCGTCTGATGCGGCGCGACGACTTCCTTGAGCGACTTCCGGCGCTTCGCGATTTCCTCTTTCGAGATCAGGATGTCGGCGCTGCCCTTGTTGAGGTCGATGCGGATCTTGTCGCCGGTCCTGAGGATCGCGAGATTGCCGCCGGCCGCCGCCTCGGGCGAGGCGTTGAGGATCGAGGGCGAACCCGAGGTGCCGGACTGGCGCCCGTCGCCGATGCACGGCAATGACGTGATGCCCATTTTGATGAGGTAGGCCGGCGGCTGCATGTTCACGACCTCGGCCGAGCCCGGATAGCCGATCGGGCCCACGCCGCGGACGACGAGGATGCAGTTCTCGTCGATCGCGAGCGCCGGGTCTTCGATGCGCTTGTGGTAGTCTTCGCGCCCGTCGAACACGATCGCGCGGCCCTCCCAGGCGTTCGGATCCTTGGGGTCCGACAGGTAGCGCTGGCGGAACTCCGCGTCGATCACGCTGGTCTTCATGATCGCCGAATCGAACAGGTTGCCGCGCAGCACCGCGAATCCGGCATCCTTCATCATCGGCTTGTCGTAGGGCTTGATCACGCGATCGTCCTTGATGCGCGCGTTCTTGCAGTTCTGGCCCATCGTCTTGCCGTTCGCGGTCATCGCGTTCTCGCGGATCTTGCCGGCCTTCATCAGCGCGTTGACGACGGCGGGCACGCCGCCGGCGCGGTGATAATCCTCGCCGAGATACTCGCCGGCCGGCTGGAGGTTCACGAGCAGCGGGATCTTGTGGCCGACCTTCTCCCAATCGTCCATGTCGAGCTTGACGCCGACATGGCGAGCGATCGCGTTGATGTGGATCGGGCAGTTCGTCGAGCCGCCGATCGCGCTGTTGACGACGATGGCGTTCTCGAACGCCTCGCGCGTGAGGATGTCGGAGGGCTTCAGGTCCTCCCACACCATGTCGACGATGCGCTTGCCGCTCTCGTAGGCGAATTGCGGGCGCTCGCGGTGCGGCGCCGGCACGGCGGCCTGGCCCGGCAGCGACATGCCGAGCGCCTCGGCCAGCGAGTTCATCGAGGTGGCGGTGCCCATCGTGTTGCAGTGGCCCGTCGAGGGCGCCGCCGAGGCGACCATCTCGATATACTCCTTGTCGTCGATGCGGCCCGCCGCGTATTCCTTGCGCGCGTGCCACTTGATCGTGCCCGAGCCGGAGCGCTGGTTCTTGTACCAGCCGTTCAGCATCGGCCCGACGTTCAGCACGATCGCCGGGATGTTCACCGTGCACGCGGCCATGATGCAGGCCGGCGTGGTCTTGTCGCAGCCGGTGAGCAGCACGACGCCGTCGAGCGGATAGCCGTAGAGCACCTCGACGAGGCCGAGATAGGCGAGGTTGCGGTCGAGCGCCGCGGTGGGGCGCTTGCCGGTCTCCTGGATCGGATGCACCGGGAACTCGAACGCGACGCCGCCCGCCTCGCGAATGCCCTCGCGCACGCGTTGCGCGAGCTGGAGGTGGTGGCGGTTGCAGGGCGAGAGATCGGAGCCGGTCTGCGCGATGCCGATGATCGGCCGGCCCGACTGCAGCTCCTGGCGCGACAGGCCGTAATTCATGTAGCGCTCGATGTAGAGCGCGGCCATGTGCGGATCGTCGGGATTGTCGAACCAGATCCGGCTGCGCAGGAAGCGGCCGCCGTTTTTCTTAGCCATCGAATGCTCCTCCCGGGGGGATTTGTTGGACGCAGCATGGCCCCCTGCGCCAGAAAATCAACGGCACCGGTGTCGCGTAGGGGCGCGCTGCGCGCGCCCTGCGGGCGCCCGGTACGACGATGAGAAGAGCGCACATGGTTGCCACCGCTGCCATCGCCGTTCGGATGCAGGCAGGGCGCGCGCTGCGCGCCCCTACGCTGCGAGCCCGATGGAGTCCAGCCACGCCTCGAAGAACGCCTTGCCCTGGCGCGCGAGCGCGGGGGCATGGCGCTGGGTGGCGGCGCGCAGCGCCTTGACGTCGGTGCCGCGCAGCGCCGCGATCTCGCAGCAATGGCCGACGAACCAGGCCTCGAGGCCCTTGGCCGTCACCTCGGGGTGGAATTGCAGCGCCAGCCCGGCGCGGTCGTAGGCGAAGGCCTGCTGCGCATAGCGATCGGTCGAAGCGAGCAGCGTGGCGCCCTTCGGCAGGTCGAACGTGTCGCCGTGCCAGTGCAGCACGCGCGTGCGGTCGGCCGCGAGGTGCGCGAGCGGCGAAGTCGCGCCGGAGGGCGTGAGGTTGAGCGTCCCCCAACCCACCTCCTTGCCGGCCTTGCCGGGATAGACGTCGGCGCCGAGCGCGGCGGCCATGATCTGGCTGCCGAGGCAGATGCCGAGCGTCGGCTGCTTGCGCGCGAGCCGCGCTTCGGCCAGCGCGATCTCTTCGCCCAGGAACGGATAGGCATCGCGCTCGTAGACGCCGATCGGGCCGCCGAGGATCACCAGCAGGTCGCAGTCGCGCAGATCGGCAGCGCCGAGATCGTCGAGCGCCGCCTCGCGGTAGCCGATCGCGAAGCCGCGCGCCGCGAGCACGTCGGCGAAGAAGCCGAGATCCTCGAACGCGACATGGCGGAGGGCGAGGCAGCGGCGCGGTTTGCTAACCATTTGGCGCGAATCTCAGCGGAGACTGGTTTCCGGCAAGACCGGCGGCCCGCTTCCGGCACCTGCATGGCGCTCTCTTCCCCGATCGCTGCCGCCCCGTCAATCTTGACGGGCGCCGCGCGATCGGCCCCGCCTGGACAGCCCGCGCCGCGCGCTGGCATGGTCGCGGCGCCCGCTTTCCCGGACCGGAGACGCGATGGACTGGTACATGGCCGGCCGCATCCTCGGCGTGTTCTTCTGGCCCGCCGCGGCGGCGGTCGCGATCTACGGCGTCGGCTGGGCGATCGCGATGGCCCGTCCGCGGCAGGCCGCGCTCGAAACCCGGCGCTGGGCGCGGGTGGCGGCGCTCGCCGGCTTCCTCGTGATCCTCGCGCTGACCGGCCGCGACCTCCTGAAATACACGGGCGGGCCGTAGCCGCTACTTCACCGGCGTCAGCACCGGGCGGCCTTCGCGCCAGGCCTTGAGGTTGTCGACGACGAGCTGGGCCATCGCGTTGCGCGTGTGATGGGTCGCCGAGCCGACATGCGGCGCGAGCACGACGTTGTCCATCCCGAGGAGCGCCTCGGGCACGCTGGGCTCGTTCTCGAACACGTCGAGGCCGGCGCCGGCGATCTTGCCCTCCTGCAGCGCCTTGATCAGCGCCGGCTCGTCCACGACCGAGCCGCGCGCGACGTTGACGATGTAGCCCGAGGGGCCGAGCGCCTCCAGGACGTGCGCATTGATGAGGTGGCGAGTCGCGGCCCCGCCGGGAACGATGACCATCAGGATGTCCACGTCGCGCGCCATCTCGATCAGGCGCGGATAGTGGACGTAGGGCTGGTCGATCTGCAGCGTGCGCGTGTGATAGACGATCTTGAGGCCGAACGCCTCGGCGCGCTTGGCGATGGCCTTGCCGATGCGGCCGAAGCCGACCATGCCGAGCGTGCGGTTGCGCAGCGTGTCGGTGAGCGGCATCGGCGCCTTCAGCCACTTGCCCTCGCGCACGTAGCGGTCGCCCTGCGGAATGCGGCGGATCGCCGAGAGCATCAGCACGATCGCGATGTCGGCCACGTCGTCGTTGAGCACGTCGGGCGTGTTGGTGACGATCACGTCGTGCGTGCGCGCATAGCCGAGGTCGATCGCATCGACGCCGACGCCCTGGCAGCCGACGATCGCGAGATGCGGCAGCTTGCGCATGAGGTCGGCGCCGGCGCCGCGCGTGCCGTCGGTGGCGATCGCGCGCACGGTGGGCGCCACCTTCGCCAGCAGCGCCTCCTGGTCCGCGGCCTCCCACAGCCTGTGGACCTCGAACAGCGGCGCGATGCCCTCCACGACCCGCGGCATCAGCGGACCCACCATCACGAGACCGGGCTTCGACATTCTTCCCTCCGCGGCGTTTCCTGCGCGCTTTGGCGAGAGAGATAAAGGCACCGCCGCCCCAGGGCAATCGCGCCGTGCCGGACGCGCCCGGCGCTTGACCTCGCCGCGCCGGCCTCGCCTACTGCCGCCCCCGAGGAAATCGTCCGCGCCAGACCGATGCGCATCCTGTTCGTTACGGGCACCGGCTACATGCCGGAGGCGGTGAGCGGCGCGAACGTCTCGCTGCACGCCCTCTGCATGCGTCTCGCCGGCCTTGGGCACGAGCCCATCGTCGCCTGCACGCCCGCCGGCCGCGCGCTGCCGGGATGGCCGGCGCCCGGCTACGACGTGATCCGCGTCGCCGATCCGGTCGCGGCGATGGCCGAGATGATTCCCGTCCTCGAGCCCGATGCGACCGTCGTGCGCGCGCCGTGGCCGGCGGTCCGCGCCGCGCAATGGGCCGCCGCCGCGCCGGAACGCAGGCTCCACGTCTACTTCAACAGCCTGTCGTTCGAGTACGCGTTTCCGGCGCCGGCCCGCGCGCCCGGGCTGCGCTATGCCGCGAACTCGCGCTTTCTCGCCGGCATCTGCGAAGCGTTGCTCGGCTGCCGCGTGGCGCTCGTGCCGAGCGTGATCGAGCCGGACGAGTATCGCTGTGCGCCTGACGGCGACCGCATCCTGTTCGTCAACCCGTCTCCGTCCAAAGGCGCCGGCCTCGTCGCCGCGATCGCCGAGCGCCTGCCGCACCGGCGCTTCCTCGTGGCGCGATCGTGGGCCGATACGCCGGCCGATCCGCTGCTCGAGATCGCGCTGCCCAACGTCGAGACAGCGGCGCCGGAGCACGACATGCGCGCGATCTACCGCCGGGCCAGGCTCGTGCTGATGCCGAGCCTGCTCGAGGAGAGCACGGGGCGCGTCGTGAGCGAGGCGCAGTTCAGCGGAATTCCGGCGGTCGCGATCGACCGCGGCGGCCTCGCCGAGAACGTCGGCGCCGGCGGCACCGTGCTGCCGCTCGGCGCGCCGCCCGAGCGCTGGTGCGACGCGATCGAGGCGCTGCTCGGCGACGACGCGGCCTATGCCGCCGCCTCGCGCGCCGCGCGGGCGCATGCGGCGCGCCCCGAGTGCACGCCCGAAAGCGCGCTCGCGCGCTTCCTCGGCTTCGTCATGCGATAGGCGCGCGATCATGCGGCGCATCCTGTTCGCCAACAATTCGCTGTTCGAAGCCGGCAGCCGCAACGGGGCCAACATCTCCCTGGAGGCCTTGTGCCGCCGGCTTGCCGCACGGAACTTCGAGCCCGTCATGCTCTGCGGCCTGAAGCCGGGCGCGGCCGCATCGGAAGAAGAGCCCACGGCCCAAACCCCGTGGCGCATCCTGCGCGCCGACCGGCCGGAGCGCGCGCTCGGGGATGCGATCGCGCGCTTCGCGCCTTTCGCTACCGTCCTGCGCGGCGCCACCGCCGCGGCGGTGGCGCGAAACCCCGCTGCGTTCGCGCAGCGCCTCCACGTGCATTTCGAGAGCGGATTCGTGCAGCGGAGCTACCCATCGCGGCGACAGGCGCCGGACTACCGCTATGCCGCCTGTTCGCCGTTCCTCGCGCGGCTCGCGGAGACCTATTTCGCGGCCCCGGTGGCGACGATCCCGCCGATCGTCGAGCCGGACGCCTACCGCGTCGCGCGGCCTCAGTCCGGCGCCGCGGTGCTGTTCGTCAACCCGGTCGCCGTCAAGGGCGTTCACATCGCCGCGGCGGTGGCCGCGCGTCTGCCGCGCCGCCGCTTCCTGTTCGCGCGGTCGTGGCCCGACACGGCCGCGCATCCGCACGTCGAGGTCGCGCTGCCGAACGTGGAATGGCTGCCTGCGGCGAACGACATGCGCCCGATCTATGCGCAGGCGCGCCTCGTGCTGGTTCCGAGCGTCTGGGAGGAGGGCTATGGCCGCGTCGTCGGCGAAGCCCAGATCAGCGGAATCCCGGCGGTCGCCAGCGACCGCGGCGGCTTGCGGGAAACCGTCGGATCGGGCGGAATCGTCCTGCCGCTGACGGCGCCGCTCGAAGCGTGGTGCGAGGCGGTGGACTCGCTGTTCGCGGACGAAGCGAAATACGCGGCGTTCGCGCAGCGTGCACGCGCGCACGCCGCCCGGCCCGACCTCGCGCCCGACGCGATCGTCGAGCGCTTTCTCGGCTGGATCGGAGCCTAGGCCGGCTCGCCGACGCCGACGCGCTTCAGCAGACGCGGCGAATCCGGCGCGAAGGCGGTGCGGCCGTGCAGCACGCGCCAATTGTCGAGCACGAGGCAGTCGCCGGGTCCGAGCGCGAGCCCGACGGCGGCTTCCTCGGCGGCATGGGCGAAGCGCTGCGCCAGCGCATCGCCGGCCGCGGTGTCGCGTTCCAGACATTGCGCCTCGCGCACGTTGAAACGAACCCGCAGGGGCCCGCCGTCGGGCGGCGCGCCCACGATCGGCGACTCGACGCCGCGCCAGCTATAGCGCAGCCGCACGCAGTCGGCGCGTTCGGCGTCGGTGAGCCGCGCGAGCACGTCGGCGAGATCGGCCACGGTGTTCAGCCCGCCGCCGGCCGGATCCGGCCGCCAGCAATGCAGCAGCACGTAACGGCTCGGCGTGGCAAAGAACGACTCGTCCGTGTGCATGTGGTGATCGACCGCCATCGTCGAGAGCATGATCTTGCCCGACACGTCCGGGATCGGCTCGGGCAGCGCGCGGATGATGTTCACGGATTCGCCTTCGCGCGCGAGATCGCCGCGATACGGGCCGTGGCTCTTGATCGGGCCGATCGTCGCCGCGAGGTCGAGCAGCGCGGTGTTTCCGATCCAGCACGGGACGCCGGCGACCAGCAGCCAGCCCTGCTCGGCGAGCCGCGCCCGCAGCGATTCGGACGTGTAGTCGCCATAGCCGACGATCCGGCCGGCGTGAAGGGCGCGCGCGGACGCGCCGGCGCACTGCTCCGCCCGAGCGGACGTGGCCGCCATGCGCGGCCCCTAATCGCTGGGCGGGGGGCTGTAAGGCGGCGGGGGCGGCGGCGAGTACTGCTGGAACTCGCCCGGCCGGCTCTGGTCCTGGAACAGCTGGTTGATCTTCTGCCAGAGGTCTTCGAAGCCCTCCTGCGATTTCAGCAGGCCCAGCGCCGTGACGAGGTCGAGCCCGGTGAGCCGTTCGAACTCGCCGAGATCGACGAACCGCAACTGGCCGGCGATGGCGCCCAGCAGCTGCTGGAGGAATTCGGGGCCGACCGGCTGCGGCTTGCAGGTGGGATCGGCCGGCGTCATCGTGCAACCCCAGCCGGTGCGGAATATGTTGTAGACGACGCCGTTGATCTCGACGGCGAGGTAGCTGCCGGGCCGGTCAACCGAGTTGTTGGGGCCGATGCCGAACAGGCCGGTGAACCAGCCGTTGGGGCCGCCCGAGAAGATGCTCATCGTGCCGCGCACGCCGACCGTGGCGACGGGGAGCTTGATCTTGATCGCCTCTTCGTCTTGGCGCCCGAGGCGGCCCGAGATCAGGCGCAGCGTGCCCCGCGCCACCGAGGCGGTCAGCTTTCCGGTGCCGGTGGACGGGTTGTAGACGAACTCGTCGATGACCATCGACGAGTTCGGCCCGACCGAGAAGGTCGTGCCGTCGAGCAGCATGATCTGCAGTCCGCCGGCGGGGCCCGTGACGATGCGATCGCCGAGGAAGATCTCGTCGCCGCTGGCGACGTTGCGGCCGACGGTGGCCTGCGGCGTGCGGAACGAAACCTGCTGCACCGGCCCGCGCACCGCCGCCGCCACGCCGGCCTTGGTGCCGGTCTGCGCCGGAACGTCGTTGACGCCGAGAGCGAGCGCCGAAGCCGCGCCGAGCACGGTCAACGGAACAGAGGGCCGTTTGCGTTTCATGCAACCCTTCCTTGCGCCCGGGGTACCGCGGCTAGAGCGACGTGTTCCGCACGGCGGCGCGCGGACCGCGTTCGCGGCGGTCGACGCTCATGTCGGCTTCCCGAATAGCAGATTTTCGGCCGTCTGCCCAACCCCGGCTGCGTGATCCCCGCCACTATCCGCAATATGGATAACACGTGGTTGGCGGCGGCGGCGCGGCGCCGGGCCGGTTCTGGTCCTGGAGCACCTTCGTCACGATGTCCTGGAGCCGCTCGAAACCGCCCTGCGTCTGCAGCAGGCGCAGCGCCTCGACCAGATCTAGCCCGGTCAGCCGCTGGAATTCCTCGAGGCTGACCTGACGGAGCTGGCCGCCGATCTGCCCGAGCAGCGCCGAGAGGAACTCCGGCCCGACCGGCTGCGGATTGCAGGCCGGATTCGCCGGCGTGACGGTGCAGCCGAAGCCGGTGCGGTAGATGCCGGTGCTGCCGCCATTGCCGTAGACGATCAGGTAGCTCTGCGGACGGTTCGCGCTGTTGTCGGCGCCGATGCCGAACAGGCCGATGAAGAAGCCGTTGGGCCCGCCGGCGAAGACGGCCATCGTGCCGCGCACGCCCACCGTCGCGGTCGGCGTCCGCACGCGCACGGCCTCCTGCTCCTGGCGCGCGAGGCGCCCGGAGATCACGCGCAGCGTACCGCGCGCGATGCTGGCCGTGAGCCGGCCGGTGCCGGTGGCCGGGTTGAACACGAATTCGTCGATGACCATCGAGGTGTTCGGGCCGAGCGAGAAGGTCGTGCCGTCGAGCAGCAGGATCTGCAGCCCGCCGCCGGGCCCGGTGACGATGCGGTCGCCGAGGAAGATCTCCTGCCCGCCCGCGAGCGTACGGCCCACGCTGGCCTCGGGCGTGCGATACGAAATCTGCTGGACCGGCCCGCGCACCGCGGCGGCGACGCCGGCCTTGGTGCCTATTTGCGCTTCGGCCGCAGCCGGCGCCAATGCGAGTGCGAGCGCCGCGAGAAGCCCGCGCGCCGCCATGAGAAACCGTTGAGCCGGCATCGCAGCCTCCCTGGCTGGCCGATGCCCGCGAACCCGACAACCCGAGATATTACGGTAGAATCACGCGCCTCGTGCCCGCCACGGTCCTTGCCGTGCCGGCGATAAATCCAATCAATAACAATACGTTAGGACAGCGTTGCGACGCCTAGCCGCAATAGGCGACGAGTTGGCCGCTTCGCTGCCCCTTGCCCGGCCCGTGCTTGCGTCGGTCCGTGGCCCTGCGCGTGCCCGGCGGCGGCCCCTTGGCATCCGCCCATTCCGGCGGCCGCTCGCGGTCTGCGGAGCAACAGTAGTAGTAGGGGCAGGTGACCGTCGGCACGACCGGCGCCGGGCCGGGCCGGTTCTGATCCTGGAAGAGCTGGTCGAAGCGCTGGAACAGGCCCTCGTAGTTCTGCGATTCCAGCATCTGCAGCGCCTGGAAAAGATCGAGTCCGGTCAGCGACTCGAACTGCACGAGGTCGACCTGGCGCAGGTTCCCGGCGATGAGGCCGAGCAATTGCGCGAGGAACTTCGGATCGACCGGCGCCGGATTGCATACGGGTGCCGCGGCCGTGACCATGCAGCCATAGCCGGTGCGGAAGATGTTGTAGACCGTGCCGTTGATGCCGATCGACAGGTAACTCGCCGGCCCGCCCGACTGGTTGTTCGGGCCGACGCCGAACAGGCCGATGAAGAAGCCGCCGGGGTCGCCCGAAAGGATCGCCATCGTGCCGCGGATGCCGACCGTGGCCTGCGGCAGCTTCACGCGGATCGCCTCGTCGTCCTGGCGGCCGAGCCGGCCCGAAATCACCCGCAGCGTGCCGCGCGTCAGTGTCGCCGCCAGGCGGCCCGTATTGGTGGCCGGGTTGTAGACGAACTCGTCGATGACCATCGACGCGTCGGGGCCGATCGAGAACGTCGTCCCGTCGAGCAGCATGATCTGCACGCCCGAACCGGCGCGCGTGACGATGCGGTCGCCCAGGAACACCTCGTCGCCGCTGCCGACGTTGCGGCCGATCGAGGCCTGCGGCGTGCGGAACGACACCTGCTGCACCTGGCCGCGCACCGAGGCGGTGACGCCGGCCTTGTCGCCGGGAGCGGCGGCGGCCGATCCCGCGTGGCCCGCGGCGAGCGCAAGCGCTACCGCGGCGCAAATCGAACGGATGGTCATGTCAGCCTTTCCCCCGGCCGCGTTCTGCGTGCGGCGGCCCCATTGCCCTAGAAGTCGAACCGCTTCGTCAGCGCGCCCATGACGCGGTAGTTGTGGTAGCGGTAATTGTCGATGTTCGAGAAGGCGCGCGTGTATTCGAAGCCGATGCTGATACCGACGTCGCGCAGCGGCCGCGGCGCATCGGTCCAGCCGGTCAGCGTCGCGAACGGCACGCCGAAGATCGTGCGGACGCGCAAGATGTTGTCCTGGCGCTTGGTCGTATTGATGTTCGGATCGGCCTCGTCGTACCAGTCCCCTTCCCACGACACGTTGCCGAGCAGGAACATGCCGCGACCGAGCAGCCAGCCGTGTTCGAGGCCCACCTGGGCGCCGCTGTAGTCGAAGAAGCCCTCGCGGGCCTCCTTGCGGATGCCGGCCGCGGTGAGCGTCACGCGATGCTCGGGCGTGATCGTCCAGCGCACGCCCGCGCCGCCGCGATATTCGGCGCCGGTGCGGAAGCGGGAGGACGGCGATGCATCGGTGGCGTTGAACACCTGATACTCGCCCGAGAAGAACGCGAAATAGTGCAGGCCGTACTTCGTGGCCCAGTCGAGGCGGACGCTGCCGCCGGTGGCCTGCAGCACCGTGTCGTCCTGGAGATGCGCCCAACGGTAGTGCGGCTGGATGCGGATCTCGACCGGCACGAAATCGAGCGCGACGCCGCCGCGCACGTCGACGGCGCCGAGCGTGAAGCGGTCGGACCGCAGCGAGAGATCGTAGAGCCCGGTGACGGACCCGATCAACCTGTGCCGGCGCTGCATGCCGAGATCGTGCTCGACCTCGAGGCGGCCGAACGTTTCCAGCGAATGGGTGTCCACCTCGCCGGGCAGCGGCACGATCGCGCCGGACGAGACGATGCCGCGCGTCAGCGGCGCGGCGTTGCGGTTGCTGTCGTAGTTCCAGCCGAAGCGAACGATGGCCGTGAACTTCGTCTGCTGCTTCGCGCGCGCGACCTCCGAGCGGTAATATTCCAGCTCGCGGCGGAGGCCGCCGTCCATCTGGAGCTTCAGCACGTTGTCGAGCTCGCGCGAAGCCTCGTCGACCGCGTTCAGGCGATAGAGCACGATCGCGTAGAGCAGGCGCACGCGCGGAATGTTGGGGTTGCGCAGCAGGATGCGCTCGAGCGTCGAGAGCGCGCCGAGCAGATCGCCCTGGCGGATCAGCGTGAGCGCATAGGCATAGTTGAGATCGGCGTTGTCGGGATCGCGCAGCACCTCGTCGAAGGTGACGTCGCGGCCCTGGAACGTGCTGGCGGGGCCGAGCGACTCGCGCTGGCTCTCGCTGCCGCGCACCGTCGATTCCGTCGCGCTGCCCGGGCGCTGGACGTCGCGCTCCACCTGCGGCGCCGTCGTCTGCGCCAAGGCGGTCCCTGCGAGCGCAATGCACAACGCCGCCGAGACGCCGGCCGACTGCCGGATGCCGCGACCGCGCCGAATCCCGGACGCTTCGACCATTGTCCCCCTCCGTATCCCCATCGGGCGCACCGCCGTCGCGCTTCCCGTTTTACCGGGAACATCGGCCGAAGCGCCGGCTGAATTCGAACCGATCAAGTGTACGCTGCCGGAACGGCGAACCAAAGTGAAAACCGCCGAGTCCAGCGGCGCGACGCTTATGGTGATATATCCGCCTTCGCCGGTGAAGCGCACGATGCGTGACCGGGGTCACGTTGCCGAGAGCGCGCGTTACTTGGATTCCGCGACATGGACGCCGTCCCACCCGGGCGGCGGCGGGTGCTTGCGGAACGCCCCGATGCGTTCGGCATAGACCGCGCAGAGGCCTGCGAGCTCGACGCCGCCCGCCGCGCGGAGCTGCGCGAGCGCCCGCTCGGCCGCATCCCATTGACCGGCCCGGTAGGCGACGAGAAAGCCCGATTGCAGCGCGTCGAGCG
>JAEULD010000376.1 GCA_016792765.1 Candidatus Odyssella sp.
CGCCACTTTCGCGTCGCCGAGCGTGAGGCGGCCATGCGCGCCGGGGCCGATGCCGGCATAGTCGGCATAGCGCCAATAGGCGAGGTTGTGGCGGCTCTCGCCGCCCGGCCGCGCATGATTGGAAATCTCGTAGGCGGCGAGGCCGGCCGCGCCGAGCAGATCGCGCGTCGCCTCGTAGAGATCGGCCGCCGTGTCCTCGTCGGGCAAGGCGAAGTCGCCGCGCGCATGCGCGGTGTGAAACGCGGTGCCCGGCTCGATCGTGAGCTGGTAGACCGAGAGGTGATCGCCGGCGAAACGAAGCGCGCGCGCGAGCTCCTCGCGCCAGGCGGCGACGCTCTGCCCCGGCCGCGCATAGATGAGATCGAACGAATAGCGCGGAAATATTCCGGCCGCGCGCTCGACGGCGGCGAGCGCCTCGGCGGCGACGTGCCTGCGCCCGAGGAATTTCAGCGCCGCGTCGTCGAGCGCCTGCACGCCGATCGAGAGGCGATTGACTCCGGCCGCGCGGAACGCGCGGAAGCGCGCGGCCTCGGCGGCGCCGGGATTGGCCTCGAGCGTGATCTCGGCGTCGGGCGCCACCGGCCACAGCGCGCGGATGCGGGCGAGGATCGCGGCCGCGGTTTCGGGCGGCATCAGCGAGGGCGTGCCGCCGCCGAAGAAGACCGAGGTGACGACGCGGCCCGGCGTTTCCGCCGCGGCGCGCTCGAGCTCGGCGAGATAGGCGCGCTGCCAGCGCGCTTCCTCGACGCGCTCGCGAACATGCGAGTTGAAATCGCAATACGGGCACTTCGAGAGGCAGAACGGCCAATGGACGTAGAGCGCGAAGCCGGGCGCGCGCGGCTCGCTCAGGCGCTCCATGCTTTCACCAGCTTCGCGAAGGCGCGCGCGCGGTGGCTCATCTCGTGCTTCCTGGCCGGCTCCATCTCGCCGAACGTGATCGCGTGCCCGTCGGGCACGAACATCGGATCGTAGCCGAAGCCTCTCGCGCCGCGCGGCGGCCACACCAGCGCGCCTTCCACTTCGCCCTCGAACACGTCGCAGCGCCCGTCCGGCCAGGCGAGCGCCAGCGCCGCCACGAATTTCGCGCGGCGGTCGCTCTTGCCCTTGAGCGCCGCCTCGACCTTCTCCATCGCCAGCCGAAAATCCTTGCCGGGCCCGGCCCAGCGCGCCGAATAGATGCCGGGCGCGCCGTCGAGCGCCGCGACCGCGAGCCCCGAATCGTCGGCCAGCGCCGGCAGCTTCGCGGCTTCGGCGGCGGTGCGCGCCTTCAACGCCGCGTTCTCGGCGAACGTGTGCCCGGTCTCGTCCGGTTCGGCGAGGCCGAGCGCCGCGGCGCCGACGACGGCGATGCCGAGCGGGCGCAGCAGATCCTCGATCTCGCGCAACTTGCCCGGATTGTGGCTGGCGATGACGAGTTTCGCGGGCCGTTCCACGCGCTCAGGCCTTTCCGAGCGCCGTGCGCTGCGCCTGGCACAGCTCGCCGATGCCCTTGCGCGCCAGGCGCAGCAGGTCGAGGAACTGCGCCTCGTGGAACGGCGCCTTCTCGGCGGTGCCCTGGATCTCGATGATGCGGCCCTCGCCGGTGAGCACGAAGTTCGCGTCGGCCTCGGCCGCGCTGTCTTCGGCGTAGTCGAGATCGAGCACGGCGCGGCCCTGGTGGAGGCCGCAGGAGACGGCGGCGACCTGCCCGCCGAGCGGCACGCGCTCGATCTCGCCCTCTTTGACGAGCCATTCGAACGCGCGGTGCAGCGCCACGTAGGCGCCGGTGATGGCCGCGGTGCGCGTCCCGCCGTCGGCCTGGAGCACGTCGCAGTCGATCGTGATCTGACGCTCGCCGAAGCCGGTGAGATCGGCCACGGCGCGCAGGCTGCGGCCGATCAGGCGCTGGATCTCCTGGGTGCGGCCGCTCTGCTTGCCGCGCGCGGCCTCGCGGTCGGTGCGGGTGTGGGTGGAGCGCGGCAGCATGCCGTATTCGGCCGTGATCCAGCCCTTGCCGGTGTTGCGCAGGAACGGCGGCACGCGCTCTTCGACCGAGGCGGTGACCAGCACATGGGTGTTGCCGAACTTGGCGAGGCAGGAGCCCTCGGCGTGGACGGCGAAGCCGGGCTCGAGCACGATCGGGCGCAACTGGTCCGGGGCGCGGCCGGAGGGACGCATGGCGGGGCTCACTGATAGGAGGCGGGATGCGCCCCTCATAACCCCTTGTTCCGCAAGCGTCCAGCGGCCCTTCGGCGCGTTGACGCTGGCGGCGGCTCTCCCTACATATCGGCGGTTCCGCCATGACCGCGATGACCAAGCCGAACCCGGACCCGCTGCGCGAAACCGCGATCGCGGCGCTCTCGAAGCGCTCGCGCGACGTGCTGCGCCGGGTGATCGAGCAATACATGGAATCGGGCGAGCCGGTGGGCTCGCGCACGATCTCGCGCCTGGGCGGGGTGGAACTCTCGCCGGCGAGCATCCGCAACGTGATGTCGGACCTGGAAGAGGTGGGGCTGCTGTTCGCGCCGCACGCCTCGGCCGGGCGGCTGCCGACCGATCTCGGCATGCGCCTGTTCGTCGACGGCCTGCTCGAGATGGGCCGCCTCACCGAGCAGGAGCGCGCCGACATCGAGAGCCGTTGCGCCGCCAAGGGCGCCAACCCCAATCAGGTGCTGGAGCAGGTGAGCCAGTCGCTGGCCGGGCTCACGCGCCATGCCGGCCTCGTCGTGGCGCCGAAGACCGAGGCGGCGCTGAAGCACCTCGAATTCGTGAACCTCAGGCCCGGCCGCGCGCTCGTCGTCCTCGTGTTCGAGAACGGCATCGTCGAGAACCGCCTGGTCGACGTGCCGCTCGGCATTCCCGCCTCGGCGCTCGTCGAGGCCGGCAACTACCTCACCGCGAAGCTCGTCGGCCGCACGATCGACGAGGCGCGCGCCGCGATCGCGGCCGAGCTCGGCGCGCACCGCGCGCAGATCGACGCGGTGACGAAAGAACTCGTCTCGCGCGGCCTCGCGGTGTGGGCCGGCGACGGCCAGCAGGCCCCGGCCTCCGGCGCCCTCATCATCCGCGGCACCGCGGCGCTGCTCGACGACGTGACCGCGATCGAGGACCTGGAGCGCGTGCGCCGCCTGTTCGAGGCGCTCGAGACGAAAGAGACGATGGTGCGCCTGCTCGATCTCGCGCAGGACGCGAACGGCGTGCAGATCTTCATCGGCGCCGAGAACGACCTGTTCCGCAACACCGGCTGCTCGATGATTCTCTCGCCCTACAAGAACACGAACGAGAAGGTGGTCGGCTGCATCGGCGTGATCGGGCCGCGGCGCATGAATTACGCGCGCATCATCCCGATGGTGGATTACACCGCGCAGCTGGTCGGCCGGCTGTTGGCTTAGGAACGGACATGACGCAGACCGAACACGACGAAAAGAGCCCGAACGGCGCGCCGCAGACGCCGGCCAACGATCCCGGCCCCGAGGCGGCGCCGGCCGAGCCGGCGGCCGATTCCGGCATGCCGCGCGCCGAGCTCGAGGCGCGCTTCGCGGCGCTGGCGGCGGAGCTGGCCGAGAAGAGCGCGGAATTCGCCGCGTTCAAGGACAGCGCGCAGCGCCAGCTCGCCGAGAAGGAGAACCAGCGCCGCCGCGCCGAGAACGAGATGGCCGACGCGCGCAAATACGGCGCGGTGCCGTTCGCGCGCGACACGCTGGCGCTCGCCGACAATCTCCGCCGCGCGCTCGCCGCCGCCGCGGCGCCGGCCGACGATCAGGCCGCGCGCGCGCAGTTGTTCGACGCGCTGCGCCAGGGCGTGGAGCTCATCGACCGCGAATTCGCGGGGATTCTCGAGCGTCACGGCATCAAGCGCCTCGAGCCGCTCGGCGAGAAATTCGATCCGAACTGGCACCAGGCGATGTTCGAGGCCGAGGTTCCCGGTGCCGCGCCCGGCAGCGTGATCCAGGTCGTCCAGCCCGGCTACCGCCTGCACGACCGCCTGCTGCGCGCCGCGATGGTGGGCGTGGCCAAGGCGAAGGCCGCCGAAGCGCCCAAGAGCGAAGCCGCCGAGGACGAGACGCCGCAACAGTGATCCGTGGTGCGCCGCGGCGTCAGCCGCCGGCTTTCGCCACGAACACGTTGCGCTTCCAGGGATCCGTGACGATCTCGGGCGCGGCGAAGCCCGCGTCGGCGAACGCCTTGCGCCACGCGGCGCGCGGGAACAGGCCGCAGCGATGGCGGTCGTGGATCGTTTCGACCGCGCCGCCGGCGTCGCGCAGCAGCAGCGCGTAGTCGACGTCGTAGGCCGTGGCGCCCGGCGCGGGCGCATGCGTCCATTCGAGGAAGCGCGCGGCGCTGCCGTCGGGCGCGTCGGACCCGCCGGTTTCGAGTCCGGGCGCGAACGTCTCGGCGACGCAGTCGGGCAGCGCGATCGCGACGCCGCCCGCGAGATGCGCGCGCGCCGTGGCCAGCGCCGCCGCGAGATCGCGCTCCGTCGTCATGTACATGATCGCGTCGTGCATCAGCACGGCATCGAAGACTCGGCCGAGGCGGACGCTGCGCATGTCGCCCGCGACGTGCTCGGCGGCGGGGACGAGAAGGCGGCTCTCCGCGAGCATGTCCGGCGCGAGATCGACCAGCGTGAGCTGCGCGTGCGGCGCCAGGAACGACGCCGTGTTGCCGCCGCCCGAGCCCAATTCGAGGATCGTGGCCGGGCGGCGGCCGAACGCGCGCGCGAGCGTTTCGAGGATCCACGCCGCCTCGTCGCGGTATTCCGCGGGCGGCGACAGCAGCGGCCACCAGCGGGCGAGATCGCGGTAGAGCCTGGGCAGGGTCATGGAACGCCGGCGGTTCGGTCCCGGCCGCGGCGCGGCGGCCGCGCCGGGGCCGCTTCACGCGGCCTTGCTGGCGCCGTTGCCGTTGGTGAGGAGCGCGTAGAGCGCTTCGGCGTTGTCGGAGCCGCGCAGCTTCTCGGTGGTGGCGCGGTCGCGCAGCATGCGCGAGACGCGCGCGAGCGCCTTCAGGTGATCGGCGCCGGCCGCCTCGGGCGCCAGCAGCATGAAGATGAGGTCGACCGGCTGCTCGTCGATCGATTCGAAGTCGATCGGCTGCTCGAGCCGCGCGAAGATGCCGTAGATGCGGTCGAGCTTCGGCAGGCGGCCGTGCGGAATCGCGATGCCGCCGCCGACGCCGGTGGTGCCGAGGCGCTCGCGCTCCAGGATCACGTCGAAGATCTGCCGCTCGGGCAGGTGCGTGATCGCGGCGGCGCGCTTGGACAGCTCCTGCAGCGCCTGCTTCTTGCCGCCGACGCGCAGCTTGGCCAGGACCGCATCCGGCCCGAGAAGATCGCCGATCTCCATCGCTCTCGTATCTCCGTTTCGTCCGAGGCGGCGCGGCGCTGCCGGCGCGCTCAGACCTGCTTTTGCTTGCGTGCGCCGGGATCGACCCAGCCGATGTTTCCGTCCGCGCGCCGGTAGATCATGTTGAGCCCGCCGTTCCCCGCGTTGCGGAACAGCAGCGCCGGCGCGCTGCCGAGATCGAGCCGCATCACGGCCTCGCCGACGCTGAGCGTCGGGATTTCCGTCTCCATCTCCGCCACCACCAGCGGCTCGCCGTTGGCCGGCGCGCCCTCGGCCGGCTTCTCGTCGCCCTCGTCGGCCGGGCCGGCGAGGACGTATTGCCAGGCCTGCTCCGACTTGGCGGCGCGCGACTCGGCGTTGTTGTGGTCGCGCAGGCGCCGCTTGTGCCGGCGCAGGCGCTTGGCCAGATGGTCGAGCGCGCCGCTGAACGCCAGATAGGGGTCGTCGGCCTCGCCGCCCGAATGCGCCTCGATGCCCCGGCCCACGTGAACCGCGATGTCGGCCAGGAAGAACTGGCCGCGCTTGTCGAGCGTGACATGCGCTTCGATCGCGCGATCGAAATACTTCGCGACCGCGGCCGCGAGCCCATCCTCGATGCGACGCCTCAACGAGGCCCCGACATCGAGGTGCCGGCCGGTAACGGTGATGTGCATTCGCTATGTCGTTCCTGGCGGTCGCGTCGAAGCGACGGGAGCCCTCGCAAAACCACGGACGGGGGGCTCGGACGGGCGCGGACCATATGGGGGGAGGAAACCCCAAGTCAAGGCGGCGGGGCAGCGCGGCAATTCCCTTTTGTTCTAAGTAGTTGCGTCAGGTTGACGCGCGCGAAATCCCGCCGCTCCGCCGCCTAGCGCTGGCCCAGCGCCTTCATCCGGCGGCGCTCGACCGAGGAGGGAATGCGCATCGCCTCGCGGTATTTCGCCACCGTGCGGCGCGCGAGATCGTAGCCTTCGCGGCGCAGCGCCGCGACGATCGCGTCGTCGGAGAGGATGTCGTTCTCGCCGGCGATCAGCGCCTTGATGCGGTGGCGGATCGATTCCGCCGAGTGCGCCTCGCCCGCCCCGCCCGCGCCCACCGCGGTGGAGAAGAAGAACTTGAGCTCGAACGTTCCGCGCGGCGTCGCGATGTACTTGTTCGCGGTGGCGCGGCTGACGGTGCTTTCGTGCACCTCGATCGCCTCGGCGATGTCGCGCAGCACGAGCGGCCTGAGATGCGCGATGCCGCGCTCGAAGAAGCCCCTCTGGCGCTCGACGATGGCGGTGGCGACCTTGAGGATCGTGCGTGCGCGCTGATCGAGCGCGCGCACGAGCCAGTTCGCCTCCTGCAGGCGCGCGGCGAGAAAGCGCTTCGCGTCCCGCGCCTTGCCGTTCATGCCGCTCCGGGCGACCGTGTCGTAGTAGCGGCGGTCGACGAGCAGGCGCGGCAGCGTGTCGGGGTTGAGCTCGACGATCCAGCCCTGCCCGCCCGGCGCGGCGCGCATCAGCACGTCGGGGATCAGCGGCGTGGCCGGCGGCGCGTCGAAGCCGGCGGCCGGGCGCGGATCGAGCGTGCGGATCTCGGCGATCATGTCGTCGAGGTCGGCCGCGTCGACGCCGCAGAGGCGCATCAGGCGCGCCTTGTCGCCCTTCGCCAGCAGTTCGAGATTGGCGAGCAGCGCGGCCATCGCCGGATCGAGGCGGTTGCGGTCGCGCAGCTGCACCGCGAGGCATTCCGACAGCGAGCGCGCGAAGACGCCCAACGGCTCCATGCCGAGCAGCTTGCCGACGACGGCATCGAGCTCCTTCTTCGCGATGCCGAGCGCGGCCGCGAGCGCGTCGAGGTCGCCCGAAAGATAGCCGGCCTCGTCGAGCTGATCGACGAGCTGCGCCGCGATCATCCGCTCGGCCGGCTCGGCGAGCGCGAGGCGGATCTGCTGGAACAGGTGCTCGCGCAGCGGCGGCTTGTCGGCCAGCGTCTGCGGATAGTCCGGCATGTCCTCGCCGCCGTCGGACCCGCCACGGCCGCTCCGGTTTCCGGCGAACGCCGCGGCGCCGTCGCTCTCGCCGTCCCAGAGATTGGCCGCGGCGGTCTCGCCGAAGCCCTCGGGGCTCTCGTAGCCGGGCGCGGCGGCGAAATCGAGCGGGGCCGGCTCGGCGGCATCGGCGCGCGCCTTGTCGTCGCGCTCGGCGCCCTTGTCGCCGCCGCCTTCCGCGGCGGCGCCCTCGCCCACCCCGTCGTCGCGCGCCAGCAGCGGATTGGTTTCGAGCGCGTCCTCGAGCCAGCTGTTGAGCTCGAGATTGGAGAACTGGAGGAGCTGGATCGCCTGGCGGAGCTGCGGCGTCATCGCCAGCGTCTGCGTCTGGCGCTGGACCTGCCGGAGGGCCGGCCCGCGGGAGAAGCCGAGCGGGCGCATCGCCACCGGCCTTAGAGGCTGAACGTATCGCCGAGATAGACCCGGCGGACGTCTTCGTGCGCCACGATCTGCGCCGGCGTACCTTCCATCAGGACGCGGCCTTCGTGAATGATGTAGGCGCGGTCGACGACGTCGAGCGTCTCGCGCACGTTGTGGTCGGTGATCAGCACGCCGATGCCGCGGTCCTTGAGATGGAGCACGAGATCGCGGATGTCGCCGACGGCGATCGGATCGATGCCGGCGAGCGGCTCGTCGAGCAGGATGAAGTGCGGCTGCGAGGCCAGCGCGCGCGCGATCTCGACGCGGCGCCGCTCGCCGCCCGAGAGCGCCACCGCCGGCGTGTTGCGCAGATGCGTGATCGAGAATTCGGCGAGCAGGTCGTCGAGCATCGTCTCGCGCTGCTCGCGGTCGGACTCGACCACCTCGAGCACGGCGCGGATGTTGTTTTCGACGTTCAGGCCGCGGAAGATCGAGGGCTCCTGCGGCAGGTAGCCGATGCCGAGGCGCGCGCGGCGATACATCGGCAGGTCGGTGATGTCGACGCCGTCGAGCGCGATGCTGCCGTAGTCGGCCCGGATGAGGCCGGTCATCATGTAGAAGCACGTCGTCTTGCCGGCGCCGTTGGGGCCGAGCAGGCCGACCACCTCGCCGCGCTGGAGCGCCACGTTCACGCCGCGCACGACCGGGCGCTTCTTGAAGCTCTTGCCGAGATTGTGGGCGACGAGGCCCTTGTTGTCGGCGACGAGGCGCGGCAGCCCGCTGTCGGGCGCCGTTTCGATTTCCGCGCGAGCCTGCGCCGTCGCCCTCGTGTTCATGTCGCTTGCGGTCTCCCCACGCCCCGTGGAGCGCAAAGCGGACGGAGGGCGTGACTAGCGATTGGGCTTCTGATCCGTCCGACCGGTGCGTTTATTCTCGGCACCGGGCGAGGGGATGTCCAGCGGCCCTTTGCCGCTCTCGGCCTGGCCCGGCATGATGAGCACGCGCACGCGCTTGCCCTCGGCGGGATTGGTGCGCGAGACGGTCGAGGGCCCTTCGTCGGCCAGCAATTTGCTGATGCCGGTCTTCATGTTCACTTCGGCGCGGTCGCCGTTGAGCTGATTGTCGCCGCGCGTGAGCCGCACGTTGCCCGAGAGCGTCGCGACCTGCGATTCGGCGTCGTAGTCGCCGCGGTTGCCGCGCGCGATCTCGGTCGGCGTCGTGATGACGACGTTGCCGAGCGCCTCGACGCGCTTCAGGCTCTGCTTGCCGCCCTCCTCCTTGAAGAACGCGACGAAGCGGTCGGCGCGCACGCGCTTCTTCTCTTCCGTCACCTGCGCGCCGCCGGTGACGGTGGCCACCTTCGACTTGCTGTTGTAGACGACGAGCGCGGCGGTGAGCGTGCTCTTGCCGCTCTCGATCTTCACCGGCCGGCCCTTCAGCGTGAACACCGAGGTTTCGACCACGTATTCCGCCGTGTCGGACGTGATCGTCTCCTTGGGCGTCGTGATCTTGACCGCGCCCTCGGCGGTGATCTTGTAGATTTCCTGCCGGTTGTCCTGGGTCTTGCGGTAATGGGCGTGGAGCGCGTCGGCGCGGATCGTGGTGTCGCCGCGCTTGGCGGTGGCGTTGCCGCGGGCGATGTAGACCTGCTCGTTCTGCCGCCACTCGACGCCCTGATCGGCCTCGATCGCGACCGGCAGCGCGCTGCCGGTATTGCCGAAGCCGGGGATCGGAAGCCCCTGCGCCGCCGCGCCTTGCGCGAGGAGCCAGCCTGCCGTCGCCAAGGGCGCCAGCGCGAGGATGCGGCGAATCATGGGCGCTACTCCGCGGGTTTGACGGCGGCCGGGGCCTTCTCGGTCTTGGCGCCCTTGCCCTCGCCGGTCATGTCTTTCATGTCCTGATCGTCGAGATGCAGGACGACCTTCGTCTTCCCGGTGAAGACGATCGTGGCGCCCTTGTCTTCGATGCGGAAGCCCTTCGCCTCGATCGTGCCCTTGGGCCCGGTCGCGACGACGGGCTTGTCGCCCCAGGCGCGCTTCTTCTCGGTGTCGACGGTCGCGCGCTCGGTGCGGAACGTGTAGTTCGCGTCGTGGAACACGTACACGTCGCCGACCAGCGAGATCATGCGGGTCTTCTGGTTGAATTCGCCGTCGCGCGCGGTGACGGCCACCCAATTGCCGCTGTCGAGCGTGACGCTCGCCTTGGGCTGCTCGAGGATCACGATGTCGGACTTCGCGTTTGCGAGGCGCGCGGACTTCGCCTCGACCTGATAGGGGCGGTTCTTGTCGTCCGAGCCGACGAATTTCGGCGCGCTCATCTCGTGCTGGCGCAGCGCCTCGAGGCCGATCGCGGGCGCGATCCGCTTGGTGAGCGATTGCGGCACGATGTCCTGCCACAGCAGCGCGACGGCGAGGATCGCGAGGCCGGTGCCGGGCAGCACGACCTTCGCCAGGCCGACGAGGCGGCTGTAGCGGTCGAAGCGCGTGCGGCGCGACGGACGGTAGGCCGGCGCGGGCGCGGGCGCGGCGAAGCTGGGTTCCATGCGGGAATCCGGGGCCATGGGTTAAGCGACTCCCGCCTTCAGCAGATCGTGCAGATGGATGAAGCCGACCGGCTGCCCGCCGCGCACGACGAACAGGCCGTTCTTCTTGCGCGCCTGGAGCAGGCCGAGCGCCTCGGCGGCGAAGGCGTCCGGACGGATCGTGAGCGGATTGGCGGTCATCACCGAAGCGGCCCTGCGGCCGAGCAGCTCGGGCGACATCTGGCGGCGGAGGTCGCCGTCGGTGACGACGCCGACCAGCGCGCCGGCCTCGTCGACGACGCCGCAATGGCCGTGGCGCTTGGCCGTCATCTCGATCAGCACTTCCGACATCGGCTGGTCGGGGCGGACGAGCGGCATCTCGTCGCCGGTGTGCATGAGGTCGGCGACGCGCAGCAGCTTCCTGCCCAGCTTGCCGCCCGGATGCAGCACCTGGAAATTCTCGGCCGAGAAGCCGTTGCGCTCGAGCAGCGCCACCGCGAGCGCGTCGCCGAGCGCGATCATCATCGTCGTCGACGTGGTCGGCGCGAGGCCGAGCGGGCAGGCCTCGGGCGCCGCGGGCAGCGCCAGCGTGACGGTGGCGGCATCGGCCAGCGTGCTGTCGACCCCGGCGGTCATCGCGATCAGCGGAATGCCGAAGCGCTTGCAATAGGCGACGAGGTCGGACAGCTCCGCCGTCTCGCCCGAATTCGAGAGCGCCACCACCGCGTCGTTCGTCGTGATCATGCCGAGATCGCCGTGGCTGGCCTCGGCGGGGTGGACGAACTGCGCCGGCGTGCCGACCGAGGCCATCGTGGCCGCGATCTTGCGCGCGACGTGGCCGCTCTTGCCCATGCCGCTGACGATGACGCGGCCCGTGGCGGCGCGGACGAGATCGACCGCGCGCGTCAGCGCCTGGCCGAGCGGCCCTTCGAGCGCGCGCGCCAGGGCCTGGATGCCCTCGGCCTCGAGCCGGAATACCCGCCGCGCCGAATCGAGATCGCGCGCCGGCTCGGCCATCGGCCTCTGATTTGCGTGGACGGCTCCGGACAATACTGCCCCTCGGATTGTCGTAGCTTCAATACGGCGCGACGGCGGCCCGGCTTCCCCCAAGCATGCCCCCGTCGCGGCCTCGGAGTATAGACCTTTTGATAACCAAATGTGGCGGCAAAGCGACCGCCCGGGGGTGCTTTCGCGAGACCCTATCCCTTTGGTTAATGGGCGAAAATATCGTCCTCGGCCCAGCCGGCGAGATCGAGTTCGGCGCGGTGCGGAATGAACTCGAAACAGGCGCGCGCGAGCTCCATGCGCCCTTCGCGGACCAGCAGCGCGTCGAGCTTCTCCTTGAGCTCGTGGAGATGCAGCACGTCGCTGGCGGCGTAGGTCTTCTGCTCCTCGGTGAGCGTCTCGGCGCCCCAGTCCGAGGTCTGCTGCTGCTTCGAGATGTCGGCGCCGAGCAGCTCCTTCGCGAGGTCCTTGAGGCCGTGCCGGTCGGTCATCGTCCGCACCAGGCGCGAGGCGGTCTTGGTGCAGTAGATCGGCCGCGTCAGCACGCCGAGATGCTGCCTGAACATCGCCACGTCGAAGCGCGCGAAGTGGAGGAGCTTCAGAACCTTGGGGCTTGCCAGCAGCGCCGCCAGCCGCGGCGCCGGGCCGCCGTTTCGCGCGATCTGGACGAGGTGGCAGACGCCGTCGCCCTTCGAGAGCTGCACGAGGCAGAGGCGGTCGCGATGGGGGTTGAGGCCCATCGTCTCGCTGTCGACGGCGACGACGGGGCCGAGATCGAGGCCTTCGGGCAGGTCGCCCTGGTGGAGATGGACGCGTTTCAGCAGCAACGGAATTCCCGCATCGGGGCTTTCGCCGCGGCTCGCGCCCGGTGGAAAGCCGATGGTGCCCAGGAGAAGACTCGAACTTCCACGGCCTTGCGGCCACTGGTACCTGAAACCAGCGCGTCTACCAATTCCGCCACCTGGGCG
Source organism: Candidatus Odyssella sp. (assembly GCA_016792765.1). Classification (GTDB taxonomy): domain Bacteria; phylum Pseudomonadota; class Alphaproteobacteria; order Bin65; family Bin65; genus SBBV01. The sequence goes on from JAEULD010000376.1 coordinate 12,190, forward strand.
CCGATCTCGAGCGGACGGCAGGCCGCCCGGAGAGGCGTGTAGGTAGAGGCGCGACGGAGGGATGTCAACCGCGCCCGCGCCCCGACTCGGCCGCGACTCGGGCGCGCTTGCCGCGCCCGGCCGGCGGGGCTAGGAAGGGCCGCGTTCCCGCAGCTTTCGGCCCGGCATCATGACCATCGCGCGCGCGACCATCTTCGGCGGCTCCGGCTTCATCGGGCGGCACATCGTGAAGCGGCTCGCGCAGCGCGGCATCGTCGTGCGTGCGGCCGGCCGCGACCCCGAGGCCGCGCTGTTCCTGAAGCCGATGGGCCAGGTGGGCCAGATCGCGCCGGTGCGCGCCGACATCCGCAGCGAGAAGGACGTGGCCGCCGCGGTCGCCGGCGTCGATCTCGTCGTCAACGCGGTGAGCCTCGGCGTGCAGACGGGACGCGACCGCTTCGCCGACGTGCACGTGCAGGGCGCCAAGCGCGTGGCGCGGCTCGCCGCGGCCGCCGGCGCGAAGCGGCTGATCCACATCTCCGGAATCGGCAGCGATCCGAACTCGGACAGCGCCTATGTGGCCGCGCGCGGCCATGGCGACCGCGCGGTGAAAGAAGCGTTTCCCGCCGCCACGCTGTTGAAGCCGAGCGTGGTGTTCGGACCGGGCGATCATTTCTTCACGACCTTCGCCGCGATGGCGCGGCTGTCGTGGGCGCTGCCGCTGTTCGGCGGCGGCACCGCGCGCGTGCAGCCGGTCTATGTCGGCGACGTCGCCGACGCGGCGATGAAGGCGCTCGACGATCCGGCGGCGGCAGGCCGCGACTACGAGCTCGGCGGCCCGACCGTCTATACCCATCGCGAGCTGATGGAGCTCCTGCTGCAGACCGTCGAGCGCAAGCGCGTGCTCGTCACGGTGCCCGAGCGGATCGCGCTGATCCTGGCGGCGCTCGCGTCGCTGGTGCCGGGGAAGCCGCTGACGCGCGACATGGTGAAACTCGCGGTGGCCGACAACGTCGTGGGCACCGGCGCGAAGACGCTGGCCGATCTCGGCATCGCGCCGACCACGCTGGAAGTGATCCTGCCCACATACATGGACCGCTACCGCCGCACCGGGCGCTGGCGCAACGCGCGGTTCGCCTAGGTCTTGGCGGCGATTCAGGCGGCGCGCAGCGCGAAATACCAATAGAGCATGGCGGCGCCCGCGATCGCGCGATAGATCGCGAAAATGCCGAAGCCGCCGCGCTTCAGCCACGCCATCAGGAACGCGAGCGCGGCGAGCGACGCCAGGAAAGCGAGCGCGCCGGCGAGGAGCGCCGCGCCCTCGAAGCCGGTCGAGGCGCGGCCCGCGAGCCAGTCGCGCGCGAGCAGCGCGACTTGGCCGATCCCCACCGGAACCCCCATCAGCAGCGCGAAACGCGCCGCCTGCCGCCGCTCGAAGCCGAGAAAGCGCCCGGCCGTCATGGTCACGCCGGCGCGGCTCGCGCCCGGCAGAAGCGCGGCGATCTGCGCGAGCCCGAAGATCAGCGCATTGGCCGGGCCGAGATGCTCGATGCGCCGCACCTGCAGGAACGCGGCGTCGGCCGCGTAGAGCAGCAGGCCGAAGCCGATCGTCGCCGCGGCGATCAGGACGTAGTGCTCGCGCAGCGTGGCGGCATGGTCGCGCAGCGCGAACGCGGCCGCCGCGGCCGGCAGCGTGGCGAGAAGGAGCAGCAGCAGCAAGCGGCCGTCGCGCGTCACGCGCAACCGCAACAACAGGCCCCCGCCGCGCGCGAGGCGCCCCATCTCGCGCCAGAAATAGGCCATGACCGCCAGGAGCGTGCCGGCCTGCACTGCCAGCTCGACCTGCACGCCATAATCGTTGGCCCAGCCGAGCACCGGCGGCACCATCACCAAGTGCGCCCAGGCGCTCGCGGGCAAGAACTCGAACAAGCCCTGGACGATGGCCAGGACGGCGACTTGGTATAGCGGCAAGAACGGACGCTCCCCTGCGGCTGTAAACTATACCTATGCCCATGAAAAGCGCCACGAATTCATAATATGTATGTTTTGGTACTAATTTTCTTGTGACATCGTAAAGTCCGGGCGAGTGCGCTGCCTAAACATTGATCCTAGAATATATAATGGCAAGTTTTATGCCCTATTTTGAAGAATCTTGTGGCGTTGCCCGACCGGCTGCGCTAGATGCCCGGTTCGGCTGGGTTTCGCGACCCTGAGCCGCCTTTCATCCGCCGAACCCGAGGAACCGCCGCCGTGGCCGCAAAGATGCTGCGATTCGTCTCCGTCGCGCAGGGCACGCCCGAGAAGCGCCCGGCCGAGGCGCGCCGGCGCGACTTCGCCGAGATCTATGCCGAGTACCGTCCCGAGAAGGCGTCCGAACAGGCGGCGCGCTGCTCTCAATGCGGCGTCCCGTTCTGCCAGATCCACTGCCCGCTCTCGAACGACATTCCCGATTGGCTGATGCTGACGGCCGCGGGGCGGCTCGAGGAGGCGTACGAGCTGTCGTCGGCGACCAATTCCATGCCCGAGGTGTGCGGCCGCATCTGCCCGCAGGACCGGCTGTGCGAAGGCAATTGCGTGATCGAGAGCGCCGGCCACGGCACGGTGACGATCGGCTCGATCGAGAAGTTCATCACCGACACGGCCTGGGAGAAGGGCTGGGTGAAGCCGATCCGCCCCGCGCTCGAGCGCGCGCAATCGGTCGGCATCGTCGGCGCGGGCCCCGCGGGGCTCGCCGCGGCCGAGCAGCTGCGCCGCAAGGGCTATCGCGTCCACGTCTACGACCGCCACGATCGCGCCGGCGGGCTGCTGATCTACGGCATTCCGAACTTCAAGCTCGAGAAGCCGGTCGTCGAACGGCGCACGCAATGGCTCGCCGAGGGCGGCATCGCGTTCCACCTCAACGTCGAGGTGGGCCGCGAGGTGACGCTCGCCGAGCTGCGCCGCCGGCACGACGCGGTGCTGATCGCGACCGGCGTCTACAAGGCGCGCGACCTGCAGGCGCCGGGCTCGGGGCTCGGCGGCATCGTGCAGGCGATGACGTACCTCACCGCGAGCAACCGGAAGGGCCTCGGCGATGCGGTGCCGGCGTTCGACAGCGGCCAGCTCGACGCCGCGGGCAAGAACGTCGTCGTCATCGGCGGCGGCGACACGGCGATGGACTGCGTCCGCACGGCGGTGCGCCAGGGCGCCAAATCGGTGAAGTGCCTCTATCGCCGCGACCGCGAGAACATGCCGGGCTCGATGCGCGAGGTGACGCACGCCGAAGAGGAGGGCGTGGAGTTCCTCTGGCTCTCCGCGCCCGAGGCGTTCGATGGGGCCGCTGCCAAGGGCGCGGCCGGCAACGTCGCCACCGCGATCGCGCATCGCATGCGGCTCGGCGCGCGCGACGCGACCGGGCGCGGCGCGCCGGCGAAGGTGGAGAATTCGGCGTTCCGCCTGCCGGCCGATCTCGTGATCAAGGCGCTGGGCTTCGATCCCGAGCCGCTGCCTGTCTTGTTCAAAGCGCCGGAATTGGCCGTGACGGACTGGGGCACCGTGAAAGTCGATCACCGCACACTGATGTCGAATTTGGACGGCGTGTTCGCGGCCGGCGACATCGTGCGCGGCGCGTCGCTCGTGGTCTGGGCGATCAAGGACGGCCGCGACGCCGCCGCCAGCATCGACCGTTATATCCAGCTGAAGGCGGCCGATCTTCCGGCCGCCGCCGCGGAGTGAGCGCCATGCTGCGCCTCTACGACGATCCGATCTCGGGCAACGGCTACAAGGTGCGTCTCGTGCTGACGCAGCTCGGCATGCCGTTCGAGTACGTGGCGCTCGACATCACGAAGGGCGCGACGCGCACGCCCGCTTTCCTCGCGAAGAATCCGAACGGCCGCATCCCGACCCTGCGCCTCGAAGACGGCGCCTATCTCGCCGAGTCCGGCGCGATCCTCTGGTATCTCGCCGAGGGCTCGGCGCTGGCGCCGGCCGACCGCCGTGCGCGCGCGCAGACGCTGCAATGGATGTTCTTCGAGCAATACAGCCACGAGCCCTACGTGGCCGT
>JAEULD010000043.1 GCA_016792765.1 Candidatus Odyssella sp.
GATTGGGCCGAAGTGTGCGGCGGCGACAACAGCGTGTACCTGCACCTGGCGGAGCATTTCGACGGCCTCGCCGATTCGCGCGAGGCGGAAGACTTGGGCTAGCGTTCGCCCCCGGCCGGCCCGGCGCTACGCCGCCTCGGCCTGGGCGCCCTGGCAGAGCTTGGCCCACGCCTTCACCCATTTCACGCCCTCGTCTTCCGGCACGGTGCCGGCGCTGGCGTCGTGGGTGAACACCGCGCCGATGCGGCGCGCGCCGCATTGCTCGAGGATCGCGTCGAACTTCTTGCCGCCGAAATTGAACGTCTCGGCATAGGTGCGGTCGCCGAGCGAGAACACGCCGTAGCGGACGCCCGAAAGATCGGGCTTACGGGCGACGAGATCGTTGTAGAGGCCCATCGCGTTGTCGGGCACGTCGCCCTGCCCGTAGGTGGACGAGCAGACGAGATAGAGGCCCGGCGCGGCGAGGCACGACGCGTCGAGCCCGTCCATCGGCTTCGTCACCGGCTCGAACCCGGCCTCGGCGAGCGCGTCGCTCATTTCCTCGGCGACCATTTCGGCCGTGCCGGTCATCGTGCCGACCAGGATGGTGAGCTTCTCGGCCAACGCGTCCTCCGTTCCGTTCGAGTGCAGGCCCGTCCCTCGGGGAAGGCCTCTGATACCCCGGCGGGCCGGGGCCGTCCTAGGAAAGTTTCGCCGCGCCGTGGCGCGGGATGGGCCTGACGGCCGCCGCGGCCTTATCCGCAGCGCGCGAAAAAGATAGTGCACATTGTTCTTGCTGACAAGCATTATATTGCATATCATGCTTGCAGCGATGCAGTCCCGTTCGGGTGCCGCACCATGACCGAAACGCCGATCCTGACCACGCCGCTGCCGGCCGCCAAACGCGGGCGGCGGCGCGACGGAGCGCCCTGCGCGGCCGAGTATCACGCCGGCTACCTCGCCGTGCTCGGCGAGCGCGTGCGGGCGGCGCGGGTTCGCCGCGGCATGACGCGGAAAATCCTCGCGCGCGATTCGGGCGTCTCCGAACGCTATCTCGCGCAGCTCGAGGCGGGCCAGGGCAACATCTCGATCGGCCTGCTGCGCCAGGTGGCCGAGGCGATGGGCCTGCCGCTCGGCGAGCTCGTGCGCGAGGGCGCCGAGCGCCCGATCGAGCTGACGCTGCTCGTGCAGCGCCTCGAGCGGCTCGAGCCGGAGCAGCTCGCCGAAGCGGCGCGGCTGCTGACCAAGCAGTTCGGGCTCGACCGCGGCGCGGACCGGCACGACCGCATCGCGCTGATCGGCCTGCGCGGCGCCGGAAAAAGCACGCTCGGCAAGATGCTCGCCGCATCGCTCGGGCGGCCCTTCGTCGAGATGGCCGACGAGATCCAGGCCGCCGCCGGCATGAGCCTCGACCAGATCTTCGACCTCTCGGGCCAGGCCGGCTATCGCCGCTACGAGAAGCGCGCGCTGGAACGCGTGCTCGAGCGGCACGCGCGCTTCGTCCTGGCCACCGGCGGCAGCATCGTCTCCGAGGCGGGAACCTACGAGCTGCTGCTGTCGTCGTGCTACACGGTGTGGATCAAGGCCGCGCCCGAGGAACACATGGCGCGCGTCGTCGCCCAGGGCGACATGCGGCCGATGGAAGGAAACGCCGAGGCGATGGAGGATCTGCGCCAGATCCTGCTCGAGCGCGAGGCGCTCTATGCGCGCGCCGATGCGAGCCTCGACACCGCCGCCCAATCCGCCGAGCGCAGCTTTTCGCAGCTGCTTCAACTTGTTAGCGAACACGCAAAATAATGCTTGCCAAGAAAAAAGAATGCATTATATTGCATATCAGCCGAGGAGGACACGATGCTCGACAATATCCTGACGTTCGAACGCGATCCGGAGCAGTACAAGCACTGGAAGGTGGCCTATGAGGGTGCGACCGCCCGCATCGCCCTCGACGTCCGGGAAGATGGCGGCCTCCGCCCCGGCTATCGCCTGAAGCTCAACTCGTACGATCTCGGCGTCGACATCGAGCTGCACGACATCCTGCAGCGCATCCGCTTCGAGCATCCCGAGGTGCGCGTGATCGTGCTGACCAGCGCCAAGGAGCGCGTGTTCTGCGCCGGCGCCAACATCAACATGCTCGCCTCCTCGACGCATGGCTGGAAGGTGAACTTCTGCAAGTTCACGAACGAGACGCGGAACGGCCTCGAGGACATGAGCCGCAACTCCGGCGTCCGCTCGATCGCGGCCGTGAACGGCGCCTGCGCCGGCGGCGGCTACGAGATGGCGCTCGCCTGCGACGAGATCCTGATGGTCAACGACCGCTCGTCGACCGTGAGCCTGCCCGAAGTGCCGCTGCTCGGCGTGCTGCCCGGCACCGGCGGCCTCACGCGCGTCACCGACAAGAGGAAGGTGCGCCGCGATCTCGCCGACGTGTTCTGCACCACCTCGGAGGGCGTGCGCGCCGAGCGCGCCAAGGACTGGAAGCTCATCGACGGCCACGCGCCGCCGGCCGAGTTCGACGCGCTCGTCAAGCGCCGCGCCGAGGCGCTCGCGAAGACGTCGGACCGCCCGTCCGGCGCCAAGGGCGTGAAGCTGCCGCCGCTCGACCGCAAGATGGACGACACCGGCTATCACTACGAGTACGTGGACGTGACGCTCGACTCGGCCGGGCGCACCGCGACGATCACCGTCAAGGCGCCGGCCGGCGACGAGCCCGCCGAGCCCGCCGCGATCGCCGCCAAGGGCGCCGCGTGGTATGCGCTCAAGATGACGCGCGAGCTCGACGACGCGATCCTGATGCTCCGCGTCAACAACCCCGCCGTCGGCACGATCCTGCTCGAGACCGCGGGCGACGCAAGGAAGGCGCTCGCGCTGGGCGACGTGCTGATCCGGCACCGCGGCGACTGGTTCGTGCGCGAGACGACGAACTTCCTGCGCCGCACCCTGCAGCGCCTCGACGTCTCGTCGCGCAGCCTGTTCGCGATCATCGGCAAGGGCTCGTGCTTCGCGGGCCCGCTCGCCGAGCTGTTCCTCGCGGCCGACCGCTCCTACATGCTCGACGACACCGAGGACGCGGCGAACACGCCGAAGATCGTGCTCGACGAGACCAATTTCGGCCTGTTCGCGATGAACAACGGCGTCTCGCGCATCGCCGCGCATTTCCAGGGCGACGAGGCGGCGCTCGACAAGGCCAAGGGCCGCATCGGCGACGCGCTCGACGCCAAGGCCGCGAAGGAGATCGGCCTCGTCACCTTCACGCCCGACGAGCTCGACTGGGACGACGAAGTGCGCATCGCGATCGAGGAGCGCGCGAGCCTCTCGCCCGACGCGCTCACCGGCATGGAGGCCAGCCTCCGCTTCGGCGGCGAGGAGACGATGGAGACCAAGGTCTTCGGCCGCCTCACCGCCTGGCAGAACTGGATCTTCATCCGCCCCAACGCCGTCGGCGAGCAGGGCGCCCTGAAGCTCTACGGCAGCGGCACCAAGCCTTCGTTCAACTGGGAACGGGTGTGACCGCGTAGGGGCGCGCTGCGCGCGCCCTGCTCACGCAAGTAACGCCTCGAACGCGGCGAGAGGGCGCGCGCAGCGCGCCCCTACGCGGGAGAGGCCCGACATCAAGGGAACCGTGTCATGGCCATCGACTATACGCAGAAGATCCCCAACAACGTCCATCTCTCCGACGACAAGCAGCTCCAGCGCGCGCTCGAGAAGTGGCAGCCGCACTTCCTCGACTGGTGGAAGGAGATGGGGCCCGAGGGCTTCCAGCAGAAGGACGTCTATCTGCGCACCGCGACCTCGGTCGACGCCAAGGGCTGGGCCACCTACGGCATGACCAAGATGCCCGACTATCGCTGGGGCATCTTCCTCGCCGACCAGGTGCCGGACCGCAAGATCGGCTTCGGCGACCATTTCGGCGAGCCGGCGTGGCAGCAGGTGCCGGGCGAGTTCCGCTCCGACCTGCGCCGCCTCATCGTCACCCAGGGCGATACCGAGCCCGCTTCGGTGGAGCAGCAGCGCCTGCTCGGCCAGAACTGCCCCTCGCTCTACGACCTCCGCAACCTGTTCCAGGTGAACGTCGAGGAGGGCCGCCATCTCTGGGCAATGGTGTATCTGCTCCACGCCTATTTCGGCCGCGACGGCCGCGAGGAGGCCGAGGAGCTGCTCGAGCGGCATTCGGGCGACCGCAACAAGCCGCGCATCCTCTCGACCTTCAACGAGCCGATCGACGACTGGATGTCGTTCTACTGCTTCACCTACTTCACCGACCGCGACGGCAAGTATCAGCTCAAGATGCTGGCCGAATCGGGCTTCGATCCGCTCTCGCGCACCTGCCGCTTCATGCTCACCGAGGAAGCGCACCACATGTTCGTGGGCGAGACGGGCCTCGGCCGCGTGATCAAGCGCGCGCTCGAGGTGATGGAGGAGATCAAGAGCGACGATCCCGCCGCGATTCGCCGCGCCGGCGCGGTCGACCTGCCGCTGATCCAGAAGTACATCAATTTCTGGTTCTCCTCGGCGCAGGACCTGTTCGGCTCCGACACCTCGACCAATGCCGCCAACTATTTCGCGAACGGCTTGAAAGGCCGCCCGGACGAGGACAATTACGCGGACCATATCGCCAAGGACGCGACCTACGAGATCGAGGAAGTGCTCGAGGACGGCACGATCAAGCCGGTGTCGATCCCGCTGCGCAACGCGATGAACGTCGTGGCCCGCCGCGCCTATGTGAAGGATTGCGACATCGGCGTGCAGCGCTGGAACCGCCTCATCCGGAAGGCCGGCGTCGATTTCGAGATGAAGCTGCCGTCGGAGCGCTTCCGCCGCACGGTCGGCGTCTATGCCGGCCATCACTTCACGCCCGAGGGCAAGCCGGTCGAGGCGCATGTGTGGGAGGCGCGGAAATACGAGTGGATCCCCTCGCCCGACGACCGCGCCTACGTGAAGAGCCTGATGCGGCAGGTGATCGCGCCCGGCAAGATGGCCGGCTGGGTCGCCCCGCCCGACCGAGGCATCAACAACCTCGCCGTGGATTACGAGTACGTGCGGCTGTAGCGGAGCGCCTGGACGACCGGCCGTCATCGGGAGACAATGCAGGCTTTGGCAAGCGAGGCGTTGCTATGAAGGTGTCGCTGACGCAAGAGGCGCAGGAGATACTGCGGCGCAAGGTTGCGTCGGGCGACTATGCGTCCGCGGCCGACGTGGTCACGGCGGCGCTGGAACTTCTCGACGCGCGCGACCAGAGCTATGAGCAGCGGCTTGCGGCTCTCAGGCGCGACATCGATGCCGGGCTCGCAAGCGGCGATCCGATCGACGGAGACGAGGCTTTCAGGTCCCTTCGCGAGAACCGACCCCGACGCTGACCGCAATGTCGCGGTTTCGCCTGCTGCCGGCGGCGCTCGCCGACCTGGCGGAGATACGCGACTATATTGCCGAGCACAATCCGGCCGCCGCGGCCGCCATGCTCGAGCGCATCGAGGATCGTTGCCGGTTCTTCGCGCGCTTTCCCGGCGCCGGCCGAAATCGCGCCGACATCCGGCCCGGATTGCACAGCTTCGTCGTCGGCCGCCATGTAGTGTTCTATAGGCGCGGTGAAGCGGCCATCGATATCGTGCGCGTGCTGCACCGCGCGCGCGACATCGAAGCGATCGTCGGCTGATCGCCGATGCGGCCGATGAGATCGAAGCACTTGGCTGCCGCGCCTCGTGAATAGCCTGATGCGGCAGGCGACTGAACCAAGCAAGGTGGCCGGCTGGATTGCCCCGCCCGACCGCGGCGTCAGCAACCTCGCGGTGGATTACGAGTACGTGCGGCTGTAGGCCGTCCGCGAACGGAAGACGAGAAAGGGCCCGGCGCGAGCCGGGCCCTTTCCGTTTGCACGCCGAACGCGTCCGCGCCGGCGCCAAGAAAGCGAAAGCGGCCCGGGGCGTGGCCCCGGGCCGCTCGCATCGCACGGCAGCGCGATTAGTAGTTGTTGTAACCGTAGTAGTAGTGGCCGAAGCAGCGCGCCTTGATGCGCTTCGCCTGCCAGTAGCCGAACCACTGGACGAGCTTGAAGAACGGCATGTAGCAGAGGCGGCCATGGCCGAAGTGGTGGCCG
>JAEULD010000169.1 GCA_016792765.1 Candidatus Odyssella sp.
CCGGATCGCCTGGCCCGCCTCGGCGAGCGTGGCGCTGCCGGCCGCGAGCGCGCGCAGCTCGCCTTCGACCACCTGGCGCAGCCCGTTTTTCTCGACGAAGGCCCAATAGGCATCGGCGCGCGTGGCGAAACCCGGCGGCACGGCGACGCCCTGGGCGGCGAGGTTCCGCACCAGCTCCCCGAGCGACGCATTCTTGCCGCCGACCGATGGCACGTCGTGCCGGGCAAGGTCTTCGAACCAGGCGACCGGATCAGCTTCCATGGAACGGCTCCGCGAATCGCCGGGAGAATGTGTCGAGGCCCATGCGGCTGCCCTCTGCCTTGCGGGAAAAACGCGCGCGGATTTTGGTGCCTCCGCCGCCGCGGTGCGGCCATGACTCAAGTCAACGCGCGCCGCCGCCACGGGCGCTAGGCATGCCGGCACCCGCCGGACGCTGGCAGACCGGCGGGCCGCGGCCTATATTGGATCCATGAGCCTTCGCCCGCCCCGCCGCCTGTTCGAAGCCGGCGCCGCACTCATCGGCCTCGCGGCGGGTGCGTTGCTGGCCGAGCCGGTCTTGGCCGCGGGCGGCACGGTCTGGCACAAATTCGTGCTGCCGGCCTATGACGAGCTGGTCAAGGCCGGCGTCTTCGCCTGGTGCCTGTAGCGGGCGGCGCCGGGCGTTCACGACTCTGTGATCGGCGGGGCAATGGCGCCCGCCGCCGCGTAATCCAAGCGGGCCACTCATCGCGACCGGAGCCGGAGGCTCCCATGAACCGGTTCCTTGCCGCCCTGACATTGACGACCGCGCTCGCGGCCTGGCCGGCCGCGGCGCAAACCGGCGCGCCCGAGCCCGCTGCCGAGCCGCGCAGCTACCTCACGCCGACCGACGAATCCGAGCCGGCCGCGCGGACGCCGCCGGTGACGCATCCCAAGCCGATGGAGCGGACGCGGATGGGCGTACCGGCCGATGCGGACACCCCGCCGCGCAGCGCGCCCGCCGAGCGGGCCGATCCCGCGCCGAAGACCGTGGCGCAGCCGCGGCGCGCCGCCGCGCCGCGCCAAACCGCGCAGCGGCGGACCGCGCCGCCGCGCCATGCCGCGCGCCCGCGGCAGCAGCCCGACACGAGCCTTTCGACCATCTTCAGCCGGCCGCGCGCCGATACGAGCGGGCCGCCGGCCGGGCTGGCGCCGCAGGGCGGGCCGCGCGCCGAGCGGCCGCGGGCGGACAATTACGCCGCGGCGCCGCTTTCGCCATCCGGCGACGCGCCGTGTCCGGCGCGCGCGGCAGCGTCGCTGCGCGCGCTCTTCGCCTGCGCGCGGTGACGCGACTCGCCGCCGCCTAAGCCGCGGCGCGGATCGCGGCGGCCTTGATCTTGCCGTCCACGAACGGCTCGAACTTCGCGAAATTCGTCTCGAAGCGCTTGGCCACCTCGCGCGCCGCCGCGTCGTAGGCGGCCTTGTCGCGCCACGTGTTCTTGGGATTGAGCACGTCGGCCGGCACGTCGGGACACGCTTCGGGCATGCGCACGCCGAAATTCGGATGCGTCGCGAACGGCGCCGAGGCGAGCTTGCCCTCGAGGATCGCGCGGATCATCGCCCGCGTGTGCGCGATCTTCATGCGTTCGCCGACGCCGAAGCCGCCGCCCGACCAGCCGGTGTTGACGAGCCAGCACTTGGAACCGTGGCGCGCGATCTTCTCGCCGAGCAGCTTCGCGTAGACCGAGGGATGCCGCGCCATGAACGGGCCGCCGAAGCAGGCCGAGAACGTCGCCTGCGGCTCCTTCACCCCCTTCTCGGTGCCGGCGACGCGCGCCGTGTAGCCCGAGAGGAAGTGATACATCGCCTGCTCCGCGGTGAGCTGCGACACCGGCGGCAGGACGCCGAACGCGTCCGCCGTGAGCATGATGACGTTCTGCGGATGGCCGCCGCGGCCGTCGAGCGCCATGTTCGGGATGTAGTCGACCGGATAGCAGGCGCGCGTGTTCTCGGTGTAGAGCGCGTCGTCGAGATTGAGGCGCCGCGTCGCGTGATCGAGCACCGTGTTCTCGAGCACGGTGCCGAACATGCGCGTCGTCGCGTAGATCTCGGGCTCGGCTTCCGGCGAAAGCTTGATGACCTTCGCGTAGCAGCCGCCCTCGAAATTGAAGATGCCGTTGTCGGCCCAGCCGTGCTCGTCGTCGCCGATCAGCGTGCGCGAGCTGTCGGCCGAGAGCGTCGTCTTGCCGGTGCCGGACAGGCCGAAGAAGATCGCCGTATCGCCCTGCTTGCCGATGTTCGCCGAGCAGTGCATCGGCAGCACGCCTTTGGGGGGCAGCAGGTAGTTCAGGATCGAGAACACCGATTTCTTGATCTCGCCGGCATAGGACGTGCCGCCGATCAGAACCAGGCGCTTGGCGAAGTTCACCAGGATGAACGTGCCGGTGCGCGTGCCGTCGGTTTCCGGATTGGTCGTCAGCGTCGGCGCGTGCAGGATCGTGAAATCGGGCTGGAAGTCGGCCTGCTCGGCGAACGGCACGCGGATGAACATGGTGCGCGCGAACAGCGCATGCCAGGCGTGCTCGGTGACGACGCGAACGCGCAGCCGGTAGGTCGGGTCCGCGCCGCCGTAGCAATCGGCCACGAACAGGTCGCGCTCGGAGAGATGGCGCACGACCTTTTCGTGCACGCGGTCGAAATGCTCGGCCTTGAGCGGGCGATTGACGTTGCCCCAATCGACCTGGCTCTCGGTTGCGGCATCGCGCACGATGAACTTGTCGTTCGGCGAGCGGCCGGTGTGCTCGCCGGTGAGCATCACGAGCGGGCCGCCCTCGGCGACGGAACCCTCGCCGCGCCGGATCGCCTCTTCGTAGAGGCCGGCCGGAACGAGGTTCCAGAATTCCTTGCCACGGGTCTTGAGGCCGAGGGTGTCGAGCCCATAGCGGCTCGCGACGGGACCAGTCGGGGTCACGGGGTGAGTGCTCCTACACGTTCCAAAGGAAAAGAAACGCCCGTCTGCCCCGGCAGTGCCGGGACGCGACATAGGGCGTTTCCTGTTGTTTCAACCGCTTATCACTTGCGATCTACGGAAACATACGCACGCGCCGCGGCCCTTTGCAACCGCCGTGCCGGGGCGCGCGGCATGATGCCCTTGCAGGGCCGCCGACTTGTCGGATGTACGATGACCTCGCCCGGCCCCACGCCACATCCATCAATCCACGGCCCTGAGCGCGCTGAACCGCAAATCGGCCTTGTCGCAGCGCGGGCAGAGATAGGCGCGGTCGTGGAGTGTCAGCGTGCGCGCGGCTCGAGTCACCTTCCCCAACCAACTGCGCTTTTCGGGAATGTTCCCGCTGGCGACCTCGGACGCGCCTTCGGGCATCGGCTCCGCGAGCGGCGTCACCTGAGCGCTGCCGCAGGTTCCGCACATTGGCGGATCGGCCAGCACATTTACGCCGACGAGGTCGCGGCAGCGGGCGCAGCGCGCCGGAAACGCCGCCCGCTTCTTGAAGGTCGCGCGCACCGCGCCAACCAGCATGTCCTTGTCAAGACCGCAGGTGCACTTGGCTTTAACGACCATTCCCATTCGGACACTGTCGGATGTGTTCGGGTGCCGGTCAATTCCTCGACGCTCAGGCCGCGCCGATGAACGCGGCGCCGCGCTCCCAGAAGATCACGCGGTTGCGCAGCCAGACGAGCAGCCGGTCGAGCGTGAAGCCGATGACCGCCACGGCCGCCACGCCGGCGAAGGCGGTCGCGTATTCGAACGAGGCCGAGGCGTAGCTGATGTAATAGCCGAGGCCGCGGCTTTCCCCGATCATCTCGGTGATGATCACGACGATGAGCGAGATCGGCAGCGCCACGCGCAGGCCCGCGAAGATCGAAGGCGCGGCGCCCGGCAGCAGCACGCGCCAGAAGACCTGCCGCGGCGTGGCGCCCATGTTCTCCGCGGCCCAGACGTGCACGCGATCGACGCCGCGCATGCCGTAGAACGCGTTCACCGTGATCGGATAGAGGCACTCGAGGAAGATCAGCATCACCTTCGACAGCGAGCCGAGGCCGAACGCGAAGATGAACACCGGATAGAGCGCGATCTTCGGCACCGGATAGCCGAAGCTGAACAGCGGCTCGAACAGCGCATCGAACAGGCGCGAGCGTGCCATGGCCACGCCGAGCAGCACCCCGGCCACGATCGCGAGCGCATAGCCGGCGGCCGCGCGGCCGAGCGAGATGCCGGCATGGAACAGCAGATCGCCGTTGTCCATCGCCGCCCCCACCGCCGCGGCGATCTCGACGAGGCTCGGCATGAGCCGCTTCGAGACCGCGCCGGTGCGCGAGAGCACCTCCCAGACCGCGAGCACGAGCGGAACCGGATACCAGCGCGCCACGGCGCGCAGCACGGCGCTAGCCATGGGCGCCCTCCTTCCCGATCGCCTGCCCCGCCAGCGCGCGGCGGCGCAGCCACAGCAGCAGCCGGTCGCCGGCGAAGCCGATGATCGCGATCGCGACGATCGCGGCGTACATGAGATCGAAGCGCAGGCTGTCCTCGGCGGTGATGATCAGGTGGCCGAGCCCGCTGCGCGAATTCTGCATTTCGCACGCGACCATGACGATGAAGGCGAGCGCCAGGCCGATGCGCAGGCCGGCCAGGACCTGCGGCAGCGCCGCCGGCAGAATCACCTTGGCGAACACGCGCAGGGGCCCGGCCCCCATGTTGCGCGCGCTCCACACATAGAGCCTGTTCACGCCCTTGGCGCCGTAGAGCGAATTGATGAAGGTGGGATAGAAGACCGCGGCGGTGATGACGGCGATCTTCGAGGCGTCGCCGGCGCCGAGCCACGCGATCAGGATCGGCAGCACGACGATCTTCGGCACCGGATAGGTGAGCGAGACGACGGGGTCGTAGAACCGCTCGACCGGCCGCGCGATGCCGGCGAGCAGGCCCATCGCGATGCCGCACGCGCCGCCGATCGCGTAGCCGCCGAGTGCGCGCAGCAGGCTCACGCGCGTATGCTGCCACAGCTCGCCGCTCGCCAGCATCTCCCACGTCGTGGCGAAGATCGCGCTCGGCGCGACGAGATAGCTCGGCACCTCGCCGATGCGCGCCGAAAGCTCCCACGCGATCAGCGCGGCCAGCGGCAGCACGAGGCCGAGCGCCGTTCGGCGCGCGCGCGACAGCGGGGCGGCGCGGCGCTGCGCGGCGGCGCTCACTTGAACTCCTCGCGCGCCTTCAGCACTTCGGCGCGCAGCGAATCCCACACGCGGTTGCGATAGGCCATGTACTCCGCGGATTTCCGCACGTCGGCCCGGCGCGGCCGCTCGAGGCCGATCCTGATCTCGTCCTTGATGCGGCCCGGCCGCGCGGTGAACACCACGACGCGGTCGGCGAGGTAGATCGCCTCGTCGATGTCGTGCGTCACGAACAGCACCGTGTTGCGCGTCTCCTGCCAGATCGCGTTGAGCTCTTCCTGCATCAGCTCGCGCGTCTGCGCGTCGAGCGCGCCGAACGGCTCGTCCATCAGCAGGATGCGCGGCTCGAAGGCGAGCACGCGCGCCAGCGCGACGCGCTGCTTCATGCCGCCCGACAGCTCCGCCGGATAGGCATCGCGGAACGCCGACAGGCCGACGAGCTTCAAATAGCGCTCGGCGGCCGCGATGCGCTCGGCTTTGGGCTTGCCCTGCACTTCGAGGCCCCAGGCGACGTTGCCGATCACCGAGCGCCACGGATAGAGCGCGAATTCCTGGAACAGCATGCCGCGGTCGGGCCCGGGCCCCCGCACCGGCGCGCCGTTCAACAGCATCGTGCCGCCGTCGTGGGGCTCGAAGCCGCCGAGAATGTGCAGGAACGTGCTCTTGCCGCAGCCCGACGGGCCGACGATGGCGACGAACTCGCCCTCCTCCACGCTCAGCGAGAAGCGGTCGATCGCCTGCACCGCGCGCGCGCCGCGGCGGAACACCTTGTCGAGTTCGCGGACCTCGAGCAACGCCATACCTAGCGCCGCGCCTGCTTGAACGCCGCCGCCATCGCGAGCGAACGGATGATATCGCGCTCGGGCAGCGCATCCCTGTCGGCGAAGTTGATGCAGCCCCTGCCGTATTTCAGCGCCGGGTGTCTTGCCTTGACGTGCGCGATCATCGCTTCGCTGCAGAAATAGAGCGAAACGTAGCGCTTCCGGTTCGCGAAGGCGACGACGCTGCCGCCGAGATCGTAGGTCGGCATTCGATATCGCATCGATTCCGCGGCCGCGGGCGCCGTCCTGCGGATGAGCGATCGCAGCCGCTCGGCCTTTGCCCGGCGTGGCGCCGGAATGCCGGCGATATAGCGATCCACGTCGCCCGTCGCCTTCATGGCCGCGGATCGGCGAAAGCGCGTGCGCGCACGGATGCGAACGGCGTCAGCCATGTCTGCTCCCCCGGTGCCGACCATAAGCGAGCGCGGCCGCGCGCGCCACCGCACGATGCGCGGAACGGGCCACCGGGGAATTCCGGGGCGCGCGGCACGGCCGGCCGGCGGGGACTCGCCGGGCCGCTACGCGAAAACGACGGCGGCGAGCGCGGCGCGGAGATCCGGAATGCCGGCGCCGGTCTCCGCGCTGGTCGCGATGACCGTGGGATGACAGGCCCCGCGCCCCGCCGTCTCGGCCTCGAGCGCGCCGACCACGGCGGCCAGCGCCGCCTCCGGGAGCTTGTCGGTTTTCGTCAGGACGAGCTGATAGGACTGCGCGGCCTCGTCGAGCAGCGCCATGATCTTGCGGTCGGCATCGCCGATGCCGCGGCGCGAATCGACGAGGAGGCAGAGCCTGCGGAGATTGGCGCGGCCGCGCAGATAGGCGCGGATCAGCGCGTTCCACTCCGCGATGTCGCCCTTGCCGGCGCGCGCGAAGCCGTAGCCGGGCAGATCGACGAGATAGGCCCGGCCGGCGAGGTCGAAGAAGTTGAGCTGGCGCGTGGCCCCCGGCGTGCCCGATACCCGCGCCAGACCCTTGCGCCCGGCGAGGGCGTTGAGAAGGCTCGACTTGCCGACGTTCGAGCGCCCGGCAAAGGCGATCTCGGGCCGGCCGGGCGGCGGCAGCTGCGCCTCTTTCGCCACGCCGAGGACGAAACGGCACTCCTGCGCGAACAGCCTGCGGCCCGCTTCGAGCGAATCCGGGGTGAAGGGCGACGATGTCACGCGATTGGCCGACTCTTGCTTCGACATCAAACCAGCATTGCCGCTGCCGCGAAAGCGCGAGCCCGACTCGACGCCGGCGCCGCGCGCGCCGCCGGGGCCGCGGCGGCCGCGCTCGCGCGGAGGCGTCGCGAGTCGATTTGCGCGGCGGCCGGCCCGATCAGCCGCCCGCCTTGTCCTTCGCCGCGGCGGCCTTCGCCGCCTTGCGCGCCTCGAGTTCCTTGATGTTGCGCGGCACCGTCGACGGCGGTGGCGCGCCGATGGCGCCCGACCTCTTCATGATCAGCCATTGCTGGCCGATCGAGAGCACGTTGTTCCACGCCCAGTAGATGACGAGGCCGGCCGGGAAGCTGGCGAGCATGATCGTGAAGATGACCGGCATCCAGGCGAACACCTTGGCCTGGATCGGATCGGGCGGCGCCGGGTTGAGCTTGTGCTGCAGCCACATCGTGGCGCCCATGATGAGCGGCCAGATGCCGATGCTGATGAAGTGCAGCATGCTCGACGGATCCGGCGCGGGCCACGGCAGCAGCCCGAACAGGTTGAGGATCGACGTGGGATCCGGGGCCGACAGATCCTGGATCCAGCCGAAGAACGGCGCGTGGCGCATCTCGATCGCCACGAACAGAACCTTGTAGAGCGCGAAGAACACCGGAATCTGCAGCAGGATCGGCAGGCAGCCCGCGGCCGGATTGATGCGCTCCTTCTTGTAGAGCTTCATCATCTCCTGGTTCAGCGTCGCCTTGTCCTGCGCGTACCGCTCGCGCAGGCGCTGGATCTCGGGCGAGAGCTTCTTCATCTGGCTCATGCTCTTGTAGCTCTTGTTGGCGAGCGGGAAGAACACGAGCTTGACGATGATCGTGAGGATCAGGATCGCGATGCCGAAATTGCCGACGAGGCCGTAGATCCACTTGAGCGCGAACAGGAACGGCTTGGTGAAGAACCAGAACCAGCCGAAATCGATGGCCCAATCGAGCTTCTCGACCTTGAGCTCCTCGCCGTAGCGGCGCAGGAGATCGACTTCCTTGGCCCCGGCGAAGACGCGGTGCGTGGCCTCGGCCTTGCCGCCGGGCGCGACCGTGCGCATTTCGCCGAGATAGAAGGCGTTGTAGGTGTCGGTCGGCTTCTCGTAGCTGTAGGCGACGCGCTGGCTCTTGTCCTGCTGCGGAATCAGCGCCACGAGCCAGTAGTGATCGGTGAAGCCGAGCCAGCCGCCGTAGCTGGTCTGGTCGATGCCCTTGTCGCGGACGTTCTCGTAGCTCGGATCGTTGATGACCGCGCCGTCATCGGCGGTCTTGCGGAACACCGCGATCGGGCCTTCGTGCAGGATGAAGAATCCGAGGCCCTTGGGCTCGCCGACGAGCTTCGCGAGCGAATAGGGCGCGAGCTGCACCGGCTCGCCGCCGCCGTTTTCGACGGATTCGTGCACCGTGACGAGGAAGTCGTTGTCGATCTCGAAGCGGCGGACGAATTTCAGGCCCTGCGGATTGGTCCAGGTGAGCGTGACCGGCTTGCCCGGAGCGAGCGGGCCGCCGTCGGCCTGCCAGAGCGTGTTGTCGTCGGGCAGCGTCACCGGCTTGGCGCCCGCCACGGGCTGCCAGCCGAACACGACGTAATACGCCTTCCCCGCCTTGCCCGCGGCCGCCGGATTGAGGATGTGGATGTTGGCGGCGTTCTTCCGCACCGATTCGCGGTAGTCGCGCAGCGTCACGTCGTCGAGCACGCCGCCTTTCAGCGAGATCGAGCCCGAGACGCGCTTGCCTTCGATCGGCACGCGCGGCGCGGCTTTCAGGATGTCTTCGCGCGAGGCGGCCTTGGGCGGGGCGGCCGGCGGCACGGTGCCCGGCGTCGCCGGCGGCGTTCCCGGCGGCGAGGCCGCGGGCGGCGCGGCGCCGGGCGTTCCCGGCGTTCCCGGAGTCGCGGGGCCGGCGGGCTGCGTCGTCGCCTGCGGCGCGGCCGGCCGCTGCGGCGGCGCGATCACGAGCTGGAACGCGAGGATGATCGCGACCGACAGCACGATGGCGAGGATCAGGTTCTTCTGGTCGCCCATGGTCTCTCGCTAAGGCAAGCGGCGGTGCCCGGCCGGCGCGGCGGGCGGGGTGGGTCCTGCGGGGGGAACGGGGCCCGTGGCGGGCACAGGGCCTGCGGGAGGCACAGGGTCGTAGCCCGCCGCGGCAAAAGGATGGCAACGCAGAATGCGGCGCAACGCGAGCCAGCCGCCCTTCAGGGCGCCGTGGCGCTCGAGCGCTTCCATCGCGTAGTGCGAGCAGGTGGGCAGGAAGCGGCATTGCCGCCCCAGCAGCGGCGACAGCACGAACTGATAGGCGCGCACGAAGCCGCGGAACAGGTGCGCCAGCGGGCTCACGGTCGCGGCCCTTCGGTCTGCTTCTGCCCTTCGGCCTGCTTCTGCAGCAGGCGCAGGCGCTTCAGCGCGAAGCGCATGTCGTTGCGCAGCGCCGCGTAGTCGCGCGTCGCGGTTTCCGCGCGCGCGATCAGGACATAGTCGTGGCCGGGCGCCGCCTCGGCGGCGAGCACCTCGCAGGCGAGCGCGCGCAGCCGCCGGCGCGCGCGGTTGCGGACGACGGCGCCGCCCACCTTCTTGCTCGCCGTGTAGCCGACGCGGATCGCTTGCGCTTCGCTCACATTCGCTCCGGACTGGCCCGCGCCCGGCGCGCGCTCGGCGCTCCGGGGACAGGCCTGCAACACGAGCCCGGCCGTCGCCCACTTCGCACCCCGGCCCGCGACGCGCAGGAAGTCCGCGCGCTTGGCGAGGGTGGCGAGCGCCCGCCGGGCGCCGGCCATCGCTAGACGGTCAGCCGCTTGCGGCCCTTGGCGCGGCGGCGCGAGAGCACCTTCTGGCCGCCCTTCGTTGCCATGCGGGCGCGGAAGCCGTGGCGGCGCTTGCGGACTAGCTTGCTGGGTTGATAGGTACGTTTCGGCACGGGGACACTCCGAATGGCGGGGAAACAGGACCCGCGCCCACAACGAAAACAGCCGCAACGCGTCACCGCTACGCGGTGATGGGCGTTCCGGTTTCGTGGGATAACGCGCTAGGCGGCGCCTCTATACGGGGGCCGCTTCCGCCAAGTCAATGCGGCCTAAGCCGCCAAAACGACGCCGCGCCAAGGGTTAAGCCCTTGGCCGCGCGGCGGCCTCCGCCCCGGACCGGGTGGGGCAGCGTCACGCGAGCGTGAAGGTCCGCGGGCGAAGCGCAATTCCTGCCCCGCCCGTCCGACGTGCTAGCGTGCGCGGGCATCGCGGGGATCGGAGATCGACAGACGCCATGTGCGCCGACCATGCGCCCTCGCGCCATACCGCGCCCGCGCCGCGGCCGAAGCCGCCGTGGCTGAGGGTTCTGCCGCTCGCGGTGCTCTGCGCCGGCCTCGCGGCCTTCTTCGCGCTCGGCTGGCACCGTCACGTCTCGTTCGAGACGATCCGCGCGCATCGCGGCATGCTGCTGGACTGGGTGAGGGATTGGGGCCTCCTGGCCGCGCTCGCCTATGTGGCCGGTTACGCCGCGATGGCCGCCTTCTCGATTCCGGGCGGGGCGCTCGCCACGATCGTCGGGGGCTACCTGTTCGGCCTGTGGCTGGGTGCCGCGGCGGCGGTGGCCGGCGCCACGCTGGGGGCGGCGGCCGTGTTCCTGGCCGCGCGCACCGCGCTCGGCGATGCCTTGCGCGCGCGGACGGGCGGCGCGCTGAGGCGCATGGAAGAGGGCTTCCGCCGCGACGCCTTCAGCTATCTGCTCGTGCTGCGGCTGGTGCCGATTTTTCCGTTCTGGCTCGTCAACCTCGTGCCCGCGTTCTGCGGCGTCTCGCTGCGCACCTACGTGCTGGCGACGCTGATCGGGATCGTTCCCGGCAGTTTCGTGTTCGCGAGCGTGGGCAGCGGACTAGGCGCGCTGCTCGACCGCGGCGAGACGCCCGATCTCACGATCGTGTTTCAATGGAACGTCCTCGTGCCGATCCTCGGCCTCGCCCTGCTCTCGCTGCTGCCGGTGGCGGTGCGGCGCCTGCAGGCGCGCAAGGCGGCGCGTGCCGGCGGCGCCCGCGAGTGACGCGCCCGGCCGCCGCGCCTATATACTGCCCGGCCTGAGGAATCCGGATGCCGCCGCCCGCCCCCCGCCCGCCCTCGATCCGCCGCAGCCTGACGACGCGGCTGCTGCTGTGGACGATCGCGTTCGTGATGCTGGCCGAGATCTTTATCTACGTGCCGTCGATCGCGCGCTACCGGCTGCAATCGCTGCGCGACACGGTGGCCGACGCGCATCTGGCCACGCTCGCGATCGACGCGGCCACCGAGGCCCGCACCGGAATCAGCCCCGAGCTCGTCGACAAGCTGCTCGGCCATGCGCGCGTGCTCGCGGTGATCCGCTTCCAGGACGGCCAGCCGCGCCGCGTGGCGCTCGGCGAGGTGCCCGAGAACATCGACGCCACCTACGACCTGCGCGCGGCGACCTTCCTCAGCCTGATCTGGGACGCCTTCCGGACCCTGGCGGCGCCCAAGGCGGGGCCGGTGCGCGTCGTCGAACAGTCGCCGCAGGACGGGCGCGTGCTGCTGGAGGCGTTCCTGCGCGAAGGGCCGCTGCAAAAGGACATGATCTCCTATTCCGGGCGCATCCTCGTGCTCTCGGTGATCATATCGATCTTCGCGGCCTGCCTCGTGTTCCTCTCGCTGCACTGGCTGATGGTTCGTCCGCTCCGGCGCATGACCGAGAGCATGGCGAAGTTCCGCGATGCGCCCGAGGATACGGCGCGCCTCATGCGCCCTTCGGGACGCGGCGACGAGCTCGGCTTCGCCGAGCGCGAGCTGCGCGACATGCAGCTTGGGCTGCGCGCGGCGCTGCGCCAGCGCGAACACCTGGCCGCGCTCGGCACGGCGGTGACCAAGATCAACCACGACCTGCGCAACGCGCTGTCCTCGGCGCAGCTCGTCTCGGACCGCATCGCCGACAGCGCGGATCCCGGCGTGCGCCGCGTGGCGCCGACCCTCGTGCGCGCGATCGACCGCGCGGTGGATCTCTGCGCACAGACGCTCGAATACGCGCGCGGCCAGGAGCACGTGCTTCAGCTCGCGACGTTCGACCTGGCGGCGCTCGTGGACGAGACGATCCAGGCGCTGGCGCCGGCGGCGCCGGCCGTGACGCTCGCGAACGAAGTGCCGCGGCCCTTCGCGATGCGGGCCGATCGCGGCGAGATCGAGCGCATCGCGACCAACCTGATCCGCAACGCCTGCCAGGCCGGCGCCAAGAGCGTGACGGTGCGCGCGTCGCGGCCGCTGCCGTCGGGGGCGGACGGCGCCGCGATCGACGTGATCGACGACGGGCCCGGCTTTCCGCCGGAGCTGCGCCAGCGCCTGTTCGAGCCCTTCGCCGCCGGCCGCAAGGGCGGCACCGGATTGGGCCTTGCGATCGTGCGCGACCTGGTGCAAGCGCATCATGGCACCGTGCGCCTCGCCGACCCGGCCGGCGCGGCCGGCGGCGCCCATTTTCGCATCGAACTGCCCCGGGCATGACCATGGCGGAGACGACCAGGATCGCGCGCAGCGTCGCCGAGCTGCGTGCCTGCGTGTCGGCGTGGCGGCGGGCCGGCGAGACCGTGGGCGTCGTCCCGACGATGGGCGCGCTGCACCGGGGACACATCTCGCTGGTGGAGGCGGCGCGCGCGGCCTGCCGCCGCACCATCGCGACGATCTTCGTGAATCCCAAGCAGTTCGGCCCGCGCGAGGATTTCTCCCGCTATCCGCGCCAGGAGGAGGCGGACCGCGCGCTGCTTTCCGCCGCCGGGTGCGACCTGCTGTTCGCGCCGCCGCTCGGCGAGATGTATCCCGAGGGCTTCGCCACCACGGTCTCGCTCGCCGGCATCACCGACCGCTGGGAGGGCGAGGCGCGGCCCGGCCATTTCGCCGGCGTCGCCACGGTGGTGACCAAACTGCTGCTGCAGGCGATGGCCGACAAGGCGTTCTTCGGCGAGAAGGACTACCAGCAGCTCCGGTGCGTGAAGCGCATGGTGCGCGATCTCGACATACCGTGCGAAATCGTGGGCTGCCCGACCGTGCGCGAGGCGGACGGCCTCGCCATGTCGTCGCGCAACGTCTACCTCACGCCCGCGGAGCGGCGCGTGGCGCCCGCGCTCCACCGCACGATCACGGCGCTGGCCGCGGCCGCGCGGGCCGGGCGCAGCATCGCCGCCGAGACCGATGCGGGCAGATCGGCGCTGCTGGCCGCGGGTTTCGCCGGCGTCGACTATCTGGCCGTCGTCGATGCCGAGACCCTGGCGCCGCTCGCGGCGCTCGACCGCCCCGGCCGCGTGCTCGCCGCCGCGCGCCTCGGCGCCGTGCGCCTCATCGACAACGTCGCGGCTTAGGGCCTAGGCCGCGGCCGGCTTCGGCGCGGGGCGGAAGACGACGAGCGCCACCGCCGAAAGCACCAGCGCGAGCGCGACGATCTCGCGCCAGCCGATCGGCTCGCCGAGCAGCAGCGCGCTGCTGCCCATGCCGATCACCGGCGTGACCAGCGCGCCGATCGACGCGATCGTGGCGGGGAAGAGGCTCACCACCTTGAACCAGACCGCATAGCCGACGATGACGCCCATGAAGAGGATGTAGGCGCCGCACAGAAGCGCCGTGCCGCTGACCTCGTGCAGCGCGAAGCGCTCGGTGGCGAGCGCGACGATGCCGATCGGCAGCGCGGCCATCACGAGCTGCCAGCCGGCCAGCGCGTTGACGCCGGCGGACCAGGTGCGGCGCTTGATGAGCACCGTGCCGACGCCCCAGCTGACCGCCGCCGCGAGCACGAAGGCGAGGCCGAGCGGATCGGACCCCAGCGCCGCGAAATCGTGCGAGGCGAGCACGCCGATTCCGCCGATGCCCAGCGCCAGGCCGAGCATGACGCGCGGCGTGAGCCGATCCTTGAGCAGGAACGCGCCGAGCAGCGCGGTCCAGATCGGCAGCGTGTAGCACACCACGGCGGCGTGGCCGGCGCCGATCAGCTTGAGGCCGTAGGCCGAGGCGATGTGCCAGACGGTCATGTTGAACGCGCCGGCGAGCGCGAGCGGCAGCCAGTCGCGGCGCGCGAGGCGCACCGGCGCGCCCGACAGGCCGGCGATCGCCAGCAGCGCCGCCCCGCCGATCCCGCAGGTGATCGCCCGGAACTGCCAGACCGGCATTTCGAGGAAGGCCGTGCGCATCGCGGGCCAGCTCGTGCCCCACACGATCCACAGGGCCGCGAGCCAGAACCAGGGCGGCAGCAGGCCCCGCGCCGCCAGGGGCGAGCCGCTCATTCGCCGCGGGCGGCGGCGCCGGCCGGCGCGTTGCCCGCAGGCGCTGCGGCCGCGGCCGGCCGCTCGGGCGGCTGGATCATCACCAGCGCCACGGCGCCGACGACGAGCACCAGCGCCGCGATCTCGCGCCACCCGAACGGCTCGCCCAGGAACAGCGACGAGCTGGCGACGCCGACGATGGGCACGAGCAGGCTGCCGATCGCCGAGATGTGCGTCGGGAAGATGCGCACGACGTTGAACCACGCGTAGTAGCAGAACGCGAGCGCGTAGGTGACGAGATAGATCGTGGCGCCGATCACCGGCCAGCTCGCGCGGTGATAGACGAACGGCTCGGCGAACAGCGCGATCACGACGATCGGCAGCGTGCCGAGCGCCACCTGCCAGCCGGCCAGCACGAGCGGCTCCACCGCCCATTTCACGCGCTTCTGGATGTGAACGCCGATCGCCCAGTTGAACGCGCCGACGAGCGTGATCAGCGCGCCCAAGGGGCTCGCGCCGAGCGCGGCGAAATCGTGCGACAGCAGCACGACGACGCCGGCGATGCCCATGGCGAGAGAGACGAAGCGCCGCGTGCTCATGCGCTCGCCCAGCGCCGCCATGCCGATCACCGCGGCCCAGATCGGCATCGTGAAGCCCAGGATCGAGGCGTGCCCCGAGGCCATCAGCTTCACGCCGTAAGCGATGAGGACGAACCACGAGGTGACGTTCAGCAGCGACGCGGCGACCAGCGGAAGCCACTGTTCGCGCGGCACGGCGAGCGGCTGGCGCAGCACGCGCGCGAGGCCGAGCAGCAGCACGGCCCCGGCGGCGCCGGTGACGGCGCGGAACTGCCAGGGCGGCACCTCGCCCACGATGAGCTTCATCGCCGGCCAGTTGAGCCCCCAGCCGAGCGCCACGCCGATCAGCAGGGCGAAGCCGAATCCGCGCGAGGGAACCGCGCTAGCGGCCAACGCGCTTGCCCGCGATCGGCGCCACGTATTGCGGCTCCGTATCCCAGGGGAAGTGGATCCAGGTGTCCTGGCTCACCTCGGTGATGTAGGTATCGACCAGCGGCTTGCCTTCGGGCTTCGCATATACGGTCGCGAAATGCGCCTTGGGCAGCAATTTGCGCACCAGGCGCAGCGTGGAGCCGGTATCGACGAGATCGTCGACGATGATGAGGCCGCTGCCGTCGCCCTCGGGCGCCTTCAGGATTTTCACCTCGCCCTGGGTCTGGTGCTCGTAGCTGGCCACGCACACCGTGTCGATCAGGCGCATGTCGAGCTCGCGCGCGACGATCGCCGCCGGCACGAGGCCGCCGCGCGTGATCGCGACCACGGCCTTGAAGTCGCCCTTCTCCGACAGCCGCCAGGCCAGCGCCTTCGCGTCGCGGTGCAGCTCCTGCCAGGAGACCGGGAAGGATTTCTCGAAACGTGCTTTTTCTTCGCTCATGGGGCGGGAGCTATAGCGCAGCGGCGCCCGCGCCGTCCACGCGCGCCGCGGAAGGGGGCCATGCGGCGGCGCGGGGCGCCGCGCCTATTCGATGATCGATTCGCGCTGCAGCAGCGTGGGGCCGGCGGCGACGCCGCGGCGGATCTCGTCCTCGAGCGCGTCGAGCGCGCTGCGCTGCTCGGCCATCCATTCGACGAACGCGCCGACCAGGGCGTCGCCGTCCTTCTGCATGCGCTCGATGCCGGCGATGCCGTCGGCGAGCGGCTTGGCGAGCGCCTCCGCCGCCTTGCCGGCGGCCTTGACCGCGGCCAGCGCCCGCTCGGCCTGCGCCTTGCCGAGATCGGCGCGCTGCAGGATGCCGTGGATCGAGAGGACGTCGCCCTGAACCCGCGCCAGCGCCGCGCGCGCCGCCGCGAGCCGCGCCTGCGTGGTGCCGTTGAAGGCGGGCAGCGGCTGGCCGACCGAGGGCCTGAGCCTGCCCGCGGCCGTCGAGTACTCCTCGGCGTTGAGGCGCAGATAGCGCACGCGCAGCTCGTAATCGCTCGCGCGGTCGCTGAGCGCCTGGCGCGCCGCCGCGGCCGCCTGGCCCGCCGCGCCGGCTTGCTCTTCGGGCAGCACCGGCGGGCGATAGCCGGGCTCGGCGATGCGCGGATAGGGCCGGCCGAGACGCGCCGAGGCGCCGAAGCCGGTGTAGAGCGGCTTGTCGCCCGGCGCTTCGCCGACCAGCGCCAGGAACACGACCCGATCGGCATCGGCGCACGCGGCGAGCGCGGCCAATGCAAGAACGGCGGCGGCGAGGTTGCGCCGATGCGACATGAACAAGCCCCCTTGGAACCCGCGTGCCGGTTCCAGCGGCGCGAAGCTTGCCAAGCCGCCCTCGCGGGGGCAAGGCCGGTTTCCGCCGGCGCCGCGAACCGGGTGACGTAAGCGCGCAGCCGAGCCGCCCCGCTGGACTCGCCCGGCCCGCGCGGCTAATGTCCGCGCGCTTCGACGGGCCGCCCTTGCGCGGCCGTCCGCCGATGCCAATATCAGCCTGCCGCGTTCGCTTCGCGACGCGGCCCCGCTGCAACGGCCGGCACGCGCCCGTAGCTCAACTGGATAGAGCACCAGACTACGGATCTGGGGGTTAGGAGTTCGAATCTTCTCGGGCGCGCCACCGTTCCTGCCGTTCGCATCGCCGTTTCGACGCCGCCGGAATCGCCGCCGCCCCCGAGGCGGGCCCGCGCCGTCGCGGGGCGCGAACCGGACGACGCCGTTTCCTTCCCGCACGCTCGCGATCATGCGCAGAGTCGCCGCCGGCGGTATGCTTGCCGCCGGCCGAATGTGGAGAACACCCGCATGTCCCGCTCGATCCTCGCCGCCGGCCTCGCCGGTGCGCTGATCCTCGCGGCCGGGTCTGCGCTCGCGCAGCATCACGGCCACCACGGACGCGACGGCAGCGCGCCGCCGGACTCGCGCGAACTAATCCGCTTTCCGGAGCCGCTGGTGGCGCACACGCTCGCCAACATGCGCGACCATCTGGCGGCGCTGCAGGAGATCAGCGAAGCGCTGGCGGGCGGCCGAACCGACCAGGCCGCGAAGATCGCCGAGGAGCGCCTCGGCATGAGCTCGCTGCCGCGCCACGGCGCGCACGACGTGGCGAAATTCATGCCCCAGGGCATGCGCGACGCCGGCACGGCGATGCATCGCGCCGCGAGCCGCTTCGCGATCGAGGCGCAGAACGCCGGCGCGACCGGCGATCTCAAGCCGGCGCTCGGCGCCTTCGGGCAGGTGCTGGGCACCTGCGTCGGTTGCCACGCCGGCTACCGCCTCCGGTAGCGCGCCGGCAACGCGGCACGCCGGCGCCGCAGGCTTGACTCGCTTGCGTGCGCGCCGGAAAACCCCGTGTCCGGGGATTTCCGATGCGTCAGATTCACCTAGAGCCGCCGGTCGTCCAGGCGCGGACGGCGACGTTTCGCTGGCGGGTGACGCCGGAGACGCCGCTCTACTACAAGACCGAGTTCTCGCTGCGCTTCCCGGAGACGATCGACCTCGCGCGCGTGCCCGAGCGCCTCTGGTGGGACATCTTCCTGATCGTGCTTCATTCGCACTGGCTGCTGCTGCGGCCATGCGAAGTCCGACTTCCGGTCAAGCTCGGCCCCGGCGAGGCGCGGTTCTGGCAGGAGCACCTGCGCACCGGCCTCGACACGCTGGCGCTGCACCCGAGCGGCAAGGGCGCGCCGCCGCCGCCCGATTCGCTTGGCATCGACATCGTCGGGGGCGATCTCGACTGCCCGCGCCGGCGCGTGGAAGGCTCGGGCTTCGGAACCGCGTTCAGCAGCGGCAAGGACAGCCTGCTGCAGGCCGCGCTGCTCGCGGAGCTGACCGAACGGCCGCTGCTGGTGGCCACCACGGCGCCGATGCCGAGAACGTTCGACCACGAGACGCCGCGCCGCCGGCAGGTGTTCGCCGCGATCCAGGCGCGGCGCAACGTGAACTTCGTCGAGGTGGAAAGCGATCTGCGCGCGAACTGGAATCAGGGTTTCGCCGCGATTCACGGATACGCGATCGGCGTGAACGAGTTGACGGACGCGTTTCTCTACGCGGGCGCGCTGCTGGCGGCGGGCGCCGCGACCGGCACCACGCGCCTGTTCGTCGCGTCGGAGGTGGAGGTGCAGGAGAACGCCGTGGTGGGCGGCAAGATCGTGCAGCATCCGCATTTCATGTATTCCGCGGCGACGCAGCGGGCGATCTCGGCGCTGCTGGCGCCCTACGGCCTGCACTACGGCTCGCTGACCTGGCCGCTCTACAGCAATCACGTGCAGCATCTGCTGTGGACGCGCTACCCCGACGTCAGCGACCTGCAGTATTCGTGCTTCATGGTGGGCAAGAACGAGGCCGCCTGCAGCCGTTGCGGCCAATGCTTGCGCATCGCCTGCAACGCGCTCGCCGAGGGTTTCGATCCGCAGCGCATGGGCATCGACCTCGAGGCGCTGGCCGCGTTCGCGCGCGGCTGGAAAGCGAAATGGAAAGCGGCGCCCGGCCCGGCCGCCGATCCGCGCGACATCGCTTCCTACCGCTTCGAACAGCTCGTCTGCGATTCGATCCGGCGCATTTCGCCGTGGCACCTCGTCCGCGTCGCCGCGCGCGGCCGGATTCTCGGATTGTGGTCGCGGCGGACGCGCGCCATCGTCGCGGCGTTCCGCGATTTGCAGCGCCGCGTGCGCGGCTATCCGCCGCCGCCGCGCATCGGCTATCGCGAAGGCTTCTGCGACTGGCTGGAACCCGCGCTGCGCGAGCGGCTGATCGCGATCTTCCGGCAGCACCTGCCCGCCGAGCCGCGCGCCGCCCATGCCGGCGTTCTGGAGCGGAGCGACGCGATGACCCGGCGCGCCGCCGCGGCGCTGGCCTGACATGCTGACCCCCGCGACGCTCGCCCCGGAAGACTGGAACGCGATCCGCGCGATCGTGCCCGATCCCGAGCCCGCGCTGGGCCGCTGCCCGGCCGGGCCGCGCCGCGGCGGCGCCTATCCGGTGGCCGAAACGCGGCTGGTGGGCAACGAGCGCCGCTATCTCGCGGAATGCGTCGACACGAATTGGATTTCTTCGCGCGGCCCGTTCGTCACGCGTTTCGAGCGCGCCTTCGCGCCCGAAGCCGGCTGCGAATACGCCGTGGCCTGCGCGAACGGCACCGTCGCCCTGCACCTGGCGCTGGCGGCGCTGGGCCTCGGCCCGGGCGACGAGGTGATCGTGCCGGCGTTCACGATGATCGCGACCGCCAACGCCGTGCGCTACACCGGCGCGGAGCCTGTGCTCGTCGACGCCGAACCCGTGCACGGCAACATCGACCCGGACCGCGTGGAGGCGGCGATCACGCCGCGCACGCGCGCGATCGTGGCCGTCCACATCTACGGGCACCCGGCGGCGATGCGCCGGCTTCGCGCGATCGCCGATGCGCGCGGCCTCGCGCTGGTCGAAGACGCGGCCGAGGCGCACGGCGCGGAGCTCGACGGCGCGCGCGTGGGCGGCCTCGGCCGGGCCGGCACCTTCTCGTTCTACGCCAACAAGATCGTGACGAGCGGCGAAGGCGGCATGGTGACGACCAGCGACGCCGCGCTGGAGCGCGTGCTGCGCCGATTGCGCGACCACGCCTTTCACCCCGAGCGGCATTTCTGGCACGAGTACCTCGGTTTCAACTACCGCATGACGAATCTCCAGGCCGCGGTGGGCCTCGCGCAGACCGAGCGGCTGGGCGAGATCGTGGAGCACCGCCGCCGCCTGCGCGCGCTCTACGACGAGCGCCTGCGCGCGATTCCCGGCCTCGAGCTGCCCGGCGAAGACGAAGGCGCGCGCAGCGTCTTCTGGATGTATGCGATCCGGATCGGCGCCGACTTCGGAGCGAGCCGCGACGGCCTGCGCCGACGACTGGCCGCGCGCGGCATCGAGACGCGCACGTTCTTCGTGCCGATCCACATCCAGCCGGTCTATTTCGACCGGTTCCGCGGCCGCCGCTTTCCGGTCGCCGAGTCGCTCTGCCGGCACGGCCTCTACCTGCCCACCAGCGAAGCGCTGGAGGAGCGCGACGTCGACTGGATCTGCGGCGAGATCGCCGATATCCACCGCCGCGCGGCGCCGGCTGGGGCGGCCGCGAGCTGACGGCGCGCTACGCGCCGACCGGCAGATAGGGCAGCACGCGGATCTCGTTTTCGACCTTGGCGACGCCGGGGATCGTCTGCGCCATCACGCCGAGCGCATCCCGCTGCTCCTTGGTGTTCACGATGCCCGACAGGACGACGACGCCGGCGCTGACCGAAAAGCCCACGCCGCCCCCGGCGGGCGCCCAGGGCTGCGCCGCATAGCGCTGCAGGAACGTGTTGCGAATGGCGCTGTCGCTGGTGTCGGCCGTCGGCTCGGCCGTCTGCTTCGCGAGCGCTTTCACGAGATCGGCGCGGCTGACGACGCCGACGACGGCGCCGCCGCTCAGGACCGGCGCCCGCTTGATGCCGTGCCGGGCGAGCAGCGCCGCGATCTCGGCCAGCGGCGTGCGCTCCGAGATCGAGATCACCGGGCTGCTCATCACGTCGCGCACCTTCGTCGCGTGCTCCTTGATGTAGTCCTTGGCCATCGTCTCGGGCGTGGTGAAGAGCTGGAGCCACCACGAGCGGCGGCGGGCCGTGCGCAGCTCGACGCGGCGCACGAGATCGCCCTCGCTCACGATGCCGAGCAGCGCCTGGTCCTTGCCGACGACCGGCAGCGCGCTCACGCCGGCCTCCGTCATGATGCGCGCGGCGGCGCGCACGTCCGCGTCGGGCGCGATCATGTGCACGTCCTTGGTCATGATGTCTTTCGCGAGCATGGCAACCTCCTCGGGCCGGACAGGCAAGGAACCCTAGGCGGACCCGGCGTTCGCGCGTTGACGCAGATCAACGGACAGCCGCCCCCGCGGCGGCCTCCACAATCCGCAGTGGCCGAAACAAAAAATGACCTATCCCGCCGCTGACTATCGCGCGCGTTTCGGCTAGTCTGCGGCCGCTTGCAACGCACCCAAACGAGGGAAATGCAATGACGATGCTTCGAATCGCCGTGGCAGCCGCCGCGGCCAGCCTGCTCGCGGCCTGTACGTCGACCAGCGGACCAGGCGACCAGCCGCGGGTACAAGCCGGGACGCTGAGCTGCAGCGTGGCGCCCGGCACCGCGTTCATCTTCGGCTCGACGCGCGAGATCAACTGTTTCTTCACCCGTTCCGACGGGCAGACCGAGCGCTATATCGGCGAAATCCAGCGCTTCGGCGTCGACCTCGGCTTCACCAATTCCGCGACCGTGATCTGGGCGGTGGTGGCCGGAACGCGCGATGTCGCGCCGGGCTCGCTCGCGGGCGATTACGGCGGCGTCAGCGCCGCGGTGACGCCGGGCGTCGGCGGCGCCGCCAACGTTCTGGTCGGCGGCAGCAATCGCTCGATCTCGCTGCAGCCGGTGAGCGTCGAAGGCAACACCGGTCTCAACATCGCCGCGGGCATCGGCGCCCTCCGCCTCCGCCGGCCCTAGTCGCCGGCTGGCGGCTCGGATGCAAAGCGCCGGGGCGGTTTCGCCCCGGCGTTTTTTTCCGCGCGCCGGGCCGGAGCGTCCGGCGCAGACCGCCTGGAATCGACGGATGCCGGGAGCCCGATCGGTACCCCGCCCAGCCGCCGGCGCGCGGCCGGCCCTCCGCCTCGGCGTCGATCTCGGCGGCACCAAGATCGAGATCGCGGCGCTCGGCGGCGACGCGCGCGAAGCGGAGCGCGAATTGCTGCGCCGGCGCGTGCCCACGCCGCGCGACGACTATGCCGGCACCGTCGCGGCGATCGGCGCGTTGGTCGAGGCGGCGGAGGCCGAACTCGGCGCCGCGGGGACGGTGGGCGTCGGCATTCCCGGCTCGCTTTCGCCCGCGACCGGCCTCGTCCGCAACGGCAATTCCACCTGGCTCAACGGCAAGCCGCTCGCGGCGGACCTCGAACGGCGGCTCGGGCGCCCGGTCCGGCTCGCCAACGACGCCAATTGCTTCGCGCTGTCGGAGGCCACCGACGGGGCCGCCGCGGGCGCGGCCTCGGCGTTCGGCGTGATCCTCGGCACCGGCGTCGGCGGCGGCATCGTGATCGACGGGCGCCTCGTCAACGGCGCCGGCGCCATCGCCGGCGAGTGGGGCCACATTCCGCTGCCCGGACGCGCCGCGGCCGACGGGCCTGCGCGGCGCTGCTGGTGCGGGCGGCTCGACTGCATCGAGACCTTCCTCTCCGGCCCGGCCTTCGAGCGCGAGCACGCGGCCGCCTCGGGCGCAACACTGCCGGCGCACGAAATCGCCGCGCGCGCCGCCCGGGGCGACGCCGTCGCGGCGGCTTCGCTCGCGCGCTATGCCGATCGCCTCGCCCGCGGCCTGGCGATGGCGATCAACCTGCTCGATCCCGAGGTGATCGTGCTGGGCGGCGGCCTTTCCAACATCGCCGCGCTGCGCGCCGCGGTGCCGTCGCTGTGGGCCGCGCATGTCTTCACCGACCGCGTGACGACCCGCCTCGAGACCGCGGCCCACGGCGATTCCAGCGGCGTTCGCGGCGCGGCGCGGCTCTGGCCCCGGCATTAGCGCCCGCGGGCCGGGCGCGCGGCCGGGGCGCCGGTCAGGATTCCTGCGCGCTCGCCTGGGCCGGCTGGAATTCGCGGCCGTCGAACACGAAGAAGCGCGGCGCGGCGCCCGGCGCGCGGATCACCAGGAACCGGCTGGTGGCGCGGAAATTGGCATAGGCGTTCTTCTCGGCCGGCAGGCTCGCGATCTTGCCGGTCTCGAGGCTGATCATGAGCAGCGTGTTGCATTTCTCGCCGCACGGCGCATAGACCACGCGATACGTGCCCGCGAAATTCGGCCCGGACTCCACCGCTTTGCGCACACGCTCCTTGTCGGCGTCGGAGAGGGCCGCCGCCGCGGGATGGCTCGCGAAATCGACCGCGGCCTTTGGCCCGGCGTGCAGCGCGGCGGGATGTTTCTGGAAATCCTGCACGTAGGGCGGCGGCATGCAGGCGAGCGCGGGCGAGGCGGCGGCGCTCAGGGCGAGAACGCAGGCGGCGGCGCGGGTGAAGCGGACCATGGCGGATTCCTCGGGTTGCCGGGCGGTTGCCGGAAGCGGCCTATCCCTGACCGGGGCTGGCGGTATTTCTGCGGCGGAATTGGCGCAACGCGCGGGTTCGTTGTGGCGGCAGCGTGGCGGCGAGCTTGCGCCGGAAGGCCGGCCGGCGCTGTGAACGCGATCACACGCGCCGCGGCGACCGTGGTTAACGCGCCTGCTTGGGATCGAGCGCGTCGCGCAACCCGTCGCCGAACAGGTTGAACGCGAGGACGGTCACGAAGATCGCGG
Source organism: Candidatus Odyssella sp. (assembly GCA_016792765.1). Classification (GTDB taxonomy): domain Bacteria; phylum Pseudomonadota; class Alphaproteobacteria; order Bin65; family Bin65; genus SBBV01. Next base: position 23,697 of record JAEULD010000169.1, read on the forward strand.
CGCCGGGCCAGATCGCCATCCACGGCGCGCTCTCGAAGAAGCGCTGCGAGGTGTTGAGCATCGAGCCCCACGACGGCGCCGGCGGCTGCTGGCCGAGCCCGAGGAAGGCGAGGCTGGCTTCGGCGATGATCGCGGCGGCGATCGCCAGCGTCGCCTGCACGAGCAGCGGCGGCACGATGTTGGGAAAGACGTGGCGCAGCGCCACGCGCAGCGGCGGGTTGCCGAGCGCGCGCGCCGCCTCGACGTAATCCTCCACCTTCGTCGCCAGCACCTGGCCGCGCGTGAGCCGGATGAAGATCGGCGTGGCGGTGATGCCGATCGCGACCATGACGTTGCCGAGCGAAGGGCCGAGAAACGCGGCCAGCGCGATCGCGAGGATCAGGAACGGGATCGCCAGCATCGCGTCGGTGAAGCGGCTGATCAGGGAATCGAGCCAGCCGCCGGCATAGCCGGCGAGAAGGCCGATCGGCACGCCGATCGCCAGCGCGATCGAAACGGAGATGACGCCGGCCAGCAGCGAGGCGCGCGCGCCCCAGACGACGCGCGCGTACACGTCGCGGCCGTTCTCGTCGGTGCCGAACCAGTGCGCGGCCGACGGCGCCTTGCGCACGGCGCCGTAATCGATCGCGAGCGGATCGTAGCGCTCGACGAACGGCGCGAAGACGGCCAGCAGGATCATCAGCACCACGACCGCGAGGCCGAGCACGGCGCCCTTGCGCCGCAGCAGGCGCCGCAGCGCGCGCCGGCCCGGGCTCGCCGGCTCTGCCGCCGCGCCCGTCTCCGCCGCCAGTGTCGCCGCGCCGTTGCTCATGTCTGTGGTAACCAAGGAAAGCGCACAGGGAGCCGGGGAGCCGGAGAGAAAAGGAAATGGCGCGCCAAGAGCACGCAAAATGTTCTTCTCCCCGGCTCCCCGGCTCCCTGTTCACTGCCCTTTCTTGCCACCGGATCCATGCTCAGCTCCGCAGGCGCGGGTTGACGAGGACGTAGGCGATGTCGGCGAGAAGATTGAGCGTGATGTAGACCGTGGCGGTGACCAGCACGACGCCCTGGATCACGAAATAATCGCGGTTGAACACCGCATCGACGACGAGCTTGCCGAAGCCGGGCACGGTGAAGATCTGCTCGGTGAGCACCGCGCCCGACAGCAGCGTGCCGAGCTCGAGCGCGCCGAGCGTGATGACCGGGGTGAGCGCGTTGCGGAACGCGTGCTTCATGATCACGCGGCGCTCGTAGAGGCCCTTGGACCGCGCGGTCCGCACGTAATCCTGCGCCAGCACCTGCAGCATCGCGCTGCGCGTATGGCGCATGATGATCGCGGCGATCGCGTTGCCGAGCACGAACGCCGGCATGATGAGGCGCTCGAGGCTGCCCCAGAAATCCTCGCCCGGCCCGACATAGCCGCCCGGCGGAAGCCAGCCGAGCGTCATCGAGAACAGGAAGATCAGGAGGATGCCGAGCCAGAAATTGGGCGTCGAGATGCCCCAGAGCGCGATCACGTTGGCCGCGTAGTCCCACGCCGTGTCTTTCTTCACGGCCGAGACCACGCCCATCGAGATTCCGATCGACAGCGCGATGACGATGGCCATGCCGGCCAGCTGCGCCGTGACCGGCAGCTTCTGCAGCACGAGCCGGGCGACCGGCTCCTTGATGCGCAGCGATTCGCCGAGATCGCCCTGGAACACGCCGCGCATCCAGTAGAAATACTGGACCGGAATCGGCTCATCGAGGCGGTACTTCGCCTTGATCGCGGCGATCGCCGCCTCGTCGCGCTCTTCGCCGGCCATCGTCGTCGCCGGATCGCCGGGCAGCAGCTGCTGCAGCCCGAAGATGATGATCGAGACGAAGAACAGCGTCGGGATCAGCTGCAGCAGGCGATGGGCGAGGAAGGTGAACATCGGCGGCCGTTACGTGCGCGCGCGGCGCGGTGGCGCCTCGTTCGCGTCCACCCTTCGAGGCCCGCCCAAAGCGGGCGGGCACCTCAGGGTGAGGCGGACTTGCTCGATCAAACAAGACCTCATCCTGAGGCGCCGCGCCACTTGGCGCGGCCTCGAAGGATGGACGCACACGAGGCGTCGGAACCGGCGCTCCGCGCAGCGACTAGATCTTCAACCCCACCACGCGGATCAGCCCGTCCGGCATCGGCTTGAAGCCCTGGAGCTTCGTCGTGTGCGGGAAGAACATCTTGCGGTGATAGAGATAGAGGATCGGCCCGCCGGCGACCGTCCGCTGCGCGACCCTCTCGAACACCGTCTTGCGCGCGGCGGGATCGTTCACCGTGCGCGACTGGTCGAGCAGCTTGTCGGTCTCCGGATCGCAATACTTGCCGTAATTGAGCGGGCCCTTGCACGACACGAAGCTGTAGAGATTGCCGTCGGGATCGGTGCGGCCGCTCCAGGCCAGCATGTAGATCTCGAAATCGCCCTTCTCCGCCGTGTTGAGCGAGGTGGCGAACTCGGTGACGCGGATCTTCACGTCGAAGCCCGCCTCCTTGACCATCGACTGGATGACCTCGGCGACCTGCCGCGTCTCGGGATTGTTCGGCACCATCAGCTCGATCGCGTAGGGCGTCTTGACGCCCGCTTCGGCGAGCAGCTTCTTGGCCGCGGCCACGTCGCGCTTCGGAATCGGCAGCGACTGCTGATACATCGCGTTGCCGGGCGAGACCCACTGGTTGCCGGGGATGAACTCGCCGTTGAACACGACCTGGACGATCGCCTGGCGGTCGATGGCCAGCTCGAACGCCCGGCGCACCTTCGCGTTCTCGCCATACGGCGTCTTCGAGCGCGGCCCGTTGCCGACGTTGATCGTGATGCCCTGATAGCCGAGCTCGGTGACGGCGGCGAGGACGAACTTCGAGTCCTTCTTCACCGTCGCGGCGTCGGTCGCCAGCATGCGCTCGATGATGTCGAGGCTGCCCGCGCGCAGGTTCGCGAGGCGGACGGTCGAATCCTCGATCGGCTGGTAGACGATCTTGTCGATGTGGACGTTGTCCTTGTTCCAGTAGTCCTTGAACTTCTCGACGATGATGTGCCGCTGCGCCACGCGCTCGACGAACCGGTAGGGCCCGGCGCAGACCGGCTTCGTGCCGAAATTGGCGCCGAGCTCCTTGGCGGCCTTGGGCGACACCATCATGCCGGCGCGGTCGGTGAGCGCCGCGATCAGCGGCGCGAACGGCGCCTTGAGCGCGAGCCTGATCGTGAGCGGATCGACGACCTCCACCTTGTCGATCGGCGAGATCTCGCCGCGGCGGAACGAGCCCTGCATCGTGAGATGCCGCTCGAGCGAGAATTTCGCCGCCTCGGCGTCGAACTTCTCGCCGTCGTGGAACAGCACGCCGGCGCGGAGCTTGATCGTCACCGTCTTGCCGTCGGGCGCGATCTCGTAGCCCGTGGCGAGCTGCGGAACGATCTTCACGTTCTCGTCGATGTCGAACAGCTTGTCGCAGATCGACGCGAATACGATGCGGCCCACATAGGTGCGGGCCATCGTGGGGTCGAGGATGTCCGGATCCTCGGCGAGGCCGATACGCAGCGTGGATTGCGCGGCGGCGGTGGAGGCCAACGCCGCGGACAGCGCGGCCGCGAGCACGAGACGCGATGCGAACATGCGATCCCTCCTCAATGTCCGAATTGGCCGAAATGCTAGCCGGATTCGCGAACACGCGATAGGGCGGGCGTATTCCCGCGAAGCCCGTTGCGACCGTGAAATCCCGGCACGAGCAGCCTCGCGAGGCATTCGTCCCTACGGCGCCGGCGCGGCGCGCGGGGCGGCGAACGCCGCCTGCAGCTTCGTCAGCACCGCATCGTCGGCGGTTCGCTCCGGGGTCGCGTCCGCCGCGCGCAGCTCGCGCCAGTGATGGCAGGCGGCGGCCCGCCCCGCGCCGTCGGCGGCGAGCGCCGGCACCTCTTCGCGGCAGCGCTCGCGCGCATGCGGGCAGCGGGTGTGGAAGCGGCAGCCGGGCGGCGGCGCCATCGGGCTCGGCACGTCGCCCTCGAGCAGGATGCGCTTCCGGCGCGCGGCCGGATCGGGCACCGGCACCGCCGAGAGCAGCGCCTGCGTGTAGGGGTGGCGCGGCTCGGCGAACAGCGAAGCGGTCTCGGCCAGCTCGACGATGTGCCCCAGATACATGACCGCGACCCGCGTCGCGATGTGGCGCACGACGGCGAGATCGTGCGCGATGAAGATGTAGGCCAGGCCGAACTCGCGCTGGAGATCGGCGAGCAGGTTGACGACCTGCGCCTGGATCGAGACGTCGAGCGCCGAGACCGGCTCGTCGCAGACGATGAGCTTCGGCTCGACCGCGAGCGCGCGCGCGATGCCGATGCGCTGGCGCTGGCCGCCCGAGAATTCGTGCGGATAGCGCTCGGCGTGCTCGGGGCGCAGGCCGACGCGGTGCAAGAGATCGCGCACCCGCGCCGCGCGCTGGCCGGGCGGAACAATCTCGTGCAGCGCCAGCGGCTCGGCGATCATCTGCCCCACCGTCATGCGCGGGTTCAGCGAGGCATAGGGATCCTGGAAGATGATCTGCATGTGCCGGCGCAGGCGGCGCAGGTCCGTGGCGCCGAGCGCCTGGATGTCCTCGCCCGCGAAGCGCACGCGGCCGGCCGTGGGCTCGATGAGCCGCAGCACGAGCCGCCCGACCGTGGACTTACCGCAGCCGCTTTCGCCGACCAGCGCCAAGGTTTCGCCCGCGCTCAGCGAGAACGAGACGCCATCCACCGCCTTCACCCACGCGCGCGGCCGCCCGAACACGTCGCGCCGCGCTGGGAAATGCTTGATGAGCTTTTCAGCTTCAAGCAGGGGCAGTTTGGCCATTCACTGGAGATGTGGAAGAAATTGTCATACTCATTTGAGCATCTTCTTCGCCAAACAATTTGCGATCACGCTGCCTCGGCCTTGTCCTGCTGATATTTCCTCTTCAACTGCTCCAATAGCTTCGCGATGTACCGATCTCGACCCTTGATAGAAGACTGATCGAGATTGGATTGCAGAATTATTCGCTCACTATCTTTCATTTTTAGCAACTCATCTACAATGACTTTGCGAATTTTCTCCTTGTCCGCTTCCGACAGTTTGCTGTCGAGGACAAGCCTATGAAGCGGGACTTCATCTGCTTTTTTCAGATGGGAAAGACGGTTTGCAAGCTCGCGTTCCGCGGTTCCTTTTTGAACCAACTGACGCAACGAGATTGCGACCGCTGCAATGGACAACAGTGTTCCAATCAGGGGTAGCAGAATTTCGATGTCCATGTGGCTCGACCTTACCGAAACTCGAAGAACGGTTTTCTGTCCGCGACGTGCTTATTGTACCTCTCACATCCGTGCAGCAACATCATACTTATAATCACGGACATTGATACCCAAGCGGCCGCGCTACCGATAGTGACCTTGCTAAGCACGACCGCAAACCCAAGCGACATCAGGATTGATATGATCAGTGCAATAATAACGATTGCGAGCGAAGAAGAT
>JAEULD010000222.1 GCA_016792765.1 Candidatus Odyssella sp.
ATCGAGGGCACGTTCGACGATTGCCAGGATCTCGTGAAGGCGGCGTTCAACGATCTCGCGCTGCGCGACGCGCTGAAGCTCTCGGCGGTCAATTCGATCAACTGGGCGCGCGTTGCGGCGCAGATCGTCTACTACTTCTGGGCCGCGCTCCGGCTCGATGCGCCGCTGCGCGAGATCGCGTTCGCCGTGCCCACCGGCAATTTCGGCAATGTCTATGCCGGCTATGCGGCGCGCGCGATGGGGCTGCCGATCGCGCAGCTCATCGTCGGGTCCAACCGCAACGACATCCTCACGCGCTTCTTCGAGGCGCGGGCGATGGAGATGCGCGCGGTGGAGCCCAGCCTCTCGCCGAGCATGGACATCCAGGTGTCGAGCAATTTCGAGCGGCTGCTGTTCGATCTGATGGGGCGCGACGGCGCGGCCGTCGCGGCGGCGATGGAGGCGTTCCGCCGCACCGGCCGGCTGCCGGTCGGCGAAGAGGCGTGGCGGCAGGCGCGCGCGCTGTTTTCCGCCGCGCGCTTCGGCGACGAGGAGACGCTCGACTGGATCCGCCGCATCCATGCCGAGACCGGCATGGTCGTCGATCCGCACTCGGCCATCGGCATCGCGGCGGGGCGCGCGAAGCGGCGCGATCCCGCGGTGCCGCTCGTCGCGCTGGCCACCGCGCATCCGGCCAAGTTCGGCGACGCGGTCCGGCGCGCGATCGGCGCCGAGCCGCCGCTGCCGCCGGCGCTCGCCGCGCTGAAGCAGCGCCCCGAGCATTGCACGACGCTGCCCAACCAGACGGGCGCGCTGTTCGCGTTCCTGCGCGAGCGCGCCGGCAAGCCGCGCCCGGCCCGGAGCGCGGCATGACGACCGCTCTCACCAAGATCGCCAACGGCCTCACCGTCGCCAGCGACCGCATGGAGCAGGTGGAGACGGTCTCGGTCGGCGTCTGGGTGCAGGTCGGCACGCGCCACGAGACGGCGGAAATCAACGGCGTCTCGCACGTGCTCGAGCACATGGCGTTCAAGGGTACCAAGCGGCGCAGCGCGCGCGCGATCGCCGAGGAGATCGAGGCGGTCGGCGGGCACCTGAACGCCTACACCGCGCGCGAGGGCACCACCTATTTCGCGAAGGTGATGAAGGAGGATATCGGGCTCGCGCTCGACATCATCGCCGACATCCTCCAGCACTCGGTGTTCGATCCCGAGGAGCTGGGCCGCGAGCGCGAGGTGATCCTGCAGGAGATCGGCCAGGCGCGCGACACGCCCGACGACATCGTCTTCGATCACTTCCAGGAAACGGCCTATCCCGGCCAGCCGCTCGGCCGGCCCGTGCTCGGCACCGAGCAGACCGTCACCGCGCTCACGCGCGAGGCGCTCGTTTCGCACATGGCGCAGCACTATCGCGCCGGCCGCATGATTCTCGCCGCCGCCGGCAAGCTCGATCACGACTGGCTCGTCGAGCGCGCGAAGCTGCTGTTCGCGGGCCTGCCGCGCGGCGAGGCCGCGGCACCCGTGCTGGCGCGCTACGCCGGCGGCGAGTTCCGCGGCGACGGCGATCTCGAGCAGGTGCATCTCGTGCTCGGCTTCCCCGGCCTGCCGCTCGGCCATCCCGACCAGTTCGCGATGGCGGCACTCTCCACCGTGCTCGGCGGCGGCATGTCCTCGCGCCTGTTCCAGGAAGTGCGCGAGAAGCGCGGCCTCGTCTATTCGATCTACAGCTTCCACGCCGGCTTCGCCGACAGCGGCCTGTTCGGCGTCTATGCCGGCACCGGCGAGAAGAGCCTGGGCGAGCTCACGCCGATCGTGTTCGATCAGCTCGCCGGCGTGGCGCGCGCGGTGGCGCCGGAAGAGCTCGCGCGCGCCAAGGCGCAGCTCCGCGCCGACGTGCTGATGTCGCTCGAAAGCACCGGCGCGCGCGCCGAGCAGATCGCGCGCCAGCTCACGATCTACGGCCGCATCCTCTCGCCCGCCGAAGTCACCGCCGAGATCGACAAGGTGGACAGCGCCGCGCTCGCGCGCTGCGCCGCGGTGCTGATGAAGGGCCCGCTCACCGTGGCCACGCTCGGCCCGGCGAAGAAGCTCGAGAGCTACGAGAAGCTGTCGCGGCGCCTGTCGCCGTAGGGGCGGGGCCCGACCCGCCCGTGCTCGCGCGCGCGATAGCGCCGGAGCCCGACACGAATCGCTCGAGCGTCCCGACTCGAATGGCGGAAGCCTCGCGGTCGCCGTGACGGGCAGGTCGGAGACCCGCCCCTACGAAACTTCGTCTTCCTGCTTGGCGCGCGCGCGTTCCGCGGCGGAGAGCACGACGTGGTAGGCGAAGCCCGCCAGCCAGCCGCACGGGATCGTCACGAGCAGGCCGAACACGGCGAAATAAGGCCCGATCTGCAGGCCCTGCAACACCGACGACGCGGTGAAGGCGGCGTCGGAAACGAGCGCCGCGATCCCGAGCGAGACCACGGCGAATAGCGGCGCGGCGATGAGGCCAACGACCGTGCCGTCCACGAACGTCGAGACGTGCCAGCCATGCACCTTGCGGCGCGAGAGATACGTGGCCGAGGCGGCGCCCGCGGCGACCAGCAGCCAGACGCCGCTATGGCCGGCCCGGTGCCCCGGAAACGCCGTCGATACGGCGAACGCCAGCACCGCGCCGATCGCCGCCGTCAGCGCGAAGCGCAGGGGCCATGGCAGCGCGATGACGAACTCGCCGTGCCTGCCCGGCAGGCCGCGCTCCGCTTCGCCCGGCGGCGCCCCGTCGCTCACCGCATGAACGTCCCGTAGCGCCGGCCGTTCTTGCGCGGGCCGGAGACGAGCGCCCACCACGCGCCGGCGGCGATGCCCCAGATCGCGTTCAGCACCAGCGCGTAGGCGAAGCGCATCGGCGGCGTCGTCACGGCGGGGTTGAAATAGAACAGGATCGCCAGCGTCGCGAGCACGCCGATGATGATGCCCTTCAGCCACCAGAGGCGATTCAGCACCGGCACGGCGAACAGCACGCCCCAGATGCCGCCCCAGACCACGGCGCGGTAGAACAGCGGCAGGTAGGATTCGGGCGCCGGCGGCGGCGGCAAGCCGATCAGCGCCTGCACGTTCAGCGCGTTCAATCCCGCGCTCACGAGGGCGAGAATCACGGCGCCGAACGCGCCGGCCCCGAAGCCGAGCGTCAGCAGCCGGAAGACCGCCATCCGTCCCCTCCAAACGTCATCGTTTTGTCCCGCATCTCAGGCCCGGCCCGCGCTCGACGAGAGCATGGTCGGGTCGATCCCCATCTTGGCCAAAGCCCGCCGCCATTTGTCGTCTATCGCGGCGCCGAAGATCAACTCTTCATCCGCCGCGACATTGAGCCAGCCGTTCTGCCTGATCTCGCGCTCGAGCTGGCCCGGCCCCCAGCCGGCATAGCCCAGCGCCAGCAGGCAGCGGCGCGGGCCGCCGCCGCGCGAGATCTCCTTCAGCACCTCGACCGACTGCGTCAGCCGGATGCCGCCGTTCACGTCGAGCGTCGAGTCGAGCTGATAGTCGTCGGAATGCAGCACGAAGCCGCGCCCGCTCTCCACCGGCCCGCCGACATGGATCGCGATGCGCCGCTTCGGGGGCACGTCCTCGATGCCCACTTGCTCCAGCAGCTTCGCGAAGTCCAGCCCATCGACGACCTGGTTCACGATGATGCCCATGGCGCCGCGCTCGTCGTGCATGCACATGAAGATCACGCTGTGCGCGAAGCGCGGATCGGGCATGGCCGGCATCGCGATCAGGAGCTGCCCGGTCAGCGAATCGTGCGGCGCGCCGTCGTCCTTGGCCGCCGCGGCCCCGGGGTCGTTCTGCGCGCGCTCTTCGGCCTTGGCCAGCATCTCCCGCGCCGCCGGGTCGCGCTCCAGCAGCGCCTCGGCGGAAACGCGGGCGCGCTCGGGCCAGCGCCGCCGATCGGCGCCGTGCGCGCGCAGCAAGGCCTTGAATTCTTCCAGTGTCATCGGCGGTCCTCCGCCTTCCGGGCGGTTGCCACGCGCGCCCGGGCCGGCCAACCTCGCGGGCGAGCCACGCAATCGTGATCCTCTCGCCCGTGAACGCGAATCGCAACCCCTTTATATACCTGAACAATATGGGCAAGGTCATGACATCCGCCGCAGCCATCGCGATTTGCGCCGCGGCCGCGTTCGCGGTCGGTTCCGCCGCACGCGCCGAAACCGGCGCGTGGGCGGAAGCCGCGCACGCGCGCGTTCGCCTCGTCGCCGCGGTGACGGCGACGGGTTCGGCCGATACCGTCGCGCTCGGCCTCGAGATCAAGCTCGATCCCGGCTGGAAAACCTATTGGCGCGCGCCGGGCGAAGGCGGCCTGCCGCCGCGGTTCGACTGGAGCGGCTCGGGCAATCTCGCCGCCATCGCCGTGTCGTGGCCGGCGCCGCAGCGGTTCGAGATCGGCGGCATGGCCAGCGTCGGCTACGCCGATCACGCGATCCTGCCGCTCCAGGCGAAGCTGGCGCGGCCGGGCGAGGCGCTGGCGCTGAAACTCGCGCTGCGCTACGCGGTCTGCCGCGAAATCTGCATGCTGGTCGAGGCCAACGTGGCGCTCGATCTGCCGGCCGGGCCCGCCGCCGGCGCTCCCTCGCCGCACGCCGCGGCGATCGCGCGGTTCGAGGCGCGCGTTCCGCGCCCGGCGGCCGAGCACGGATGGCGCGTGGCCGGGATCAGCCGCAAGACGATGGGCGAGGGCAGCGCGCGCCGCGAGCTGGTCATCGTCGACATCGCCTCCGAAGGCGCGCCGCTCGTGGCGCCCGAGCTGCTGATCGAAGGCCACGACGTCCGCTTCGGCATCGCCGTTCCGAAGCCGGGGCCGGATGCGGCGCTCCGCCGCTTCGTCGCGGCGGTGCAGGGCGCCGGCCCGCCGTCCGGCGATCTGGTGCTCACGCTCGTCGACGGCGAGCGCGCCGGCACGTTCACGGTGGCCGCGCCGCGCTAGGTTCGGGCGGGCAGGGCTTGGCAGCCCGCGCGAACGCGCTTATCTCTGTGCCACCCGGCCGCCAGGCCCCTCCCCGCAGTCGAGGGACCGGCCGGCCGCTCCGCCGCAAGGCGGCTCCATTCGGGACGCAGCGCAGGCGGCGCCCGCCACCCTCTTCGAAGCGAATAAAGGGGACAGCACCCATGGCCATCAAAGTCGGCGACAAGATTCCGTCCGTGAAGCTCAAGACGATGACGAAGGACGGCATGAAGGAAATGACCACGGACGAGATCTTCGGCAAAGGCAAGACCGTGCTGTTCGCGCTGCCCGGCGCGTTCACGCCCACCTGCTCGGCCAAGCACCTGCCCGGCTTCGTCGGCAAGGCCGCCGACATCAAGGCCAAGGGCGTCGGCAAGATCGCGTGCCTCTCGGTCAACGACGCGTTCGTGATGAACGCCTGGGGCAAGGACCAGAACGTGGGCGACAACGTGCTGATGCTCGCCGACGGCAATGCCGATTTCACCAAGGCCGTGGGCCTCGAGATGGACGGCAGCGGCTTCGGCATGGGCCTGCGCAGCAAGCGCTACGCGATGGTCGTCGAGAACGGCGTCGTCAAGCACCTCGCCGTCGAAGCGCCGGGCCAGTTCGAGGTGTCGAGCGCCGACGCGGTGATGAAGGCGCTGTAGTTCGCTGCGTAGGGGCGCGCTGCGCGCGCCCTCTCTCCGCGCGGCAAATGTCGCGCATGTGGGGACAGGGCGCGCGCAGCGCGCCCCTACGTTTCCTCCGGTTTCTTCTTCAGAAACGGCTCCATGCCCTGGCGCGCGAGCGCGTCGGCGCGCTCGTTTTCGGCGTGGCCGGCGTGTCCCTTCACCCAGTGCCAGTGCACGTGGTGATGCGAAATGGCGGCTTCGAGCCGCTGCCAGAGATCGACGTTCTTCACCGGCTTCTTGTCGGCGGTCTTCCAGCCGCGCCGCTTCCATTGCAGAAGCCAGCGCGTGATGCCGAGATGGAGATACTGGCTGTCGGTGTGAAGGTGCGCCTCGACCGCTTCGCTGAGCGCTTCCAGCGCGCGAATCGCGGCCATCATCTCCATGCGGTTGTTGGTGGTGTCCTTCTCGCCGCCGCACAGCTCCTTCTCGCGCGCGCCGTAGCGCAGCAGCACGCCCCAGCCGCCGGGGCCGGGATTGCCCGAGCAGGCGCCGTCGGTGAACGCGTCGACGCGCTTGCGGCGCGCGGAGTCCGCGTTCATGGCGCGATCCCGAGCTCGCCGAGCCGCTTCACGCCCTGATGGAAGCGGAGCTTGCGGTAGTATTCGAGCGGATTGTGCGGCGTCACCAGCGCGCCGTCGGCGCGGAAGATCCAGTCGTGCAGCCGCGTCAGCAGGAAGCGCAGTGCGCCGCCGCGCAGCAGGATCGGCAGCGCCTTGCGCTCGTCGGCCGAAAGCGGGCGCGCCTTCTGATAGGCGCCGATCAGGGCCTTCGCCTTCGTCACGTTGTAGCTGCCGTCGCTCTCGAAGCACCAGGCGTTCACGCACACCGCCACGTCGTAGGCGAGGGAATCGTTGCAGGCGAAGTAGAAATCGATGAGGCCCGAAACCTTGTCGCCGAGGAAGAACACGTTGTCGGGGAAAAGATCGGCGTGGATGACGCCGGCCGGAAGGTTCTGCGGCCAGTGCTTCTCGAGGAAAGCCAGCTCGGCCTCGATCTCGCCGGCCAGGCCCGCCTGCACCTCGTGCGCGCGCGGCGCGGATTTCTCGAACAGCGGCCGCCAGCCGGCGAGCGAAAGATTGTTCGGGCGGTGGCCGGCGAAATAGCGGCCGGCCGCGTGCAGCCGCGCGAGCGCCTCGCCGAGCGGCGCGCAATGCTCGATGCGGACTTTGCGCTGCCACACGCCGATGAGGAAGGTCACGATCGCCGCCGGGCGGCCGCACAGCGAGCGCAGCGCCCGGCCGTCGCGGCCGTGCAGCGGCGTGGGGCAGGGAATGCCGCGCGCCGCCAGGTGCTCCATCAGGCCGATGAAGAACGGCAGGTCCTGCGGCGCCACGCGCTTCTCGTAGAGCGTCAGGATGTACCGCCCGCGATCGGTCTCGAGATAGTAGTTCGAATTTTCCACGCCCTCCGCGATGCCCTTGTAGGACTGCAGCGCGCCGATGTCGTATTCGGCGAGGAACGCCTCGAGGGCGTCGTCGTCGACTTCGGTGTAGACGGCCATGGCGGGGTGCGGGCGGGCGGTGGGCGGAGGGCTGCCGCGCACCATAGCCGTTGGGCGGGCGAAGCGGGAAGCCCGGCTGGCCGGAATATCGGCCGCATGGTAGCGTTCATCGACGTGGGAGGCCCGCCATGCGTTGGATCGCGCTCGTACTCGCCCTCTACGCCCTGGGGCCGTTCGGCCCCGCATCCGCGCAGGACGAAAGGCCGAACCGGCGTTCCTGCGCCCAGGCCACCCGGCCGGTGGCCCAGGCGCTCGCCGAGCGCGCTGCCCAGCACCTCGCCAAGGTCGGGCGCGAACAGGCGATCAAGGATTTCCACGACCCGGCCGGCGGCTTCCTCGACGGCGACCTCTACGTCTTCGTGTTCGATTTCGAGGGTGTGCTGCACGCGAGCGGCGGCTTCCCGAACGCGACGGGCCGCAACCTGCTCCAGCACGGCGAGCCGGCCTTCACCAACACCAGCGGCATCCTCCGCGTGGCCAAGGAGCAGGGCAAAGGCTGGTTCGAGTATCAGTGGCGCAACCCCTGCACCGGGCGGCCAGGGCTCAAGATCAGCTACGTGATCAAGGTCGGCGACCTCGTGGTCGGCGTCGGGGCCTATCTGCGCGAGGGCGTTTAGCCGCGCCCGCATCTGCGGCTTGAAACGGAGCGGTCCCGTCTTTATGGTGCGCCGCACCTAAATCCCGCTGTTTTCAAGGGTTAATGGGGCCTGGCGGCCATGCTCGGGAGCGCCGGTTCCGAGCCGTTTCATGTCGCGCGCCGATCCCGCCACCGCGTTCCAGAGCCTGATCCTGAAGCTGCAGACCTTCTGGGCCGGCAAGGGCTGCGTGCTGCTGCAGCCCTACGACATGGAGGTGGGCGCCGGCACGTTCCACCCGGCCACGACGCTGCGCTCGCTCGGCAAGCGTCCTTGGAAGACCGCTTACGTGCAGCCCTCGCGCCGACCGAAAGACGGCCGTTACGGCGAGAATCCGAACCGCCTCCAGCACTATTATCAGTTCCAGGTGCTGCTGAAGCCCTCGCCGCTCGACGTGCTCGATCAGTATCTCGAAAGCCTGAAGGCGCTCGGCATCGATCCGATGGCGCACGACATCCGCTTCGTCGAAGACGACTGGGAAAGCCCCACGCTCGGCGCCTGGGGCCTCGGCTGGGAAGTGTGGTGCGACGGCATGGAGGTGACGCAGTTCACCTACTTCCAGCAGGTGGGCGGCTTCGATTGCGATCCGGTCTCGGCCGAGATCACCTACGGCCTCGAGCGCCTCGCGATGTACGTGCAGGGCGTCGAGAACGTCTACGACCTCGATTGGGACGGCGTGGCGCCCAAGCTCGCGGCCGGCGGCACCGGCTGTTCCTACGGCGACGTGTTCCTCCAGGCCGAGAAGGAATACAGCGCGCACAATTTCGAGCACGCGAACACCGAGGCGCTGCTGCGCCACTTCGCCGACGCCGAGGCCGAGTGCCAGTCGCTGCTCGCCAAGAACCTGGCGCTGCCGGCCTACGACCAGTGCATCAAGGCCAGCCACCGCTTCAACCTGCTCGACGCGCGCGGCGTGATCAGCGTCACCGAGCGGCA
>JAEULD010000246.1 GCA_016792765.1 Candidatus Odyssella sp.
CCGGCGAGGCCGATCGAGAGCGCGGCGACGGCGGCGAGGGTGGCGAGGGCTTTCATGGCGGCTTGTCCTGTCCGAAGAGGTTGATGTCTCGAGGCGCCGTGTTCGTCGCCTCATCTGACGCGGACTATGCCCGAAGCCCCCGAACCCCGCAGTGAACCCGTTCACCCGCGGTTCATGAAGTGGATCACGCGCCTACCCGGCGTCAGTTCCCCGCCTCCGCGCCCCACACTTCGCGCAGGCGATCGTCGCGGCCGCAGTTCTGGCGGTAGAATTTGTAGCGCACCGGATTCTTCAGATAGTAGTCCTGGTGATAGTCCTCGGCCGGATAGAATTTCGGCGCGAGCACGATCTCGGTGACGACCGGTTTCTTGAGCTTCGCCTCGACCCGCTTCTTCGATTCCTGCGCAAGGCGCAGCTGCGTTTCGTCGTGCACGAAAATGCCGGTGCGATAGGAATCGCCGCGGTCGCAGAACTGGCCGCCCGCATCGTGCGGATCGACGTTGCGCCAGAACACTTCGAGCAGCTTCTCGTAGGTGATCTTCGCGGGGTCGTAGACGACCTGGACGGCCTCGGCATGGCCGGTATCGCCCGCCACGACCTGGCGATAGGTGGGGTTGACCGTCTTGCCGCCGATATAGCCGGACGTCGTCGAGATCACGCCCGGCAATTTGTCGAACGGCGGCTCCATGCACCAGAAGCAGCCGCCGGCGAAGGTGGCGACCGCGCGCTTTTCCGCGGGCGCGCCCTGCTGCGCCGAGACCGCGAGGGGCGCGAGCGCGAGGGCGAGCGCGAGCATCAATGTCCGGATCATCGCGAATGTCCTTTTCCGCAAGCGAACGGAAGGCATGCCCGAGAACCGCCCTCGCGCGCCAATGACAAGGCCGCGACCGCCGCGGCATGTTTCCCAATACACGCCCACAAAGCCGCACGCATCCGGCGCAGGTTTTTTCGAATCGGCTGAAACGACGGCATGATTTCCGAAATCAACGGCATGATATTGCTATGAAGTGGGATTCTGCCCATCTATCTTCCCAACTAATTGATGGGCACTAATATGGTTGACCGCCCCCGTTCGATCCCCTCGAATCCGGGCCGGCACGGACTCCCGCCCGCCTGGCGAGGACGGGCGCCGGCCGATCCCGAGGGAGGATTGCCGTGAACGCCGAGGACCTGCTCCGCGAGATTTCCGACTATTGCCGCGCCACGCGCATCGCCGAATCGACGTTCGGCCGCCGCGCCGTCAACGACGGCAAATTGGTGAGCCGCCTGCGCTTCGGCGGGCGCATCACGATCGAGACCGCCAACCGCATCCGCGATTTCATCTCCGCGCACCCGCCCGGGACGAACGGCTCGAGCGTCATCATCGAGCGCAAGGCGGCCGGTGCCGCACCGGCGCCGGGACACGGCTCCGGCAACCCGCCCGGCGGCAAGCCCGCGGGCGACCAGGAGAAGAATTTCCGCTTCTTCGACAACCGGCAGAAGTATCTGCTGTTCGTCAACACCTGCTCCGAGAAGTGGATGATCGCCGACCGCGTGAGCCTCGAGCTCGGCAACATCCACCCGCGCCCGCCCGCCGTGCGCCTGTTCGACGCCGGCGTGGGCGACGGCACGGTGCTGACGCGCGTGATGCGCGCGCTGCACGACCGCTATCCGGCGATGCCGTTCTACGTCGTCGGCAAGGAGATCAGCCTCGAGGACGTGCGCCTCGCGCTCGAGAAGATGCCCGACCGCTTCTACGAGCATCCGGCCTCGGTGCTCGTCATGACGAACATGTACTACGCCGAAGCGCCGTGGCTGACGCCGAATTCGGTCGCGGCGGCGACGAGCCTCGTCTGGCACGAAGTGGCGCTGACCGGCACGACCTCGCACGAGTTCGAGCGGCAGATCACCGGCCTTCAGCCTTTCCTCGCCGAAAACTGGAAGGCGCGGGTGAGCCCCAAGAGCGGCAACCCGATCTACGAGAAGCCGGTCGTGCTCGTGATCTACCGCGACGACCACAAATTCCTGCTCGACAGCGTCGTGCCGCGCCGCGGCCACGGCCGCGCCGACTACGACCTCGTGATGGCCTCGCAGCCCTACCGCGCGCGGGCCTCGGTGGACTTCAAGGCGCAGAAGGTGCTGGCGCCGCTGACGCGCGGCCTCGCGCCGGGCGGGCGGCTGATCGGCATCCATTCGGCGGGCAAGGATCCCGGGCTCGAGATCATCCAGCGCGTATGGCCGGGCGAGAACCCGTTCGTCACCGACCGCCACGAGCTGCTGAAGGCGACGAAGGGCGAGCTCGGCGCGCTCGCGCGCGACTTCAACTTCAACGCCTATGCCGACGACCGCTCGATCTTCCGCTACGACATGCACACGCTGCCGAACGAGATCAGCTCCTCGATCGGCACTTCGACGCTGTTCGCGGCGTGGAACGCGGCGATCTACGTGGCGCAGATCGAGGACCAGCGGCTCGAAGGCGTCGTCGGCGACCGCGCCTATCTCGACGCCACGCGCGACGTGCTCCAGAAGCACGGCGCGCTGTGGTTCCACGACGAATCCTTCGTGATCTCGCGCAAGCGCGACTAGCGGGGCCGGCCGGTGACCCGGGCGCGCGCCTCGAACGGCGATGCCGGCCTTGCCGAAGGGCCCGCTCCGGGCGGGCTGGCCGCGCGCGTCGCGGCGCTGGCCAGGGGCTTCTCGCTCGAGGTTTCGAGCCGCAGCGCGCGCGACCTCGATGCGTGCCTGACGCATGTCGAGAAGGGCACCGACGTCTACATCAACTTCATCGCCGGCGACGATTTCGGCGCCAAGGTGCGCTGCGCGGCGGCGCTGAGGGCGAGCGGCTTCCGCCCCGTGCCGCATGTCGGCGCGCGGCACGTGGCGAGCGCGGCGCAGCTCGACGACCTGCTCGCGCGCTTCGCCGGCGAGGCGGGCGTGGATCGCGCGTTGCTGATCGGCGGCGACGCCGCCGCGCCGGCCGGCCCGTTCGAATCGAGCCACTCGATCCTCGCCAGCGGCCTGCTCGCCAAACACCGGTTCCGGGCGGTGGGCCTCGCCGGCTATCCCGAAGGCCATCCGCAGATCGCCGCGCCCGTGCTGAAGCGCGCGCTGGCCGACAAGCTCGCGCGCGCGGCCGAGCAGGGCCTCGAGCCCTTCATCGTGACGCAGTTCTGCTTCGACGCGGCGGCCGTCTCGGCCTGGCTCGCGGACCTGCGGCGCGACGGCGTCGCCGCCCCGGTGCGCATCGGCCTCGCCGGCCCGGCCAACGTCGCGACGCTCGTGCGCTTCGCGATCCGCTGCGGCGTCGCCAATTCGATCCGCGCGCTGACCGGGCGCGCCGACCGCTTCCTGCGCCTCGTCGGCGACAGCGCGCCCGACGCGCTCGTGCGCGGCCTCGCCGAGGACGGGGCCGGCATCGCGGGCCTCCATTTCTTTCCGTTCGGCGGCGTCGCCAAGACCGCGCGCTGGGCCAATGCGCTGAAGCGCGGGCGCCTGCGCGCGAACGACGGCGGCGGGCTGGACGTGGACGTCTAGGCCGCCCGCGGCGAGCGGCGGTTCCGCGCGCCGGCGGCGCGGGATATTGCGCTATGCCACCTTGCGCGCGTCGCCGGGCAGGATCGCGGCCGGGGCGAGACGCTCCGCGGGCAGGCGCATCGAGACGGTCGTGCCCTTGCCGATCTCGCTCTCGATCGCGAGCGTGCCGCCATGCGCTTCCACCAGCGTCTTCACCAGTGCCAAGCCGAGGCCGGTTCCGGGATCGCCGCGCGGCGCCTGATCGAGCTGCACGAAAGGCTGCACCGCGCGCGGCACGTCTTCCGGCTTCATGCCGATGCCGGTATCGCGCACCTGGACGAGCAGGCCGCCGCCCGGCTCCACCGCGCCCGACAGCCAGACCTTGCCCCCGGCGGGCGTGAACTTGACCGCGTTCGAGAGCAGATTGAGCACGATCTGGCGGAAACGCGTGGGATCGGCGCGCAGCGCCGGCAGGCGCGCCGAAGCGTCGACGGCGAGCGCGACGTTCGCGCTCCGCGCCTGCGGCTCGACGAGGTGGCCGCAGTTCCTGAGCGTTCCCGCGAGATCGATCACGCCCTCGTTGAGCGTCTGCGCGCCCACCTCGATCTTCGCGACGTCGAGAATGTCGCTGATCAGCTGCAGCAGGTGCGTGCCGCTGCGGTTGATGTCGGCCACGTACTGCTTGTATTTCGGCGCGCCGACCGGGCCGAAGATCTCGCTGCGCATGATGTCGGAGAAGCCGATGATCGCGTTGAGCGGCGTGCGCAGCTCGTGGCTCATGTTCGCCAGGAAGCGGGTCTTGGCACGATTCGCGTCGTCGGCGCTGTCGCGCGCCTTGCGCAGCGTCTCGGCCATGCGCGCGTTGCCGAGCAGCAGCATCACGCGGTCGATCGTGTGCGCGTGCAGCGCGTGCGCCAGATAGACGAAAACGGAGGCCCACACCGCGAGCAGCATCGCCGTGAAGAGATGCGCGGCCGATCCGTCGAAGGCGAGGCGCAGGCCGAACGGCACGACGGCCGGAAGTACGAAGCCGTAGAAGGCCGGCAGGTAGGCGGTGTAGCCGGTGAGCGCGGCCGCCGAGAGGCCGGTGACCAGGAAGACGAGCACGATCATCAGCACCGCGTCGGCCGGCGCGAACAAGACGACCGTTCCGATGCCCCAGAGCACGCCCGAAAGCAGCGTTCCGAGCGCGAAGGTGCGGCCCCATGCCTGCGCTTCGCCCGCGATCCGCGTGCGCTCGAAATAGCGCCGGCAATGAACCCAGCGCACGATCGACGCGGCGACGAGCAGCGCGGACCAGGCGACCAGCGTCTGAGCGGGCGCGCTGCGCCAGAAGATCGCGGCGACGAGAATGGCGACCGCCATCTCGACCACGAGGATGCCCGGCGCCTGCACGAACAGGCCGCGCACGACTTCGGCGCGCAGTTCCGCCTGGGCCGCGGGCTCGAGCGCGCCGCCGCGGTCGGCGCGAAACGCGCGCAGCAGCAGCTCGTAGCGCGTCGGCTCGCGGCTTTGGCCGGAGCCGTTGATGGCTAGCGCGATATCGCCGAGGGGCATGTTCCGGTTTTCGCTGTGCCGCGCGGCGGCAAGGGAAGCCATGAATCCGGCGCCGACACTGCCCGGTTAACGGTTAACAATGACTTTATTCGACCGGCCGCGGGCGAGCGGGCATTTTCCAGTTTACCGCCGCCGCCCGCACCCTTGGCAGCGGGCGGGGCCTTCCACTAGCGTCCGGTCCGCATGCAACGTTCCGCGCCGATCGCTCTCCCCAAGCCGGCGGCGCCCCCGCCCGAGGCGCCGTTGCGCGTGCCCGCGGCGCGCCACTGGCGCCACTGGCGGCGCAGCGGCGCGGCGCTTTCGGCGGCGCTGCATCTCGCGATCGTGGCGGCATTGACGCGGAGCGTGCCGGTGTTCGGGCGGCCGGCGCCGGCCGCGGACCCGATACCGGTGGAGATCGTGCAGCGTGCGCCGGAGAAGAAGCCGCCCGAGCCCGACGAGCCGAAGAAGCCGGTGGAGGAGAAGAAGCCGGAGGAGCCGAAGAAGGCGGAAGAGCCCAAACCTCCCGCCAAACCCGAGGCCAAGACCCTGCCGCAGCCCGAGCAGCCGCCTTCGCCCGCGCCGCTGCCCGCCGCCAAGCCGGCGCCCGAGCCGGCGACGCCGCAGCCCGAAGCCGCGCGACCGGCCCCGGCGCCGCCGCCGCCGCCGCCGGCATTCGTGCCCGCACCCCCGCCCCCGCCGCCCGCGGCGGGCTTGCTGCCGCTGCCGCCGCCGACCCCCGACGCCGAGCGCCCGAAAGAGCCGGCCGGAGGGGTGAAGGTCGACGCCGACGAGGCGCCGCCCCCGCCCGGCCAGCGCAAGGCGATCGGCTATTGGGTGCTGGAGCCGCTGACCGCCGACCTCCGCTCGCGCTGCGGGCTCGCGCGCATCAGCGGCACGCTCGAGCTGCGCGAGCAGATCGCCCCAGGGCGATACCGGGGCCTGATCCGTACGCGCATTGACTGGGCGCGCTGCCCGGCGGAGGGCGCCGTGCACGCGGTGGAGCTGCGCATCAACGGCGGCGAGGTGCAGATGATCGATGCGAAAGGTACGCTCGACCGCGGCGCCGTGCACGGCGACACGATGATACTCGAGGACGCGTATGGACGCTCGGTCTGGAAGAAGCGCTGACGCGGATGCCGACGCCGCGCGCCGGACGCTCGCGGCCGATCTGCGCGGCTGCCGCGCCTCGACGCTGGCGTTGTTCCGGTCGTTGCCGCCCGAGCTGTTCCGGCGGCAGCTGCATCCGCTCTATTCGCCGCTCGGCTGGCACCTCGGCCACATCGCCTACACGGAGGCGCTGTGGCTGCTCGGCGGAGCGAACGCGGCGACGACGCCGGACTTGCGGCGCGCCTTCGCGGTGGACGGCCTCGCGAAAAGCGAGCGCACCGGGATTCCCGAGGCGCCCGAGATTTTCGATTACGTGGCGCGCGTGCGCCAGGCGACGCTCGTCCGACTGGCCGATCCTGCCGCCGCGATCGACCTGCGGCTCTGGCGATTCGTGCTCCAGCACGAGGCGCAGCACGCCGAGACCGCATCGTTCCTGCACGCCTTGGCGCTGCGAAATCCGGCGCCGGCCGCGATCGCGCCCGACGCGCGGCCGCTCGACTATGTCGCCGTGCCCGGCGGCCGCGCCGCGATCGGCGCCGACGGCGACGATGCGCTCGACAACGAGCGCGGCGCGCACGCCGTGGCGGTGCCCGCGTTCCGGCTCGCGCGCCACCCGGTGACGCAGGCGCAGTTCGCGGCGTTCATGGCCGACGGCGGCTATGCGCGGCGCGAGCTGTGGTCCGAAGCGGGCTGGGCGTGGCGCCGCGCCGAGTCGATCGAGCGACCGTTCCACTGGCGCGCGGACGCGCCGGACCATCCGGTCGCCGGCGTCGGCGCGCACGAGGCGGAGGCATTCTGCCGCTGGGCCGGCGCGCGCCTGCCGACCGAATTCGAATGGGAACACGCCGCGCGCGGACTCGTTGTGACGTTGCACTGCGGCAATCTCGGCGGGCAGCGGCACGGCACGACGGAGGTCGGACGGTTTCCGGCGGGCCGCAGCGCCGACGGCGCCGACGACCTGTTCGGCAATGTCTGGGAATGGACCGCTTCGAATTTCGCTCCATATCCCGGATTCCGGGCCTGGCCCTACGCGGGGTATTCGGAGGCGTGGTTCGACGGCCACCATCGCGTGTTGCGGGGCGGCAGCTGGGCCACGCGGATTTTTGCTTTGCGCCGAAGCTTCCGTAACTGGTATGTTCCGGAAACTAGGCAAATCTTCGCAGGGTTTCGCCCGGCGCGGGACCTTTAGAAGAACCGATGTCAACATCGGCTGGCGGGGCGCTTCTGCCGCGCGGGTCGGGAGCTGAAGTGGCGCCATGGACCTCGTGCAACGGGCCTATTCCCCGCATCGGCCGTCGGACATCAGAATTCGGGTGTTGCAACCGGCGGACGGTGCCGCTCCGGAAGGCGGCGACGTCGCGCAGGGGCTCGGCGCCCGTCCGAAGACGCTTCCGCCCAAGTATTTCTACGACGCGCAGGGCTCGCGCCTGTTCGACCGCATCACGACGCTGCCCGAGTACTACCTGACGCGCACCGAGCAGCTCATTCTCGCGGAGTGCGCGCGCGATCTCGCGCGCCGCATGGGTCCGACCGACCTCGTCGAGCTCGGCTCCGGCAGCGCGAAGAAGACCCGCACCGTGATCGACGCGCTGCTGGAGGAGACTCCGGCCAAGGCGCCGCTGCTCTACGTGCCGATCGACGTGAGCGAGGCGGCGCTCGAGGAAAGCGCCGCCGGCCTCGTCGCGGCCTATCCGCGCCTCGCGATAAGCGGCCTCGTCGGCACCTACGAGGCGGGGCTCGCGGCGCTGCCGCCGCGCCTCGCCCCGCGGCGCCTGATGCTGTTCCTCGGCAGCACGATCGGCAATCTCGACGACGGCGAAAGCGCCGAATTCTTCGCGCGCGCGGCGCGGGCGCTCGAACCCGGCGACGCGCTGCTGCTGGGCTTCGACCTCGTCAAGACGCCGGGCATCATCGACGCCGCCTACAACGACGCGCAGGGCGTCACCGCCGCGTTCAACCTCAACATGCTGCGCCACCTGAACCGGCGCTTCGACGGCGATTTCGACCTCGCATGCTTCCGGCACCGCGCGTTCTTCGACGCCGAGGCGTCGCGCATCGAGATGCACCTGGTCAGCGCCTGCGCGCAGACCGTAAGCCTCCGGAAGCTCGGTCTCGTCGCGCGTTTCGATGCGGGCGAAACCATCCGCACCGAGATCTCGCGCAAGTTCCGCTTCGCGGCGATGGCCGAAGCCGTTTCGCGCCACGGGCTCGCGCTCGAAGCGCGCTGGAGCGACAGACAGGAATGGTTCGCGCTGGCGCTGTTCCGCAAGCACTGAAGGCGCGTTCACGCCGGCGCTTGGTAACGAAAGCGCCCGGAGCGTTGCCGCTCCGGGCGCTTTTTCTTCGCGTTCTGTCGCGGCGCGAACTCGTCGCGGCGCGAACTCGTCGCGGCGCGAACTAGTCGCGGCGCGCGCCGAACAGCTGCAGCAGGAACAGGAAGATGTTGACGAAGTCGAGGTAGAGATTGAGGGCGCCCATGATGCCCTTCTTCGTCATCACCTCGTGATCGTCGGAGGCGCTGTACATCTCCTTGATCTTCTGCGTGTCGTAGGCGGTGAGGCCGACGAAGATCAGCACGCCGAGGATCGAGACGGCGAAGCCGAGCGCCGAACTCTTGAGGAAGATGTTGACCACCGAGGCGATGATGATGCCGATCAGGCCCATGAGCAGGAAGTTGCCCATGCCCGTGAGATCGCGCTTCGTCGTGTAGCCCCAGAGGCTCATCGCGCCGAACGTGGCCGCGCTGATGAAGAACACTTTCGCGAGGCTCTCGCCGGTGTAGACCGCGACGACCGGCGCGAGCGAGAGGCCCATGAGGCCGGCATAGAGCCAGAACAGGCCCTGCGCCGAGGCCGCGCTCATGCGGTCGATGCGGAACGAGAAGACGAACGCCAGGACGACCGGCGCGAACAGCGCGATCCAGCCGAGCAGCGTGAGCGTGACGCGCCCGCGCGTGCCGGCCGCATACTGGAAGAAGAGCTCTTGCAGCGCCGGCACGCTGATCACCGCGAAGGCGACCGCGCCCGTGAGCGCCAAGCCCAAGGCCATCCAGTTGTAGACCTTGAGCATGTACTGGCGGAGGCCCTCATCGACGCCGACCGCAGTATCGCGGCCGCGGCCGATGACGACGCCGCCATGCTGATTGCGGTATTCGGTAGCCATAGGTGAAACCCTCTGTTCTCGGTTATGGTTGGCCCGTGGTCGCTATTTTGGGGCCGAATCCGCCAAAATCAAGGCTAACCGGACGGCCGGCGCCCGTTGGCAAACCCTTGAAGATGCACGATCAAAATTGCCTCTAGGCGATTCTGCCTATGCGTACTTTTAAGGATTGCAGCGCTCGCGCGCCGGGGCGCCCGTCCGCGCGCCGCCGGCCGACGCTTTACGCGAGGTCCCGCCGGGATAGGATCGTGCGATGACCAAGCGCGCGATCACCGCCCCGACGCGACGGCGATTCCTCGCCGGCGCTGCGGCCGGCGCTCTGCTTCCGCTCGCGCCGCGCGTGGCCGTGGCGAGCGAACACCGCCTCGTGGCCGCGCCCGCGCGTGCCGCGATCGCCGGCGCGCCCTATCCCGAGACCGAAGTGTGGGCCTACAACGGCTCGGTGCCCGGGCCGCCGCTGCGCGTGAAGCGCGGCGCGACGGTCAAGGTCACGCTCGCGAACGAAGTGGCCGACGCCACGTCGATCCACTGGCACGGCATCCGCCTGCCGAACGCGATGGACGGCGTGCCGCATTTGACGCAGAAGCCGGTCGGGCGCGGCGAGCGCTTCGTCTACGAGTTCGCGGCCAACGATTCCGGCACGTTCTGGTATCACCCGCATTGGCAGAGCCACGAGCAGGTGGAGCGCGGCCTCTACGGCGCGCTGATCGTCGAGGAAGACGCGCCGCCGGAAGTGGACCGCGACGTCGTGTGGATGCTCGACGACTGGCGGCTCACCGCCGAGGCGCGCATCGCCGGCGATTTCGCCAATCTCTTCGACGTGAGCCACGCCGGCCGCCTCGGCAACCGGGTGACGGTCAACGGCAAGGCGGGCGCCGACTTCCCCGTGCGGCGCGGCGAGCGCATCCGCCTGCGCCTCGTGAACGCCGCGAACGCGCGCATCTTCGGATTGCGTTTCGGCGCGCTGTCGCCGCAGCTCGTCGCCACCGACGGCCATGCGATCGCGCCCCACCCGCTCGGCGGCAACCGCCTCGTGCTCGGCCCGGGCATGCGCGCCGATCTCGTCGTCGACTGCCATGGCGGCCCCGGCGAGCGCGTCGCCGTCGTCGACGATTTCTATCCGCGCCAGGCCTACCGGCTGATCGACATCGTCTACGACGCCGGGCCGCCGCTGCGCGAGGCGGCGCCGCGCGCGCCGATCGCGCTGGCGCCGAACGATCTGCCCGCGCCGGATCTCGCCGCCGCCGAGCGACACGCGATCAAGTTCGGCGGCGGCATGATGGGCAGGCTCGCCGAGGCCGAGTTCCGGGGAAAGGTCCGGCCGATGCG
This sequence comes from Candidatus Odyssella sp., assembly GCA_016792765.1. GTDB lineage: Bacteria > Pseudomonadota > Alphaproteobacteria > Bin65 > Bin65 > SBBV01. Next base: position 10,627 of record JAEULD010000246.1, read on the forward strand.
CGAGCTGCTGCTCGAGCACGGGATGGCGTGGGCCATCAACGGCAAGGCGGTGGGCGGGCACGATCACGCGCCGGCGCTGCATCTGAAGCGGGGCCGGTCCTGCGTTTTCGCGATGGAGAACGACACCGCCTGGCACCACCCGATCCATCTGCACGGCCACGCCTTCCGGGTGATCGCGCGCGACGGCGTGCCGGCCTCGCGCGTCGAATGGCGCGACACGGTGCTGATGAATCCGCGCGAGCGCGTCGACATCGCCTTCGTCGCCGACAATCCCGGCGACTGGATGTTCCACTGCCACGTGCTCGAGCACCAGGCCGGCGGCATGATGGCGGTGGTGCGGGTGGCGTAGCGCGGCGCGCCGCTACTCGTTGCGCAGCAGCGGCGCGGCCTTCTGGCCCATCGCGCGCCAGATGCCGAAATAGCCGAAGGCGAGCGCGATGCCGGCGGCGACGAGCGCGGTGCCGGCGGCGGTTTCGGGCAGCAGCGCGAACGGCGCGTTCATCACCTGCGTGACGATCGCCCAGGCGAGAACCGCGCCGAGGATCGCGGCGAAGATCGCGGTGGCGATGCCGATGAGCCCGTATTCGATCAGGAACGCGCCGAGGATGCGCCGGCGCGTGGCGCCGAGCACCTTGAAGACCACGGCGTCGTAGACGCGGCGGCGGTGGCCGGCCGCGACCGCGCCGGCGAGCACGAGCAGGCCCGCCGCGAGCGTCACCATCGCCGTGGCGCGCACCGCGAAGCCCACCTGCTCGAACACGCCGGCGGCCTGATCGAGCGCGTCGCGCACGCGGATCGCCGAAACGTTCGGCAGCCTGTCGGTGACGGCGGTGAACAGTCTCGTCTCGGCGGCGGCCGGCACGTGCACCGAGGCGATGTGGCTGTGCGGCGCGCCCTCGAGCGCGCCCGGCGCGAAGATCACCGTGAAGTTGATGCCGAGCGAGCGCCAGTGGATCCTGCGGAGGTTCGCGATCGTCGCCGTCACCTCGCGGCCGAGGATGTTGAACGTCAGCGTGTCGCCGACCTTGAGGCCCATGCCCTGGGCGAGATTGGCGTCGAACGAGATCAGCGGCGCGCCCGTGTAGTCGACCGGCCACCATTTGCCGGCGGCGAGCTCGGTGCCCGCCGGCGGCGTGGCGGAAAAGGTGAGGCCGCGTTCGTTGTCGAGCGCCCAGCGCACGTTCTCGGCCACGGCCGCCTCGCCGACCGCGACGGCGTTGATGCGCGCGATGCGCCCGCGCAGCATCGGCGTGCGCTCGAGGCCCGTGGCGCCGGGCACCGACTTCACCGCCGCGTCGAAGTCGGCCACCTGGTCGGGCAGGATGTCGATGAAGAAGAACGACGGCGCCTTCTCGGGCAGCTGCTCCCTGAGCTGGCGGTCGAGATTGCCTTCGAGCAGCGCGATCGTGACCAGCACGGTGGCGCCGAGGCCGAGCGCCAGCACGATGCGCCCCACCGGCGCGCCGGGCCGGTGGAGATTGGCGAGCGCGAAGCGCAGCACGGCGCTGCGCGTGCCGCGCTTCGAGGCGAACTTCGCCGTGCGGGTGATGGCGGCGCCGCCGCCCTGGAACAGCAGGAACGTGCCGACGACCGCGGCCACGAACAGCCCGGCCATCCAGCGGTCCGCCGCGCTCAGCACCGCGAGCGCCGCGAGCGCCGCCGCGCACAGCGCCGTCGCCACGAGATAGGCGCGGCGCGGCCGCGCCTCCACCGGCGCCACCGTGTTGCGGAACAGCATCGCCGGCGGCACCTCGCGCGCGGCGCCGAGCGCCCAGAGCGAGAACGCCAGCACCGTGAGCAGGCCGAACGCGCCGGCGAGCAGCAGCGGCAGCGGATAGACCGAGACCTCGAGCTTCACCGGCAGCAGCGTTTCGAGCGGGCCCGCCAGCAGCAGCGGCAGGCCGGTGCCGGCGGCGAGGCCGACGAGGATCGCGACGCCGGCCAGCGCGAGAACCTCGATCAGGTAGACGCGGAAGATCAGCGAGGCCGGCGCGCCGAGGCATTTGAGGGTCGCGATCGTGCCGGTGCGGCCGTCGAGCCACGCCTTGACGCCGCTCGCGATGCCGAGACCGCCGACGAGCAGCGCGGTGAGGCCGACCAGCGTGAGATAGAGCGTGAGGCGGGCGAGGAACGTGTCGAGGCCCGGCGCCGCTTCGGCGGTGCCGCGGATGCGCCAGCCGGCCTCGGGAAACTGCTTCTTCGCGTCGGCCATGACCGCGGCCGCCGAGGTGCCGCCGCCCAGGCGCAGGCGATGGCTGTAGAACACCAGGCTGCCGGGCTGCAGCAGGCCCGATTCGCGCAACGCCGCGCTCGAGATCAGGACACGCGGGCCCAGCGTGAACAGGCGCGTCGCCCGGTCGGGCTCGTGGTCGAGCGTGCCGCGGATCGCGAGTACGAGGCCGCCGATCTTGATGCGGTCGCCGGATTTGAGCCCGAGGCGCTCCAGCAGCAGCGGATCCACGAGCGCGCCGAAATGCCCCTCGCGCTGCGCGAGCAGTCCGGTCAGGGACTTGACGTCCGGCCGGGCGCCGTCGACGCCGATCGTGCCGTAGAGCGGATAGACATCGTCGACGCCCTTGAGCTCGACCAGCAGCCGGTCGCGGCCGGGCGCGCCGGCGCCGCCTTGCACGTAGGCCATCGCGCGCAGCTCGGCGACCGTCGCGACGTCGCCGCGCTTCCCGAGCCATGCCAGCTCGGCCGGGCCGGCCGGACGATGCACGAGGTTGAAGGAGAGATCGCCGCCCAGCAGCTTGCGCGCGTCGCGCCGCAGCCCGTCTTCGATCGCGCGCGAGAGCGAGCCGATGCCGGCGATGGCCGCGACCCCGAGCGCGAGGCACGCGAGCACGATGCGGAACCCCTTGATGCCGCCGCGCAGCTCGCGGCGCGCGAGCGTGAAGGCCAGCGCGATCGCTCTCACTGCGCGGCCTCGGCCGGCGCCGCGTGGCGCTCGTCGCCAACCACGTGGCCGTTCGCGAGGCGCACGACGCGCCCGCAGCGCCGCGCGAGCGCGCGGTCGTGCGTGATCAGCACCAGCGTGGTGCCGAGCTTCTCGCGCAGCGAGAACAGCAGCTCCATCACCTGCGCGCCGGTGTCGCCGTCGAGATTGCCGGTGGGCTCGTCGGCGAGGATGAGCCGCGGCCCGGTGGCGGTGGCGCGCGCGAGCGCGACGCGCTGCTGCTCGCCGCCGGAAAGCTGCGCGGGATAGTGATCGAGCCGGTGGCCGAGGCCGACCGCTTCGAGGCCTTTCTTCGCCGCCGCGAACGCATCGGCACGGCCGGCGAATTCGAGCGGGATCGCGACGTTCTCGAGCGCCGTCATCGTCGGCACGAGATGGAAATTCTGGAACACGATGCCGACGCGGTCGCGGCGGAACAGCGCGAGCCCGTCTTCGTCGAGCGCGCCGAGATCGGCGCCGGCCACCTCGATCCTGCCCGACGAGGGCCGCTCGAGGCCGGCGATGACCATCATCATCGTCGATTTGCCCGAGCCGGACGGCCCGACGATCGCGACGGTTTCGCCGTCGGCGACGTCGAGGTCGATCCCGCGCAGGATGTGCACGGGGCCGGCCAGGCTGTCGAGCGTGAGATGGACGCGGCGGAGACGGATCATGGACCGGGAAGCGTGTAGCACCTAGCTATGGGGCAACCAACTAGGAGATCGGGGCGCGAACATGGCAGGACTCGCATCTTTGGCCGGCCGCGCGCTGGCTTTGGCCTTATTCCTGACGGCGGCGGGCGCCGGCTCCGTCGCGGCCCAGGGCAAGCCTGTGACGATTCTCGCCTTCGGCGACAGCCTCGTGGCCGGTTTCGGCCTCGGCAGCCGGGATGGCTTCACCGCCAAGCTCGAGGCCGCGCTCCGGGCCAAGGGCGTGAACGCGCGCGTGGTGAACGCCGGCCTTTCGGGCGACACCTCCGCCGGCGGGCTCGCGCGGCTCGACTGGGCGTTGGAGCCGAAGCCCGATTTCGCCATCGTCGAGCTCGGCGCCAATGACGGGCTGCGCGGGCTCGACCCCGCCCAGACCCGCGCGAATCTCGACGCCATCCTGGCCAAACTGAAGGCGAAGGGCGTGCCGGCGCTGTTCGCCGGCATGTATGCCCCGCCGAACATGGGCCCCGACTACGGCCGCGCCTTCAACGCGCTGTATCCCGATCTGGCGAAGAAGCACGGCGTCCTGTTCTATCCGTTCTTTCTCGACGGCGTCGCCGCCGACGCGTCGTTGAACCAGCCCGACGGCATCCATCCCAACGCGAAAGGCGTCGACGTGATCGTCGCGCGCATCCTTCCGCATGTGCTGAAGCTGATCGGCGGCTGATCGGCGCGGGCCGAAGCGGTTTGCCGGCCGGCCATGCGCCGGTTGCCGTGCATTCGGGCGTGACTGTTCATCCGTATACAGATAATCTGCGCGCGAAAGCCGGCCGCCCCGTGCCCCTGGCGGCCGCCGCACCGCCCCTTACTATCCGGGGGAAGGCCAGGAGGAGCGCCATGGACGATACCGCCGCCCGCAATCCGCAACGCCAGCAGTTCTACAAGACGATCGACAAGTCGAGCATGACGCCGCTCTGGGAGGTGCTCGCGAACCTCGTCACCAAGGAGCCGGTCTCGCCGGCCAAGCCGCATATCTGGCGCTACGACGACGTGCGGCCCTACGTGATGGAGGCCGGCCGCCTCATCACCGCCAAGGAAGCCGAGCGCCGCGTTCTCATCCTCGAGAATCCGGGCCTGCGGGGCCAGTCGCGCGTCACGCATTCGCTCTATGCGGGTCTGCAGCTCATCATGCCCGGCGAGATCGCGCCGGCGCACCGCCATGCCGCCTCGGCGCTGCGCTTCATCATCGAGGGCAAGGGCGCCTACACCGCCGTGGACGGCGAGAAGACGCTCATGTCCGAGGGCGATTTCGTCATCACCCCGCCCTGGACCTGGCACGATCACGGCAACGACAGCGACCGGCCGATGGTGTGGATGGACGGCCTCGACGTGCCGCTCGTGAACGTGCTCGACACGAGCTTCCTCGAGCATTTCCCCAAGGACGAGCAGCCGCTGTCGCGGCCGGTCGACTTTTCGCCCGACATGTATGGCGGCAACGTGGTGCCGCTCGGCTACGAGAAGCAGGGCAAGTGCTCGCCGATCTTCAACTATCCCTATTCGAAGACGCGCGAGACGCTCGAGAAGATGCGCAAGTACGAGCGCTGGGACCCGTGCCACGGGCTCAAGGTGCAGTACATCGACCCGACGACGGGCGATTTCGCGATGCCGACGATCGGCACCTTCATGCAGTTGCTGCCGAAGGGGTTCAAGACGGTGTCGTATCGCTCGACCGACGGCACGGTGTATTCGCCGGTCGAAGGCAAGGGCCGCACCGTGGTCGCGGGACAGGCGTTCGAGTGGAAGCCCAAGGACGTGTTCGTCGTGCCGTCGTGGCTGCCGCACTATCACGAGGCCGACGGCGACGCGGTGCTGTTCAGCTTCTCGGACCGGCCGGTGCAGAAGAAGCTCGGCCTCTGGCGCGAGCAGCGCGGCAACGAGCCGGCCTCGGCCCCGCACTGAGCCCGGGCGCCATGCGTTCGGCCCCGGCCAGGGGCGGGCCGGACGCCGCCGCGCTCGCGCGCGGGCGCGGCCTGCGCCCCGCGAGCGCAGCGGGGCGAAGCGTGCAACCCGATCGCGAAGTGCGCCGCAACGGCGCGGCGCGCGCATGACCGATCCCGCAGGATTGATCGTGTCCGATCTCACCGCCGAGTTCGCCGCGACGCCGTGGTTCGCGCATCTCGGCGATCGGCCCAGCGCGGCCGACCGGGGTTGCGTCGCGGACTACAGCACCAAGCTCGGCTTCCGCAGGGCGGTGCAGGTGTGGCTGCACGATCTCGGCGCGGCGGAGGACGTGCTGAAGCGCGATGCGGAAATGCCCGAATGGCGCCGGGCCGAGGCGGACGCCGCCGCCGCCCTGACCCAGGCCGCCGCCGCAGCGCTCGGCGGCCCCGCTGCCAACGCCGCCGTCAACCGCGCGATGCTCGCGGCCAGCGATGCCGCGATGGCCGCCGCGCGGCATATCTTTCCCGCACACGGGCGCAGCGACGGGGCGCTGATGCGCGTCGCGGCGGGCGCCGCGGCGCGCGCCGCGGGCGAATACGCGCTCGTGCTGCTGGCCGGCGCCGATCCCGCGCGCCACGCCTTCGCGGCCAAGCAGCGCATCTTCGCGGCGGGCCGCTGGCCGCTCGTCGCCGTCGAGGACCAATTCGCGCTGCTCTAGGCCCGGGCGCCCGGCCCGGCGCGCCGCGGACGCCGGCCGCGCAAACGAAGCGGCCCGCCTCTCGCGAGGCGGGCCGCTCGTATCTGCAACTCGGTCGGTCTTAGTAGCAGTACCAGCGATAGAAGTAGCGGTACTGGTAGCCGTTGGTGACGTAGAAGTAGCGGTAGTAGCAGGCGGTGGGCGCGACGGCGCTTTCCTTGGTGACCTGCGGACCGATCTCCGCATCCGGGGTCGTGGCCGAGGCGGTGCCGGCGAGGCCGATCGAGAGGGCGATCGCGGCGGCGAGCGTGGCGAGGGTTTTCATGGCGGCTTGTCCTGTCCGAAGGGGTTGATCCAATCGAGGCGTCCGTTCTCGTCGCCTCATCTGACGCGGATCATGCCCGAACCCGCCCCCGCCCGCAGTGAAGCCGTTCACCTGCGGTTCATGAACCGGATCACACCTGCGTCGCGGTCAGGCGCCGCCCTCGCTCTTGCGCGCGCGGCCCGGCAGCATCGTGCGCAGGCGGCGGAACAGGCGGCTCTTCGGCCGCGCCGGATCGCGCGTGCGCAGGGCGAGCTTTTCGCCGTGCGCTTCGGCCAGCTCCAGCGTGCGCGTGTGATAGCGCTCGAGGCCCGCGCGGTGGCCGATGCTGATCAGCGTGGCGTCCTTGAGCTCGTCGTCGAAGATCGACATCACCTGGGCCTGGTTCTCGTCGTCGAGCGCCGCGGTGGCTTCGTCGAGGAAGACCCAGCGCGGCTTCTGCAGCAGCAGGCGGGCGAAGGCGAGGCGCTGCTGCTCGCCCATCGACAGGAGCCGGTCCCAGCGCTCCTCGCGGTCGAGCATCGGCGCGAACTCGGCGAGACGGACGCGTTCGAGCACCGCGCACAGCGCCTCGGTGGCGAACGCGTCCGGCGCCGACGGGTAGGCGAGCGCCGCGCGGAGCGTGCCGAGCGGCAGGTACGGCTTCTGCGGCAGGAACATCATCTGCTCGCGCGGCGGCAGCAGGATCGTGCCGCTGCCCCAGGGCCAGAGGCCGGCGACGGCGCGGAACAGCGTGCTCTTGCCCGAGCCCGATTCGCCGACGATGAGCACCCGCGCGCCGGGGCCGATCTCGGTGTTGGCTTCCTTGATCAGCACGCGGCCGTCGGCCAGCAGCACGCTGACGTTGCGGAACGCCAGCCGGCCCTCGGGATGCGGCCCGGTCTCGATGCGCGTCTCGAGCTGCTCCTCGTCGTCGAGCGCCTTCATCGCCTCGTCGAAGATCACGACGCGATGCAGCGAGGCGCGCCAATCGGCGATCTTCGCGTAGTTGTCGACGAACCAGCGCAGCGCCTGCTGCACCTGGTTGAACGCGCCGATCACCATCATCAGGCCGCCGAGCGTGAGCCCGCCGTAGAAATAGCCGGGCAGCGCCACGACGGTCGGCACCACGATGGCGATCCAGCCATAGCCCGAGGTGATCCAGGTGAGCCGCGCGATGGCGAAGACGACGCGGCGCATCGCGCCGAGAACGCCTTCGAACGTCTTGTCGATGTAGCCGCGCTCGTCGCGCTCGCCGCGGTAGAGCGCCACCGCCTCGGCGCTCTCGCTGACGCGCACCAGGCCGAAGCGGAATTCGGCCTCTTTCTCGTAGCGCTCGACGTGCAGCCGGATCAGCGGCCGGCCGATGCGCCAGGCGAGCCAGGATCCGGCGCCGGCGTAGAGCAGCGCCGCCCACACCATGTAGCCCGGGATCACGACCGCTTCGCCGCCGCCGACCGGAATCGCGATGCCCGACGACAGCACCCAGAGCACGCCGACGAAGGTGCCGAGCAGCAGCACGTGATGCACGAACCCGATGCCGAGATCGGCGGTGAGCTCGGCCAGGTGGCGCACGTCTTCCTGCATGCGCTGGTCGGGATTCACCCCGAGCGCCGAGGTGACGCCGAGGCGGTAGGCGCGCTGCGGGGCGAGCCACATGTCGAGCAGGCGGCGCGTCACCGTCGCGCGGATGCGCACCTTCAGCATCTCGTGCATCCAGGTCTGCGCCACGACGAGGCACAGCAGCGCGCCCGCGATCGGCAGGAAGAAGAGAAGCTGGCGCCCGACCGCGGCGAGGTCTTTCTTCTCGATGGCGTTGAAGAAATCGCCCTGCCAGGTGTTGAGCCGCACCTGGCCGATCATGTTGAGAACGATGACCGCGAGCACGCCGAGCGCCAGGCTCAGCGCGATCCACGTCTTGGGCGAGCCGCGCAGGTCGACGAGCAGCGCATAGGCCTCGCGGAAGCCGGAATTGAGCGGCGGCGCGCTGCCGGGCGGCTCGCGGTCGGGCGGCAGCGGGAGCCGGCGCGGCTCCGCCGGCGGCGCTACCGGCGGTCCGCCGCGCGCCGGCGCGGCGGCGGGCGCCGCCTCGGGGCGCCGCGTTTGCGAATCTTCACCCGTGTCCGCCATGCCGCGCCGAGCCGTCGCCTTGCCATCGAAGCGCGTGCGGGGCCCACGGCCCGGCGGCGCGCGCGGCCGCGACTATGGAGCAAAGCGCGGGTTTCGGAAATGGCCCGCGCCGCTCAGTGCACCGCCGGCAGCTTCAATCCGAACCGCCCCTCCACCAGCTCCTTGGCGCGGCGGATGTAGTCTTCGCGCATCTCCTCGTTGGTGCGCTTCTTGATGTTCCATTTGCGATAGATCGCGTTGTTCTTGCTGTCGGCCCCGCCGAAGAACTTCACCATCTCGGGGAACAGCGCGTCGAGATAGCGCTGCAGCTTGGCCTTCGCCTTGTCGCCCTGCTTGGCGATGATGTCTTCGCACATCTCGATGCCGAACTCGGAGTGGAAGCGCTCCTCGGGCATCGTCATGCGCGCGAGGTTGCGCAGCGGGATGAACGTGCAGTGGATGAGGTCTTCCACCTGCAGGATCTCGGCGAGGTCGCCGATCGCCTTGATCATGCAGAACTGCTCCCAGCTTTCGAGCGGCAGCGCGAAGATGTTGAGCGGCTTCTTGTTCGTCTTCTCGGGCAGCATCTTCTCGGGCGGAATGCCCATCTCGCGTCCCAGCTCGAAGAAGCGCCAGTGATGGCCGTATTCCTCCATCGCGACGCGGCAGATGAGCCATTTCGCGTAGGGCGTGGGCGCCAGCGCGATCGCCGGCTCGTCGAACACGCGGCTGCCGTAGAGCTCGTTGATCGCGTGGCTGATCACGATCTTCTTGCACGCGGTCTGGAATTCCTCGGGCGCGTTGCGGAGCGCCTCGGCGGTGGCGAACTGGGGCACGTCGGTCATCGTCGCTCTCCTGATTGTCCGGGTTGGGCGAAAAACGGGGCTGGGTCCGCTCAGACGAGGGGTTCGGTGTTGAAGTGCTCGAGGTCGGTCGCGAGGTCGGTCATCAGCGGCGCCAGTTCGCGCCCGAACGCTTCGCCGAGACGCGCGATCGACCATTCGCTCTTTTCGAGCGCGAGGCGGACGGCCGGGCGCGGCTGCGCGAACAGGAAGATCTCGCGCCCGCGCACGCCGAGCGCCTGCCCGGTGACCGTGCGGCCCGCATCGGCGCAGAGCGCCGTGACGAGATCGGCGACGTAGCGCGCCTCCACCCGCATCGCGCGCGCCTTGTAGCTGGCCTGCGCCTCGTTGGCCGGCTTGATCGAATCGGTGACGCGCGTGTGCGCGAACGGAATCACGAAGTTCGCCGTGGTGGCCGAGCGCGCCATCTCCATCGCCGCGATGCGCGCGAGCGCGAACAGCCCCGCCTTGGCCGCCGCGTAGGCGGCCTGGCCGTAATTGCCGTAGAAGCCCGCGGTCGAGCCGATGTTGACGATGCGGCCCCACGAATATCCCGCGCCCGCGGGGCCGCGGCCCTGCTTGTGCTGCTCGCGCATCGCGGGCGTGGCGGCGTTCACGAGATAGTAGGCCGCGTTGAGGTTCGTGTGGATCACCGCGTCCCAATCGCGCGGCTCGCCCTTGAAGACGAGCGCGTCGCGGATGATCGCGGCGTTGTTGACGACGATGTCGACGCCGCCGAAGCGGCGCAGCGCGAGATCGACCAGCGCCTTCGCGGCGCCGGGGCTGGCGACGCTCTCGGGCCAGGCGGCGGCCGCGGCGCCGAGCGCCTTCGCCGCCGCCTCGGCGACCGCGGGATCGGCGCCATCGCCGCCGATGCTCGTGCCGCTGTCGGCGACGATCACCTTGGCGCCTTCGCGCACGAAGCCCTCGGCGATCGCCCGGCCGATGCCGCGCGCGCCGCCGGTGACGATGGCCACTCTTCCCGCGAGCAATCCGCTCATTCTCCGCCTTCCAGTTTCGCCTTGTCGGCTTCGGTGTAGAACGCGTCGGCGTGGCAGTTCTGGCGCGCGAGACCGCGCCGCTTCAGCACCTGCGTGCAGGTTTCGACCATCGCCGGCGGGCCGGCGAGATAGGCCTTGAAGCCGTCGAAATCCCGGAAGTCCTGCCCGATCGCTTCCGAGAGGAAGCCGGTGCGCCGCTGCGTCGGGCCGCCGGGCTCCGACAGCACCGGCACGAATGTCAGGTTCGGGTGCCGCGCCGCCAGCGCGCGAAAATGCGCCTCGAGGTAGAGATCGCGCTCGGCGCGCGCGCCGAAATAGAGATGGATCGGCTGCTGCGCGCCGCGCGCCAGCGCCTCTTCGACCGTGCTCTTGATCGGCGCGAGGCCCGAGCCGCCGGCGACGGCGAGGATCGGGCCGGTGTGGCGCGGGCGATAGAACGCGTTGCCGTAGGGCCCGACCACGCGCACGCGTTCGCCCGGCGCGAGGGTTTCGGCCACATAGGGCGTCACCGCGCCGCCGGGCACGAGGCGGATGTGGAATTCGAGCACGTCGCCGCCGGGCCGATTCGCCATCGAGAAGTCGCGCGGCGGAAGCCGGCGGTCGCCGGCGCCTGCGGCCGCGCGATCGGGCGCGAAGATCACCGACGCGTACTGGCCGGCCGAGAAATCGAACGGCCCGCCCGCCCGGATCGCGAGGCGCACGAGACGGATGTCGTGGGTGGCGGCGCCGACCTCGATCACCTCGCAATCGAGGTGCCGGATCGGGTGCATGGCGACGTCGTCGGCCTCGAGCCACGCGACCTCGCAATCCGACCACGGCACCGCGCGGCAGGCGAGGATGAGGCCCTGCTCGCGCTCCGCCTTCGAGAGCGCGTAATCGGAATAGGGCGACATCTCGATCTCGCCCGCGGCCAGCGTGCTCTTGCACGCGCCGCAATTGCCCGAGCGGCAGCCGCAGGGATAGGGCACGCCCGCGCGCAGCGCCGCGGCCAGGATGGTTTCGCCCATCCCGGCCACCACCGCTTCGCTGCGCCCCTTGATCGCGATCCTGAAGCTCACGCGCCGGCCCAATTAGTTCGTACCGCTGATTATCTGTTTTACCAATTATTTGAGCGGCAAAGCAACATGTGCTAGGCTGCGATCATGACCGAAAAGGCCGTTGCGCGCAGCCGGGGCGCCGAGGAGGCGGAGGAGCGGGCGGACGCGGAGCGGAACCGCGGCCGGCTGCTGGGCCTGCTCGGCTATTTCCTGCGCCGGGCCGACGTGTACACCTTCCAGAGCTTCAACGCGCACATGGCCGAAGACCGCATCAGCCCCGGCCAGCTCGGCGTGCTGCTGATGGCCGAGGCCAATCCCGGCATCAACCAGACGCGGCTGGGCAAGGCGCTGGGCATCGACCGCTCGACGCTCGTGGCGATGATCGACCTGCTCGAAAGCCGCGCCCTCGTCGCGCGCACGCCGTCGGCCACCGACCGGCGCTCGCACGCCCTGAAGCTCACGCGCCAGGGCGAGGCGTTCTTGAAGGCGATGCAGCCGCGCCTCGCGCGCCACGAGGCCGAGCTCGCCCGCAATCTCTCGGCGGCCGAGCGCCGCCTTCTCATGGATCTGCTCGCCCGCATCGCCCCCTCATGACCGCACTGCCCGACGCACTTCCGCTCGCCGAGCTGCTCGCGCGCGCCGCCGGACGCTGGCCGGCGCGCAACGCCGTGATCGCCGGCGGCCACGGCATGGCCTTCGCCGCGCTCGACCGCGCCGCCTCGCGCTTCGCCGCGGCGCTGGCCGAAGCCCGGCTCGGGCAGGGCCACACCGTCGCCATCCTCTCGCCGAACCGCATCGAGTATCCGGTGTTCCACTTCGGCGCCGCGCGCGCCGGATCGATGCAGGCGCATTTCTCGATCCGCTACACGGCCGACGACCTCGTGCACGTGATCAACAAGGTGGAAGCGGAGGCGGTGTTCGTCGACGCCGGCCTGCTCGCCGCATTGCGCGCGGCGCGGCCGCGCACGCCGAGCCTGCGGACGGTCGTCGTGATCGGAGCGCCCGACGGCCCGCTCGCCTCCGGCGAGATCGGCTGGGACCGCTTCCATGCCGGCGTCGGCGACGCGGCTCCGAAGCCGCGCATCGCGCCCGAGGACCCGTTCTGCGTGACGTTCACCGGCGGGACGACCGGATTCCCGAAAGGCGTGCTGGCCACGCACGGCTCGCGCAGCGTCATCGCCCAGGTCGTGATCGATCCGTTCGAGCTGACGCCGCGCGACACCGCCGTGCTCGGCACGCCGATGTTCCATCTCGCCGGCCTCGGCTCGTGGTTCGTGCCGGCGGTCGCGGCCGGCACCACGACGGTGCTGATGCCGCGCTGGGATCCCGCCGCGTTCCTCGCCGCCGCCGAGCGCGAGCGCGCGACGATGGGGTTCCTCGTGCCGACGATGGTGAACGGCATTCTCGCCGAGCGCGGCTTCGCGCCCGCCCGCCTCGCCTCGCTGCGCCTGCTGAACTACGGCGGCGCGCCGATGCCGGTGCCGCTGCTCGAGCGCGTGATGGAAGCGCTGCCGCGGGTGGGCATGCTCGACCACTACGGCCAATCGGAGGGCGGCGCGCTCTTCTACCGCCCGCCCGGCCGCGCGCGCGACAAGGCCGCGAGCAACGGCATTCCGTTCGTCTGCACAGAGGTGGCGTTTTTCGACCCCGACGGAAGGCGCATTCCCGACGGCGCGCGCGGGCCCGCGGCCACCGGCGAGCTGTGCGTCAGGGGCCCGCAGAATTGCGTCGGCTACTACCGCGATCCCGAGCAGACGAAAGCGCTGTTCACGCCCGACGGCTGGCTCAAGACCGGCGACATCGGCTACCGCGACGCGGAGGGCTTCCTCTATCTCGTCGACCGCGCGAAGGACATGATCATCGCCGGCGGCGAGAACATCTATCCGGCCGAGGTGGAGAACGCGCTGTTCGCCCATCCGGCGGTCAAGGAATGCGCGGTGTTCGGCATTCCCGACGCGCATTGGGGCGAGGTGCCGGCGGCGCATGTGGTGCTGGCGCCGGGGCACGCCGTAACGGCGGAGGCGCTGGCGGATTTCGTGGCCGAGCGCATCGCGCGCCACAAGCGCCCGCGCGTGGTGAAATTCGTCGACGCGCTGCCCAAGACCGCGATCGGCAAGATTCAGAAGAACCTGATCCGCCAGCCCTATTGGGAAGGCCGCGCCAAGGCGATTTGAACGGGCGCGGCGGAGGCCGCGTTCACCCGTCGAGCCATTCCGGCCGGCCGAGCGCGCGCACGGCCACCGCGACCCGCTCGGGATTGCCGAACTGATCGATCAGGCGGCGATCGTAGGTGCGCCGGTAGATCCCCTCGATCTCGACCGGCGGCACGTTGAGGAAATCCCACACCCGCTCCATGCCGCGCTTCGTCAGCGTCTCTTCGTAGGCGATCGGGAGAAACGGCTGGTGGCTGCGGTGCATCGCCTCCTCGACCGCCCGGCGCGTCAACACCTGCTCGCCGGCGTAGGCGAAGAAGCGGTCCCACTCGAATTCGATCTTGCGCGCGGGCTCGTCGGGCGGCGCGACGTCTCCGGTGCGGTGCCAGACGCCGCTCGCCTGCGCCATTCGAATCGAAGCGAATCCGGCCAGCAGGTTCTCCCGATAGAGGACGATCTTCCGCAGCCGCGGATCGGGCGCGACGATCTCCGTCACCGCCATCAGCTGATTGCGGTTGAGCATCGCCTTGAAGCCGTGCCACTGCCGGCCCTTGAACCAGGTCTCGTTGAAGGCGAGGAACCGGTCGAGAAACAGTTTCGGATTGGCGTCGCGCTTCGCCGTGTCCATGATCTCGTAGCCGGCATCGCGCGGGATGTGCGCCTGCACCTCGTCGGGATGGAATATCTCGAGATGGCAGCCGATGGCGGGATGGCGGCCGAGGATATCGCAGAGCCGCGTCGAGCCCGAGCGGGGCATCGCGATGATCACGAAGTGCTGCATGGAACAGGTGCTTTTCGATGCCCTGACGGAGAACGGGAGCGAAGGCCTGCGATTCGCCGGATGCCGATCCTGAACCGGCCGCCCACCCGGGCAATACGCGATTCTGCGGACCGCCGATCTTGGCTGCTCGCGGGTTCGCAATCAGCACATGGCGCATTCGCCGACCGCATGCAAGCCGGCCGGCACGCGGCGGGGCGAAGGCGCGATTGGCAATCGCCGCCGGCGCATGATGAAATGCCGCCGAATCCAGAACAAGGCGCGGATGGGAGGACGGATGGATCTCAGGCTGCCGGGCTCGCGGGCGGAGATCGCGCGCATTCAGAGCGAGCGCAAGCGCGTCGCCTTCGCGCAGGCGCGGAAGGCGCCGTTCTATCGCGGCAAGCTCGACCACGTGCGCGAGGACCGGCTCGACGACCCCGCCGAGTGGGCGAAGATCCCGATCCTCGACAAGGCGGCGCTGCGCGAGCTTTCGCCCGAACGCTTCATGGCCGAGTTCTGCATCGCCGCGCCGGGCGACATCGCCGAATATTGGCGCTCGGGCGGCGCCACCGGCGTTCCGCTCTATTACCCGCGCAGCTTCGAGGACATGGACCGCATGATGCTGCAGCTCGTGCGCTGCTGGATCTGCGCCGGCGTCGAGCGCGGCGACGTGTGCCACATCTCGTTTCCGTTCGGCGTGCACCCGGCGGGGCAGCTCTGGGCGCGCAGCGCCAATCCCTCGGGCGTCGGCGTGATCTGGGCCGGCTCGGGCGCGAACACGCCCTCGCAGGTGCAATTGGAGCTTATCCAGCGCATGAAGCCGACGCTGTGGATGGGCATGCCGAGCTACGGCCTGCATCTCGCGAACCTCGCCGAGGCGCAGGGCATCGACCTCGCCGGCGGCTCGGTGCGGAAGGTGCTGGTCGGCGCCGAGGCGCTGAGCAAGGCCAAGCGCGAGAAGCTCGAGCGCATGTGGGGCGCCGAGGTGAACGACCTCTTCGGCATGACCGAGATCGGCATCCTCGGCGCCGACAGCCATGTGCACGAGGGCTTCCACATCCAGACCGACCAGGCGCTGTTCGAGGTCGTCGACGAGAAGACCGGCCTGCCCGTGCCCGAAGGGCGGGAAGGCCTGATGGTGATCACGCCGCTCTGGATCAACAACGCGACGCCGTTCCTGCGCTGGAGCTCGGGCGACATCGTGACGATCCGGCATGAGACGAGCCTCGACGGCCCGTTCTCGGTGTTCCCGGTGATGCGCCACGCGCACCGCACCGCCGGCTTCTTCAAGATCCGCGGCGTGAACATGAACCACGCCGAGTTCGAGGATTTCATCTTCCGCATGCCGGAGGTGAACGACTTCAAGGTCGAGCTCGTCACCGTCGCCGACCGCGAGAACCTGCGCCTGATGATCGAGGTGAAGCGCGGGCTCGACGCCGGCGGAATTTCGGGCAAGGTGGCCGACGCGGTGCGCCATACCTTCGAGGTGCGCCCCGAGGTGGAGGTGCTGCCGACCGGAACCTTGGCGCGCGAATTCGAAAGCAGCGTGAAGGCGCCGCGGTTCGTGGACAAGCGCGCTTGAGGACCGCAACGATCCGCTATCGCGCCGATCCGAGAGTATCTTCCCCGCGAAAGCGGGGACGACAAGATGAGTTAGGGAGTCCGACATGCTCGAAACCTCGCTCGCCGGAAGCCTGCCGAAGCCTGCCTGGCTCGCCGAGCCGCAGAAGCTCTGGGCCGCGTGGCGGCTCGAAGGCGCGGTGCTGGCCGAGGGCAAGCGCGACGCGGTGCTGGCGTGCATCAAGCGCCAGGAGGATGCCGGCATCGACATCGTCACCGACGGCGAGCAATCGCGTCACCATTTCGTGCACGGGTTCCTCGTGGGGCTCAGCGGCCTCGATTTCGAGCACAAGCGCACGATCGGCATCCGCAACAACCGTTACAAGGCCGAAGCGCCGGTGGTGACCGGCGCGATCAAGCGCATCCGGCCCGTGCACGGCGACGAAGTGCGATTCATGCGCGCGCACACGAAGAAGCAGATCAAGTTCACGCTGCCGGGGCCGATGACGATCGTCGATACGCTGGCCGACGACCACTACAGGAGCCGCGAGAAGCTGGCCTTCGCGTTCGCCGAGGCGCTCAACGCCGAGGCGCGCGACCTCGAGGCCGGCGGCGCCGACGTGATCCAGTTTGACGAGCCGGCGTTCAACGTGTTCCCCGGCGAGGTGCGCGACTGGGGCATCGCGGCGCTGGAGCGCGCGGCCGCGGGCCTCAAGTGCAAGACCGCCGTCCACATCTGCTACGGCTACGGCATTGCCGCGAACCTCGCCTGGAAGCAGACGCTCGGCGGCCAGTGGCGCCAATACGAAGACGTGTTCCCGCTGCTCGCCAAGAGCGGGATCGGCCAGGTCTCGCTCGAATGCGCGAACAGCAAGGTGCCGATCGAATTGCTCGGCCTGCTGAAAGGCAAGGACGTGCTCGTCGGCGCCATCGACGTCGCCAACGAGACGGCCGAGACGCCGGAGCAGGTAGCCGCCACGATCCGCACCGCGCTGAAGCACGTGCCGGCCGAGAACCTCTTCCCTTGCACCAATTGCGGCATGGCGCCGATGGCGGCCGACTTGGCATGGCAGAAGGTAGAGGCGCTGGCGAAGGGCGCGGCGATCGTGCGGAGAGAGCTGGGATCGAACCGCTAGCGGCGAGCGGCGACCGTGCTCCTGGAATGGGATCAGCGCAAAGCCGATTTGAACTACCGGAAGCACGGTGTATCATTTGAAGAAGCTGCCACCGCGCTCGAGGACAAGCTCTCCAAGGTCCTTCCGGACCCTGATCATTCGGACGACGAAGAACGGTTCGTCGCCTTCGCAATGTCTCCGCGCGGGCGGCTGCTCGTGATAGCGCACACATTTCGCGGCGATCGGATTCGCCTGATCAGCGCCCGCAGGGCGACGCCGCAGGAACGAAGGATCTATGAGGAAGAAGGGTTTTTCTGAACTCGACGACGATCTGCGACCGGAGTACCGGCCCGAGGATTTTGCCGGCCTCAAGGCGGAACGCGGCAAGTACACCGATATGCTGCGCAGGAACTCGAACATCGTTCGCCTCGCGCCCGACGTTCACAAAGTTTTTCCGAACGAGGATGCCGTCAACGCGGCGTTGCGTGGCCTTATCGCCAAGCGCAGACCAAGGCGCGCGAAATCTGCCGGAGCCAAACGTGCCGCCCGATAGCACCGCCAAGACGCCAGCGGAGAAGACCAAGAAGAACAACAACTCTTCACCCGCCAAGCATCTCTACCTTGTCGACGGGTCGGGCTACATCTTCCGCGCGTTCTTCGCGATCCAGCGCGGCGGGAAGCCGATGACGCGCGCGGACGGAACGCCGACCGGCGCCGTCTACGGCTTCACCAACATGCTGCTGCGCCTCATCGACAAGGCGCTGGACGACAAGGCCGTGGACTATCTCGCCGTGATCTTCGACAAGGCCGAGAAGACGTTCCGCAACCAGATCTACCCCGAATACAAGGCGCACCGCCCGGACGCGCCCGAGGAGCTGGTGCCGCAATTCCCGATGGTGCGCGAGGCCACGCGCGCGATGGGCCTGCCCTGCCTCGAGCTCGACGACTACGAGGCCGACGACATCATCGCGAGCTATGCGATGGCCGCCTCCAAGGCCGGAATCGCGGTGACGGTCGTCTCGTCGGACAAGGACCTCATGCAGCTCGTCGGCGCCAGCGCCGACGGCGTGAAGATCGAGATGTACGACCCGATGAAGGACAAGCCGATCGGGCCGGCCGAGGTGATGGAGAAATTCGGCGTCGGGCCCGAGAAGGTCGTCGACGTGCAGGCGCTGGCCGGCGATTCGGTCGACAACGTGCCCGGCGTGCCCGGCATCGGCGTGAAGACCGCGGCCGAGCTGATCAACGCCTACGGCGATCTCGAGACGCTGCTGGCGCGCGCCGGCGAAATCAAGCAGCCGAAACGGCGCGAGACGCTGCTGACCAATGCCGACAAGGCGCGCATTTCGAAGCAGCTGGTGACGCTCAAGACCGACGTGGCGTTGCCGATGCCGATCGAGGCGATGGCGCTCCGGAAGCCCGATCCGGCGATCCTCGGCCCGTTCCTCGCCGCCAACGGCTTCCGGAGCATTCTCGCGCGCTATGGCATCGATGGCGGCGCCGCGCCCGGGGCCGCGCCCGCCGCGCCGGCGGCGCAGGCCGCGCTGGAGCTCGCGCCGCCGGCGCCCGCAACCGAGCAGGCGAAGCACCCGCTGCCCTCGCCGGCGCTGACCGCGATCGATCGGTCCGCCTACGCGCTCGTGCAGGACGAAGTGGTGCTGAACGAATGGATCGCGCGCGCGAAGGCGGCCGGCATCGTCGCGTTCGACACCGAGACGAATTCGCTCGACGCGGTCCGCGCCGAGATCGTCGGCTTCTCGCTGGCGCTCGGCCCCAACGACGCCTGCTACGTTCCGGTGGCGCATGTTGCGGGCGGCACGCAGGGCACGCTGGCGCTCGACGCGCCCAAGGCGAGCGGCGCGATCCGGCAGATTCCGCGCGCGCGCGCGATGGAGCTGATGAAGCCGCTGCTCGAGGACGATGCGGTCCTCAAGATCGGCCACAACATCAAGTACGACGCGCAGGTGGTGGCCCGGCACGGCATCGCGATCGCGCCGCACGACGACACGATCCTGATGTCGTTCGTGCTCGACGCCGGCAAGCACGGCCACGGCATGGACGAGCTGTCGGGCCGCTACCTGCAGCACAAGACGATCGCCTACGAAGAGGTGTGCGGCTCCGGCAAATCGCAGATCGGCTTCGCCGAGGTGCCGCTCGAGCGCGCGCGCGACTACGCCGCCGAGGATGCCGACGTGACGTGGCGATTCCACGCGACGTTCAGGCCGCGCCTCGTCGGCGAACGGCTCACGACCGTGTACGAGACGATCGAGCGGCCGCTGGTGCCGATCCTCGCCGGCATGGAGCGCGCGGGCATCACGGTGGACCCCGCCGCGCTCAAGGCGCTGTCCGACGATTTCGCGCAGCGCATGGCCGAGCACGAGGCGGAGGCGCACCGGCTCGCCGGCGGAGAATTCAACATCGGCTCGCCGAAGCAGCTCGGCGACATCCTGTTCGACAAGCTGCAGCTGCCGGGCGGCCGCAAGGGCAAGACCGGCGCCTACGGCACCGATTCTTCCGTGCTCGAAGGGCTCGGCGACGCGCATCCGCTGCCGAAGAAGGTGCTCGAGTGGCGCCAGCTCCAGAAGCTCAAGAGCACCTATGCCGACGCGCTGCTCACGCAGATCAACCCGGCGACCAAGCGCGTCCACACCAGCTACTCGATGACCGGGGCGCAGACCGGGCGGCTTTCCTCGACCGATCCGAACCTGCAGAACATTCCGGTGCGCACCGAGGAAGGCCGCAAGATCCGCCGCGCCTTCGTCGCCGCCAAGGGCATGAAGCTGATCTCGCTCGATTACTCGCAGATCGAGCTGCGCCTGCTCGCGCACGTGGCCGACATGGACGTGCTGAAAAAGGCGTTCCGCGACGGGCTCGACATCCATGCGATGACGGCCAGCCAGGTGTTCGGCGTGCCGCTCGACAAGATGGACGCGAACACGCGCCGGCGCGCGAAGACGATCAATTTCGGCATCATCTACGGCATCTCCTCGTTCGGCCTCGCCAACCAGCTCGGCATTTCGAAGCAGGAGGCCGGCGCCTACATCGAGGCGTATTTCCAGCGCTATCCCGGCATCCGCGACTACATGGAGCGCACCAAGGAGTTCGCGAAGCGCAACGGCTTCGTGGTGACGCCGTTCGGCCGGCGCATCCACATCGCCGGCTTCGCGAGCGGGCAGCCCGGCATGCGCGGCTTCGCCGAGCGCCAGGCGATCAACGCGCCGCTCCAGGGCGGCGCCGCCGACATCATCAAGCGCGCGATGATCCGCATTCCCGACGCGCTCGCGAAGAAGAAGCTCGCGGCCAGGATGCTGCTCCAGGTGCACGACGAGCTGTTGTTCGAGGCGCCCGAGGCCGAGGTGGAAGCGACGATCGCCGCGCTGAAGCCGGTGATGGAGAAGGCGGCGCTGCCCGCGGTCGAGCTTTCGGTTCCGCTCGTCGTCGACGCCGGCAGCGGCAGCAACTGGGCCGAAGCGCATTGACCGCGGCGCGGGCACGGCGCCCGAAGCGGCCCCGTAGAAACTGCGTAGTTCCGCTTGCGTGCCTTGCCGCGCCGGCGTAGAAGCGGGCCGCGGATACCGCTAGACATGGGGGCTTAACCCGATGCGAATCCTGAAGATTCTGTTAGTTTCGACGTGCCTCGCCGCGTTCGGCGCGGGCGCGGCTCTGGCCGCGACGACGCCGGTCGCCGCCACCGGCCACACCACCGCCAAGAAGAACAAGGTGGTCAAGAAGAAGGCCTACGCGAAGAAGAAGGCGGTGAAGCACAAGCGGACCGCGAAGAAGAAGTACACGGTCGCCAAGGCGCCCAAGACCAAGACGGCCCCGCCGCCCTCGACCGACACCGAGGCCGCGCCGGGCAGCCCGCCGGGCCGCCCGCAGGACTGACCGCGTTCCGGAGGAAACCGGGCCGCTCGGGCGACGAGACGTACTGTCGGACCCGGCGGCCGCCTTCGACCATGCGCAAGTTCGTACCGCTCCTGGCGCTCGCTGCCGCCGCCTGCGCGACATCGCAGCCGCAGGCGCCGCGCGGCGCACCGGAACTGGGCGTCGAGTTCACCTGGACCGGCGTGGCGCCCTGCACCGACGTCTCGCCCCGCATCATCGTGCGCGACGCGCCGGCGGCGACCCGGCGTTTCCGCGTCGAGCTCGTCGACGTCGATTCGGTGATGAGCCGGCACGGCGGCGGCGAGGTCGAGGCCGCGCCCGGCGGCGTGATCCCGGCCGGCGCGCTCAAAGCCTATCGCGGGCCATGCCCCTCGCAGCAGGCGGTCGAATACGAAATGCGCGTCTGGGCGATCGACGGCGCGGGCCGCGTCCTGGCCCAGGGCAGGGAGCGGCAGACCTTCACGCCCGGCCAGCTTCGCCGCCCGAGCCGCTCCAACCAGCGCTAGCGCCGCAGCCGCGCCTCGGCCGCGGCCACGCGGCGCTTGACGGCGACGAAGCTGTCGGGGCTCAGCGACATCGAATCGATTCCGCACTCGACGAGGAACTCCGCGAACTCCGGGTGATCGCTCGGCGCCTGGCCGCACAGGCCGACCTTGGCGCCGGCGCGATGGGCCGCCTCGATGACGGTGCGGATCATCCATTTGACCGCCTCGTCCTGCTCGTCGAACAGCGCGGCGAGATCGCCCGAGTCGCGATCGACGCCGAGCGTCAGCTGCGTCAGGTCGTTGCTGCCGATGGAGAAGCCGTCGAACCGCTCGGCGAAGCTCTTCGCGAGCACGACGTTCGACGGAATCTCGCACATCACGTAGACCTCGAGCCCGTTCTGGCCGCGCCCGAGGCCGTTCTCGGCCATCACCTCGAGAACGCGATCGGCTTCCGCCGTCGAGCGGCAGAAGGGGATCATGACGACGACGTTGCGGAACCCCATCTCCTCGCGCACGCGGCGCAGCGCGCGGCATTCCAGCGCGAAGCCCTCGCGATAGCGCGGCGAGTAGTAGCGCGATGCGCCGCGGAACCCGAGCATCGGGTTCTCCTCGTGCGGCTCGAATTCCCCGCCGCCGATCAGCTTCGCGTATTCGTTCGTCTTGAAATCGCTGGTCCGCACGATGACGGGCTTCGGATGGTAGGCGGCGGCCAGCCGGGCGAGGCCGCGCGAGAGCCGGTCGACGAAATAGTCCGTCTTGTCGCCGTATCCGCGCGTGAGGTCGGCGATCTGGCGGCGCGCCGCCTCGTCGCGCACCTCGCCGAACCGCGCGAGCGCCATCGGGTGGATCTTGACGTGGTTGTTGATCACGAACTCCATGCGCGCGAGGCCCACGCCGTCGGCCGGCAGGCGCCACCAGCGGAACGCGGCGGCGGGATTGGCGAGGTTGAGCATCACCTGCGTACGCGTCGGCGGAACGTCGTCGAGCCGCACGTCGCGGATCTCGATTTCGCCGAGCCCGTCGTAGACGAAGCCTTCGTCGCCCTCGGCGCAGGACACCAGGATCTCCTGCTCGTCGTGCAGCAAATTCGTCGCCGATCCGGCGCCGACGATTGCGGGCAGGCCGAGCTCGCGGCTGACGATCGCGGCGTGCGAGGTGCGCCCGCCGTGGTCGGTCACGATCGCGCGGGCGCGCTTCATGATCGGCACCCAGTCGGGGTCGGTCGTCTCGGTCACGAGGATCGCGCCGTCGCGGAATTGCGCGATGTCCTGCGCGCTGCGGACGATGCAGACCTTGCCCGAAACGGCCGCGCTGCCGATGCTGAGCCCGCTCAGCAGCCTGCGGCCCTTGCGCGTGATGCGGTATTCGCGCAGCACGCTCGCATCGCGGCGCGATTCGACGGTTTCCGGCCGGGCCTGCACGACGTAGAGCTTTCCGTCCTCGCCGTCCTTCGCCCATTCCATGTCCATCGGCACGCCGTAATGCTTCTCGATGGCGGCGGCCCAGCGCGCGAGCTGCAGGATCTCGGCGTCGGCGAGCACCGCGGCCGACTGCTCCGCGCGCGAGGTGGGGACGTTGCGCGTCGGCTTCTCGCCCGGCGCGTAGACCATCTTGAGCGCCTTCGCGCCGATCCGCTTCTCGACGATCGGGCTGAGCCGCGCATCGCCGATCAGCGGCTTGAAGACCTGGTATTCGTCGGGGTCGATCTCGCCCTGCACGACATTCTCGCCGAGGCCCCAGCCGGCATTGATGACGACGATCTTGTCGAAGCCCGTCTCGGTGTCGATCGAGAACATCACGCCGGCGCCGCCGATGTCGGCGCGCACCATCTTCTGCACGCCCACCGACACCGCGACCTCGAGGTGATCGAAGCCCTTGGCGGCGCGGTAGCTGATCGCGCGGTCGGTGAACATCGAGGCGTAGCAGCGCTTGCAGGCCTCGAGCAGCGCGTCTTCGCCGGCGACGTTCAGGAACGATTCGAGCTGGCCGGCGAAGCTCGCCTCCGGCAGGTCCTCGGCGGTGGCGCTGGAGCGCACCGCGACGCTCGCGGCGGAAACGCCGATGCGCTGCGAGAGCGCGCGATAGGCGCGGCGGATCGCTTGGGCGATGTCGTCCGGCCACGCGCCGCGCCGGAAGGCGCGCCGGATCGCCTGGCCCGCCTCGGCGAGCGTGGCGCTGCCGGCCGCGAGCGCGCGCAGCTCGCCTTCGACCACCTGGCGCAGCCCGTTTTTCTCGACGAAGGCCCAATAGGCATCGGCGCGCGTGGCGAAACCCGGCGGCAC
>JAEULD010000289.1 GCA_016792765.1 Candidatus Odyssella sp.
GGCAGGCCCATCGAGCCGGGGCGGATCTCCATGCCCGGCACGTTGGCGACGACGCAGATCGTCTCGGTCTGCCCGAAGCCGTCATGCACCACGGTGCCGGTGGCATCCTTCCACACGCGGATCACTTCGGGATTGAGCGGCTCGCCGGCGCTGATGCTGTGGCGCAGCGACGTGAAATCGTACTTCTTCAATTCGAGCTGCGCGAAGGTGCGATAGCCGGTGGGCGGCGCGCAGAACGTCGTCACCCTGTGCTTCGCGATCAGCTTCAGGTGCGCGTCGGCGTCGAAGCCGGGCGCCGCGTTGTAGAGCAGGATCGTGGCCCCGATCTGCCACTGGCCGAAGATCATGCCCCACGCGGCCTTGGCCCAGCCGGTGTCCGACAGGGTCCAGTGCACGTCCGACTCGCGCAGGTCCTGCCAGTAGCGCGCGGTGATCGCATGCGCGATCGCGTAGGAATGCGCGCGCGGCACCATCTTCGGGAACGCCGTCGTGCCCGAGGTGAAATAGGCGAGCATCGTCTCGTCGGCGCGCGTGCGTTCGAGCTTCGCCCGGTCGAGCGCCTCCGAGGCCGCCGCCGCGGCCGCTTCGTAGTGAACCCAGCCCTCGCGCGCCGCGCCGATGACGATGCAGTGCTCGAGGTGGGGGCACTTCGCGCGCACCGCGTCGACCTTCGCGGCGTGCTCGGCCGTGACGATCGCGAAGCGCGCCCGCGACTTGTTGAGCCGGTACTCGATGTCCTTCGGCTGGAGCAGGTTCGTGCCCGGCATCGCGACGATTCCGGTCTTGATGCAGCCGATCAGCGTCTCGTACCAGGCCGGGATACGCGGGATCATCGAGAACGCGAAGTCGCCCTTCTTCGCGCCGAGCCCGAGCAGCACGTTCGCGAAGCGGTTCGACGCGCGCGCGAGATCGGAGAAGCGGAAGGCCTGCTCCGCGCCGGTGTTGGCGTCGACGTAGAGGAACGCCGTCTTGTCGGCTTCGCGCGCGCGGCGGTCGATGCAGTCGAAGCCGAAATTGTAGAATTCGGGAATCGCGAGCGCGAGGCCGCGCCGTGCCGTGGCGTAGTCGGGCAGGTCGATCAGGGGCTGCATCGTTTCCTCCGGCGCGCGGCTTCGCCGCTTCGCCCTTTAATGCCGAGGCGCGACGGCACTCGCAAGACGGCGCGGCGCGGGCTGGCCTTGCGCGCCGCGGGCGTGCTAATCGGCGCCGCAGACCGGAGAGCGCGCATGATCTGGGAAGGACGGCTCGAGCACATCCACATCACGCCGGCGGCGTCGCAGCCGATGCAGGCGCTGCGCGAGGCCCGGCTCGTCGCCGGCCAGGGCATCGACGGCGACCGCTACAAGCTCGGCACCGGCACCTATTCGCCGCGGCCCGACATCCGCGAGGCCACGCTGATCGAGGCCGAGGCGCTCGACGCGCTGGAGCGCGACTACCGCGTGACGCTGCTGCCCCACGAGCACCGGCGCAACCTCACGACGCGCGGCGTTCCGCTCAACCACCTGGTCGGCCGCCGCTTCCGGGTCGGCGCCTGCCTGCTCGAAGGCGGGCGGCTCAACGTGCCGTGCCAGTATCTCGAGGACCTGCTCGGCAAGAAGGTGTTCAAGCCGCTGATGCACCGCTCGGGCCTCAACTGCCGCATCGTCGAAGGCGGGACGATTCGCGTCGGCGACGCGATACGCCCGGCTTGATTCGCCGTCCGGCGCGGCTTCAAATCGCCGGGCGCGCCCTCCAACGCCGGCTTCCGCCGCCCGCAGGCACCATGCCCGAACCCGCCCCGGTTCGCCGCCACGACATCGACCACCTGCGCAACATTGCGGTGCTGCTGCTGCTGCCGTTCCACGCGGCGCGCGCGTTCGATACGGATCCCTGGCACATCAAGCTCGGCAGCGGCGCCGGCTGGGCCGACTGGATCGTTCGCCTGATCGGCCAGTGGCACATGCCGATCCTGTTCATGATGGCGGGCATGAGCGCCTGGTACGCGCTCGCGCGGCGCGGCGCCGGCACGTTCGCGCGCGAGCGCCTGTGGCGCCTCGGCGTCCCGCTCGTCGCCGGCACGCTGCTGCTGATCCCGCCGCAGGTCTATGTCGAGCGCATCAGCGGCGTCGCCGGGCGGATCAAGCCCCAGCCGTTCGAGGGCGGCTACGCCGCGTTCTATCCGGAATTCTTCGCCTGCTGCTATCCGCAGGGGAACTTCAGCTACCATCACCTCTGGTTCGTGTTCTACCTGCTGGTCTTCTCGCTGCTGGCGCTGCCGCCGTTCCGATGGCTCGCCGCCGACGGCGGGCGGCGGCTGTCGCGCGCGCTGGCCTGGGCGGCGGCGGGGCCGCGCCTGTTCCTGCTCGGCATACCGCTCGTCGCCGCGGAACTCGCGCTGCGCGGCCGCTTTCCGAACTGGCAGGACCTGATCCACGACTGGGCCAACAACGCCCACTATGTCTACCTGCTGCTCGCGGGCTTCGCCTTCGCCGGCGTGCCGGCGCTGAACGGCGCCGCCGTGCGGCTTCGCCATGCCGCGCTGGCCGCTGCCGTCGTGCTCACCGCCGGCTGGGCCGCCGCCATCGCCGAACTGCCGGGCGGCGCCTATGGCGGGGCCTATTTCGTCCGCGTCGGCCTGCGCACCGCCGGGGAGTGGTGCTGGCTCCTGGCGTTCCTCGGCCATGCCCGCGTCTGGCTCGACCGCGATCTCGGCGCCCTCACGCGCTTCGGCCGCTACGCCTATCCGTTCTATCTCTGGCACCAGACCGCGATCGTGGTCCTGGCCTACCTGCTGCTGTCGTGGCCGGCGCCGGCGCCGCTGCTGTGGCTCGCGCTGGCGATCGGCGGCGGGATCTTGAGCTGGCTCGGCTGCCGGCTCGCCGACACCAGCCCCGCGACGCGTGCGGCGTTCGGCATGCGCGGGCCGGCCCGCGCGCCGCGGCCCGCTTGATTCGCGGCGGCGACCGGCCTCATATCGCGCCCGGATAGAGGAGCACGCCATGCCCGAGGGCTCGGTCAACGTCCGCGAGACGCTGAATTTCATCGACGGCCAGCATACCAAGGGGAAGCTGGGCCGCACCTTCGACAACCACTACCCGGTCGATCAGACGCTGGTGAGCCGCGTCTACGAGGCCGGGCGCGAGGACGTCGACGCGGCGGTGACGGCCGCCAAGCGCGCGCTCGACGGCGAATGGGGGAAGATGCCGCCGGCCAAGCGCTCCGAGCTGCTCTACAAGGTGGCCGACCGCATCAACCAGCGCTTCGACGAGTTCCTGCGCGCGGAAATGATGGACACGGGCAAGCCGGTCTCGCTCGCCTCGCACATCGACAT
>JAEULD010000293.1 GCA_016792765.1 Candidatus Odyssella sp.
AGCTCCGCGTGTTCTTCCGGAGGCTCGCCGGCAGTTCGGGCACGCGGCAGCCTTCGGGGCAGCAGCGGCCGGCCTGGTCGGCCGGCGCGAGATCGCGGCCGGCCGCGTCTTTGCGCCCCGGCAAGAGGCCGCGGTCGAGCAGGCGCTCGACGAGGGCCACCTTGTCGGGGATCGGATAGTTGCGGAAGATCTCCATCTTCATCGCCTCGGGCGAGCCGCCGCCGTGCAGGCTGATCGTCGAATACCAGCCCGCGGTCGACGACACGGTGAGGTCTTCCAGGAAGCGCGCGAGCTTGGCGCGGTGCGCATAGGGCACGTCGGGGTGGCCGCGCAGCGTCTCCGCGATGGCACCCGCCGTCGCCGGATTGTGGTCCTCCTCGGGCCCCGGCAGCGCCACGATCAGCCCGCCCGCCACTTCGTGCGCGATGCGCTGCATGTCGTAGATTTGCGTGGCGAGCATGAGCTTGCCGATGTTCGCATAGACCGGCTCGGGCTCGATGTTCCCGGAGGGATCGCGCATTCCGTACACCGACGACGCCACGCCGCAGGCGAAGATGCTCTCGACCGTCTTGATGAGATCGACCATGCGGTCGCGCAGATGCGGCGCCGTGGCCGGCGAAAGCCCGTTCGCCTGCATCGTCATCGTGCCGGCGCCGATCAGGAGATCGCCGAAGCCGGCGCGCGCTGCGATGCAGGTGTGGCGGTGATGCGTCGCGTAGGTGCGCGTGAGGTGGCCGGACCATTCCCACTCGCCGTCGAGAAACACGCGGCTGTCGGGCACGAACACGTCGTCGAAAAAGATCGCGCCGAGCGACTGGCCGTAGCGCCCGCTGAACAGCGCCGCCTTTTCGCCGGGCCGCCCGGCCGGGCGCGCCGAGATCGTGACCCCCGGCGCATCGAGCGGCACCGCGCAGGCGACGGCGAACGCGGCGTCGTCCGCCGTCATGCTGCGGCACGGCAGCACGAGGATCTCGTGCATGTAGGGCGCGCCGGTGACGATCGCCTTGGTGCCGCGGATGACGATGCCGTCCTTTCGCCGCTCCTTCACATGGACATACGACTCGGGCACCGCCTGCTCGTGCGGGCGCAGCGCACGGTCGCCCTTCCCGTCGGTCATGGCGATCGCGGTGGTGAGGTCTTCGTCCTGCACCCAGTGCATGTAATCGAGGAAGCGCCGGTGGCGGCCGCGATCGCGCTCCTGGTCGATCTGCCACGTCGTCTGGAACAGCGCGTTGAACGCGTCCATCGTGAGATAGCGCTGCGCGCATCCGGTTTCCTGGCAGACGAGGCGGACCGCCTCGAGCTTGGTCAGCAGGTCGGTCGCAGTGCGGTTGATGTGCAGCATCCGGTTCACCTCGCGGCCCGAGGTGTGCTGCTCGGCCACCATCAGCGGCCGGAATTCGTTGCGCAGCGCGAAATCGTAGGCGACGCCCATCGCCGCCACGCCCGGCGCCAGCGCCGGATCGTCGGCGACCGACGCAACCGCGCGGCCTTCGACGAAGACGCGCGGCTTCAGCCGGCGCAGCGATTCGCGGTAATCCGCACCCGACATGAGCATCGCCCTATCCTCCCCCGCGGCCGCGCGGCGGCGCCATTCGCGCGTTGCGGGCCGCGGACCGCTCGCCTATGGTCATAGCCCAAGCGAAACCCCGGTGCATTACGGTAATCCCATGCGATACGCGGCGTGGCTGTTGATTCTCGGCTTGTTCGGCGGGTCGGCGGCGCCCGCGGCCGCCGATGCGGCGGCGGATTTCGCGCGCGCGGCCGCAGCGGCGAAAAAGGGCCAGCGCGACGAGGCGATGACGCTCGTCACCAAGGCGATCGAGTCCAAGGAGGCGACCGGGCGCGATCTCGCCAACATGCACTATTTCCGCGCGGAGCTTTACAGCGAGGCCGGCAAGCTCGACGAAGCGCTCGCCGATTACGCGGCGACGATCGAGATCATGCCCGACTTCGCCTCGGCCTATCACGACCGCGCTCTCGTCTATGCGCAGCAGAAGAAGTACCAGCAAGCGCTCGACGATCTCTCGCGCGCGCAGTTCCTGATCCCGCAATCGCCGCTGCCCTACTTCAATCGCGGCCGGGTCTACGAGACCATGGGCAAGCGCGAGCAGGCCATCGCCGAATACCGGCGCGCGCGCGCGCTGGCGCCGCAGATGAAAGAGCCGCAGGAGGCGCTGCGCCGCCTCGGCGTGCGCTGAGCGCGCGGCGCGACCGGAGGCTTCGTCCATGCCGAAGCGTCTCCAAGACCGCGTCGCCATCGTCACCGGGGCCGGCTCGTCCGGGCCGGGCTGGGGCAACGGCAAGGCCGCGGCGGTGCTGTTCGCGCGCGAAGGCGCCAAGGTTCTGTGCGCCGACATCGACGAGGCCGCGGCGCGCGAGACCGCCGGCATCGTCCGCGGCGAGGGCGGCGCCGCCGAGGTCTTCGCCGGCGACGTCGCGAAGTCCGGCGATGTGGCGGCGATGGTCGCGCGCTGCCGCGCCGCGTTCGGCGGCCGCATCGACATCCTGCACAACAACGTCGGCATCGCCGTCACCGGCGGCCCGGTCGATCTGTCCGAGGCGGATTGGGATCGCGTCGCCGCCGTGAACATCAAGTCGATGTTCCTCGCCTGCAAGCACGTGCTGCCGGTGATGATGGCGCAGGCGCCGAACGCGCACGGCCTGCGCGGCGCGATCGTGAACATCGGTTCGATCGCCGGCATCCGCTGGACCGGAGTCTCCTACCTCTCCTACAGCACGACGAAGGGCGCGGTGCTGCCGTTCACGCGCTCGGTGGCGCTCGAATACGCGAAGCACGGCATCCGCGCCAACGCGATCCTGCCCGGCCTCATGAACACGCCGATGGTGCGCGGCGCGTCGATCCAGAATTCCTACGGCGGCAGCGAGGACGAGATGATCCGCCGCCGCGACGCGCAGTGCCCGATGGGCAAGATGGGCGACGCCTGGGACGTCGCCCACGCCGCGCTGTTCCTCGCCTCCGACGAGGCCAAATACGTCACCGGCGCCGAGCTCGTCGTCGACGGCGGGCTGACATGCAAGGTGGCGTGAGGAACAGCGCGCCGGGATTGACACGCTCGGCTATCCGTCTACTTTGATATCATTGATATCAGCGAGCGCTCGCAATGGGCAGCCTCCTTATCCGAAAGCTTGACGACCGGCTCAAGCGAAAGCTGCGGCTGCGCGCGGCCAGGCACAGCCGCTCGATGGAAGAGGAAGCGCGCGACATTTTGAGATCGGCATTGGCGCAGGAGCCACGGCCGACGCGCAATCTCTGGAAGGCCATACGCGCGCGAATCGAGCCTCTGGGCGGCGTCGAGCTGCCCGAGGTACCGGACCAGCCGGTGCGAAAACCCCCGAACTTCAGATGATCCGTGATCGTTCTCGACACCAACGTCGTTTCGGAAGCGCTGAGGCCCGCGCCATCCCCCCATGTTCAGGCTTGGGTGGAGGCGCGGCTGCAGGTGCCGCTCTACGTCACGACGGTATCCCAGGCTGAAATGCTCCTCGGCGCGCGGCTCCTCCCCAGCGGGAAGCGACGCGCCCGACTTGAGAGCGCAATCGATGCGATGTTCGAGGTCGAGTTCCGAGAACGCGTCCTGACGTTCGACACGGCTGCCGCGCGCATGTTCGCGACGATCGTCGCGGACCGGCAGCGGCTCGGCAGGCCGATTGGCTACATGGATGCGCAGATCGCGGCCATCGCGCGATCGAACGGCGCGTCCGTGGCCACGCGCGACGTTGAGGGATTTGCCGATTGCGGTATCACCGTCATCGATCCCTGGCAGGCCTGATCCTGCATGCCGGCGCGGTACGGCGCCGCCTACTCCTGCTTCTCGATCCCGCAATCTTCCATCAGCGGCTTCGCCTTCTCGGCGAAACCTTCGAGCGCCAGCGTCTTCTCGACGACGGTGCGCGGGCCGGGTATGCGGATCATCATCTCGCGGCGCACGAGCGCGGTCTCGAACAGCTTCTTCACCTTCTCGCCCTGGAACACCGCGGAACTCGGCACCGGCGTGTCGCCCTGCATCCACTGCGCGGTCTCGGGCGGAAAGCGGTAGCGGAGGACGTTCGAGATCGGCCACGTGGCGACGACGGTGAGGACCAGGCGCCCGCGCGCGCAGACGAATGCCAGCGCCGCGACCGTCTCGCCGTACTCGATGCGGGTCTGAACCGTGTGGCGGTCGGTTCCGGTCTGCGAATCGCGGAATTTCGCGTATTCCCACAGCGTGGCCGCGCCCGCCTGCAGGACCACGCCGAACACGGCCGCCGCCACGGCCGCGAGTGCCGCGGCCGCGCGCGGAACGGATCGCACGATGCGCGCTCCCTGTCCCATGACCGCCACTTAACAGTCCGGCCGGGCGGCGTGTAAAGCCGGCTTCGCGCGCCCGCGCATCCTCCGCTAGCGCGTCGCCACCCAAGCGCCGGCGCCGATCATCAGCGTGCCCGAGGTGCGGTTGATGGCCTTCACCGCGCGCCGGCTCTTGATGAGCGCGCGCGCGCGCGAGGCCAGCCAGGCGAAGCCGAGATTGGTCGCGACCAGGATACCGACCACGATCGCGGCCATGATCGCCACCTCGCCGCCGCCGAGCGCGCCGAGGTCGGCGAAGGTCGGCAGGAACGCGGCGTAGAACAGGATGATCTTGGGATTGGCGAGATCGACGAGCGCGCCCTCGGCGAAGCTCTTCCAGAAGCGGCGCGGCGCCGGCGCGCCGGCGATCGGGATCTCGTGCGTGCGGTCGGTCCAGAGCCGGATGCCGAGATAGACGAGGTAGGCGGCGCCCAGAATCTTGACCGCGACGAACAGCTCGCCGAGCGCCGCCGAGATCGCGCTGAGGCCGAACACGGCGAGCAGCAGATAGGCGAGATCGACCGCGGCGACGCCGGCGACGAACCCGGCCGACGCGCGGAGGCCGGAAAACAGCGATCGCGCCACCGTCGCCACCACCACCGGACCCGGCGTGAGCGCGAGGACCAACACCGCCGCGGCGAGGGCGAGATAGCTGGCGAGGGTCATCGCGGCGGCTCCGGCGGGCTGCGAAGCCGATGGCTTAGCCCGGACGCGCACGCGCCGCCAATGCCCTTCGCGCCGCAGCGCCGCGCGCATGCGCCGGGGGCGGAAATTTTGCCGCCGCGGGCGCGCCGGCGGCGCAAGCACCGCAAAGCTTGTCGCACCCGGACCGTCCTGCTGGCCTCGCCGCCTCGCTTTGATATAGTCGCCGCGCGCAGAAACGTGCGTCGGAGACTGGAAACGCCATGCCTAGCACCATCATGAATTACCCGCTGACGCTCGTGCATTTTCTCGAGCGCGCGAAGCGGCTGTTCCCCAGCGTCGAGATCGTCTCGCGCAAGCCCGACAAGTCGCTGCACCGCCAGACCTACGCCGATTTCCACCGCCGCGCGCGCGCGCTGGGCGAGGCGCTGACCAGGGCCGGCATGAAGCCGGGAGACCGCGTCGCCACGCTGTCGTGGAACCACTGGGCCCATCTCGAGTGCTATTTCGGCATCACCTGCGCCGGCGGCGTGCTGCACACGCTGAATCTCCGGCTGCATCCCGACGAGATCGCCTATATCGCCAATCACGCCGGCGACCGCTTCCTCATCGTCGACGACGTGCTGCTGCCGCTCTACGAGCGCTTCAAGGACCGGGTGAAGTTCGACAAGGTCGTCGTCGTGCCGCTGTCGGGCGCGGTGCCGGCCGGCATGACGAGCTACGAGGATTTCATCGCCACCGCCAAGGGCGACTGGACCTATCCGGCCGTCGCCGAAACCGACGGCTGCGCGATGTGCTACACCTCGGGCACCACCGGCAAGCCCAAGGGCGTCGTCTACTCGCATCGCAGCATGGTGCTGCACGCGATGGCGAGCTGCATGGTCGACATGCTCGCGATCGGCCAGGACGATTGCGCGATGCCGGTCGTGCCGATGTTCCACGCCAACGCCTGGGGCATTCCCTACTCGGCCGTGCTCGCCGGGGCCAAGATCGTCTTCCCCGGCCCGCACCTCGACGCCGATTCGCTGCTCGACCTCTGCGAGCGCGAGCAGATCACGTTCTCGGGCGGGGTCCCCACCATCTGGCTCGCGATCCTGCAGAACCTCGAGGCCGGCCAGCGCAAGTGGAAGCTGCATCCGAAATTCCGCTCGGTCGTCGGCGGCTCGGCGGCGCCGCCCTCGCTGATCGAGCGCTTCGACAAGTTCGGCATGAAGGTCGTCCACGCCTGGGGCATGACCGAGATGTCGCCGCTCGGCACCGTCGCGCACGTCAAGCCGCATCTCGCGGCCAAGGGCGAGCGGGTCGCCTACGAATATCGCGCGAAGCAGGGCGTGCAGGCGCCGTTCGTCGACATGCGCGTGATCACGCACGACGGCACCGAAGCGCCCTGGGACGGCAAGACGATGGGCGAGCTCGAAGTGCGCGGGCCGTGGATCGCGTCGAGCTACTACAACCAGCCCGACGCGTCCGACAAATGGAGCGCCGACGGCTGGTTCCGCACCGGCGACGTCTGCACGATGGACGCCGAAGGCTACATGCAGATTACCGACCGCTCGAAGGACGTGATCAAGTCGGGCGGCGAATGGATCAGCTCGGTCGATCTCGAGAACGCGATCATGGGCCACCCGGCCGTCGCCGAGGCCGCGGTCATCGCCGTCGCGCATCCGAAATGGGACGAGCGCCCGCTCGCCTGCGTCGTCAGGAAGCCGGGCGCCGCCGTCTCGGGCGGCGACATCCGCAAATATCTCGAGGACAAGTTCGCGAAGTGGCAGCTGCCCGACGAGGTCGTCTTCGTCGAAGCGATCCCGCGCACCTCCACCGGCAAGTTCCAGAAACTCGCGCTGCGCGAGCAGTTCAAGGATTTCCGGTGGGCGGAGGAAAGGAAGGCGGGGTGAGAGACTCTAGCCTTCGTAGCGCGGCTTCAATCGGCAATGAAGGAATGCCTCCAGCAGACCCAAGACTGAGCCGCCGAATCGGCGATCCAACAGGACGTTGATCCGACAGCAATGGACTCTGATCCAGTGGCCCACTTCCGCCGGCACGGGGTGGGTCGCACACAATCTATCCTTGTCATTCAGAATCGAGCGAGCGAGCGTGCTCGGCGCGCTGTTTGGATTGTAATGCTGGCTCACGTATCGAGCATGGCTGTTCTCGTTGAACTTGCCCACTTTCGGGCAATGGTCGCCGAATGCGAATTTGTAGACCGCGACGCGGCCGGGCGGAATCGATGAAGGAGGCCTGTGGGGCGGCGGCAGGACTTAAACCCTCATCTGCCCATCGGACAAGGCCGCTCCGGCCAATTCGGCCGCTTTTCTGAAATCGTCACGCGCCGATTGTACTGTGCTCAGAAAACCTGACACGGCCCGTGCTCCACGGGCTCAATTTCGCCGGGCAAGTTCATGGCGCACGACCGAGAGCAGCACCGGCAAATGATCCCTCACCGTTTCCCAGACCCTCGACGGCTTCACGAGTCCATACATGTGCCGGAAGACGTTTCCGGCATCGGCGATCTGCTGCCAATCTATCGTTGGATGCAGGGCTTTGAGTTGAGGCGACACCTTGCGCGACGCCTCGGACACGATTTCCAGGCCGCGAACGACCCCGTAAAACAGCAATCTGTTCGATTTGAACGCCTCGAGATCCAGACCGGCGACGAAGCCCTGAATGGCTTCGATATTGTCCTGGATATCGCGGAGGGCCGCTGCCTCCTTGTCAAAAGGCTTTGACAAAATCCGCCTCGACGCGCGCTTTCATGTCACCTTTCAGAACGTCGCGCTCCACCACGTCGACCGAAACCGGGAATAGGTCGGAAATAGCCCTCCATACGCCGGCGAAGTCGTAGATCGTACGCACCTTGTCGTCCAAGTCGACGACGACGTCCAAATCGCTCTTGGATCCCTCCTCCCCACGCGCTACGGAGCCGAACACCCCGGCATGAACGACGCCGATGGCTTCCAGCTCTGCCCGATGCGCACGCAGGACCGCGAGGGCGTGGTCGAGCGCGGTCGGCGGCCGCTCGTCGTCATACTTCTGCGCGCGTTCGGAGACGCCAAGCTTCGAAATGTTTGCCGTCTTCCTCATCCATTGACTATAGCATAACCGCCGCTCGCCAACATCAACCGTAACCGGCCCAACGATGAGTAGCCTTGCCTCCGCCCCCGGCCCCCTCGCCGGACTCCGCGTCGTCGATCTCGGGCGCATTTTCGCCGGGCCGTTCTGCGCGCAGCTGCTCGGCGATCTCGGCGCCGACGTGATCAAGGTCGAGGGAGCCGAGGGCGATCGCCTCCGCAACAGCCCGCCTTCGTTCGCGCCCGACATCGGCGGCTACTTCGCGACTGCCAACCGCAACAAGCGCTCGCTGCGCGTCGATCTCCGCAAGCCCGGCGCCCGGACGATCCTCGACGCGCTGCTCGCGCGCGCCGACGTGTTGGTGGAGAATTTCCGTCCCGGCGTGCTCGAGGGCCTCGGCCTCGACGAGGCCCGGCTCGCGCGCGATTTCCCGCGCCTCGTCGCCGTGCGCGTCTCGGCCTACGGCCATGCCGGGCCCGACCGCGACCTGCCCGGCGTCGACCAGATGATCCAGGGCGTCGGCGGCTTCATGGCCATCACCGGCGCGCCCGAGACCGGCCCGGTGCGCGCCGGCATCGCGATCGCCGACGCGCTGGCCGGCTATGCCGCCTGCGTCGGCGCGCTCGCCGCGCTCGCCGAGCGCGCCACCAGCGGCCGCGGCCAGGTCGTGCGCACGTCGCTGCTCGAGGCGCTGATGGGCACGATGAGCGTGCAGGCCGGCAAGTATTTCGCGAGCGGCGTCGATCCGGTGCCGGAGGGGAACTTCCATCCGGTCACCGCGCTCTACGGCACCTTCGCCACCGCCGACGGCCACGTGCAAATCTACGTGTCCGAGGACGCGCGCATGGAGAGATTCGCGCGCCTCTGCGGCAGGCCCGAATGGCTCGCCGATCCGAAGCTCGTGCCGCAGAAGGCGCGCGACACGAACCGCGATTACGCGCGCGGCCTCGTCGCCACGGTGATGAAGACGCGGACGACGGCCGAGTGGATCGCGGCGCTCAAGGCCGCCGACATTCCGTGCGGGCCGATCTATTCGGTGGCCGAGGCCTTCGCCGCGCCGCAGGCGCAGGCGATGGGCATGACGCTCGAGGCGCCACTTGCGAAAGGCGGAAGCGTGCGCGTGCCCGGCTTCCCGGTGAAGCTCGCGCGCACGCCGCCCGCGCTGCGCCGCGCGCCGCCGCATCTCGGCCAGCACAACGAGGAAATCCTGAAAGAGCTCGGCCTCGACGCCGATCCCGCGGCGCGGGCGGCGCTGATCGCGTGAGCCGCGGCCCGGTCAGGCGGCGCGGTTCAGCGCCCAGATCCACCCGGTGAGCACGCTCGCGAACGACACCCACGCGATGTAGGGCAGCATCAACCCGGCCGCGAGGCGATCGTGGCGGGCGAAGGCGAAGGCGGTCGCGACGATGCATGCGAGCAGCACGAGGATCTCGGCGAACGCCGCGCCGATCCAGTGGCGGCCGAAGAACAGATACGACCAGGCGAGGTTCAGGGCCAGTTGTATGCCGAACAGCGCCAGCGCGGCAGGCGCGCCGGCGAAGCCGGCCCGGCGCCAGACGCGCCACGCGGCATAGCCCATCAGCAGGTAGAGCGTGGTCCATACCGGCGCAAACAGCCAGTCGGGCGGCGTGATCGGCGGCTTGGCCAGCGTCGGATACCAGTCCCGCACGCCGCCGGCCGTCCAGACGCCGCCCAGCCCGCCCACGCCGAGGCAGAGCGCGAGGGCAAAGGCCAATCCGACGAGGGCACGGGTGCCGCGCGCGTGCGGCACGGCGCCGGTAAGGGATACGATCGTCATGGCTGCTCTACGCAGGCCGGGGCCCATCGGATCGGCCCGCGCCGTCTTGTCCTACCGCGACCGCGTGACGTTGAACGCGTCGAACTGGACGACGCTGTCGGCGAGCGTCGCGAGGCCGACAGCGCCGGGCGCGCGGATCGCGGCGTCTTCCACCTCGAACCGCTTCGCGCCGTCGAGGAAGATCTCGAAGCGGCCCTCGGTCGCGCGCACGCGCAGCTGATACCAGCGGTCGCGCTCGATCTTCACCCGGTGCGCGAATTTGCGGTCTTCGCCGGCGATCGGCAGCGGCGCCGGCAGCCCCTTCTCGACCCGATAGACGGCCATCTGGCCCGTCTTCGCGTCGACCATGACCGCATAGTAGCTCCGCGCGTCCTGCGCGCGCCACACGATGCCGCCGGCCTGCGCGCGCTCGCCGCTCACCGGGCGGATCAGCACGACGACGTCCACGTCTGCGCCGCGATAGGCCTTGAGCAGGCAATGCGGCACGCGGCTGGCGTCGGCGACCTGGCTGGTCTGGGCGAGCACGCGGCGCAGGCCGCCCTCGGCCATGGCCTGCGTCACGACCCAGCGGCTCGGGCCGCCGGGGCCGGTGACGCCGCAGTCGAACGCGCCCGGCGCCGTGCCCGGCTTCAGGAAATCGAAGGTGACGCTGCGCGAGTTCTGCGCCGCCGCGGCGCCGCACGCCGCCAGCAGCGCGAGCGCGCCGAGGATCGCGCCGCGCCGCATCAGTCGACGCCGGCCGCGAGGCCCGCCGCCTGGATGCCGGCCACGGCCGCCAGCTCGTCGTTGTCCGAGGTGTCGCCGCTGACGCCGACCGCGCCGACGATGGCGGCGCCCGACTTGATCAGCACGCCGCCCGGCACCGGCACGAGCCTTCCGGCCGAGGCCTCGATGATCGCGTTGATGAAATGCGGGCGGTCTTTCGCGAGCTGCTCGATCGCGCGCGACGAGCGGCCCATGCCGAGCGCGCCATAGGCCTTGCCCTTGGCGACCACCTCGCGCAGCAGGCCGCCGTCTTCCATGGCGTAGGCGACGAGGCATCCGCGCGCGTCCAACACCGCGACGGTGAGCGGCTTCATGTTCTTCTCGCGCCCCTTCTCGAGCGTCTTGGCGACGATGGTCTGGGCTTGCGTCAGGGTCAGCATTGCGGGCTTCGGCTCCCAAGATTGATGCGATGTGCCCACTATGCGCGCAGCGCCGCCGCCCTGGCAACGGTGCGGACGGCCGGCGGCAGCCGCGGCGCTTGTCTCGCCGCCGCCGCGGCCCCTATTCTCCGCGCGTCGACGGGCCGCCGGCGGGCGGTCTCGCATCGGGGATCGATCCATCGCATGGCGAAGCTCTCGCGACCGAGATTGGCCGCCTACGGCGTCGGCGGCGCGCTGATCGCCGTGCTGCTGGCCGGGAGCCTCTGGCTGTTCGCGCAGCCGAAGCGCACAGCCGGCCCGGGCGGGCCGCCGGGCGGCTTCGCCGTGCCGGTCGAGGCGGCGCCGGTGCGCGTCGGGCTGCGGCGCCGCGAGGCCGAGGCGATCGGCACGCTGCGCTCGTGGGAGTCGGTCGTCGTCAAGCCCGAGGTCACCGGCCGCATCGCGAAGATCAATTTCGAGGAAGGCACGCTGGTCAAGCAGGGCCAGGTGCTGGTCGAGCTCGACGCGGCCGAGGCCGAGGCCGAGGTGCAGCGCGCCAAGGCCGCGCTCGACCTGGCCAAGGAGACTCATCAGCGCGCGCTGACGCTGCGCCAGGGCGGCGCCGGCAGCGTGGCGACGCTCGACCGCGCCCAGGCCGATCTCGCCACGGCCGAGGCCACGCTGAAGCTGGCCGACGCGCGGCTCGCCAAGACGCGGCTCGTCGCGCCGTTCGACGGCGTGATCGGCCTGCGCAAGGTTTCGGTGGGCGCGCTGCTCGTGCCCGGCCAGGAGATCGTGAACCTCGAGCAGATCAACCCGCTGAAGGTCGATTTCAAGGTGCCCGAGATGCTGCTGGCCGCGGTGAAGGTGGGCCAGACGATCCGGCTCCGCCTCGACGCGATGGA
>JAEULD010000294.1 GCA_016792765.1 Candidatus Odyssella sp.
GCGGGCGCGCGCGTCCTTGCTGAGCACGACCGCGAGCATCTCGAGCAAAATGCGATAGACGTTGTTCTCCGGCTGCTGCTCGGTGAGGCCGAGCGAATTCACCTGCACGCCGTAGCGGAAACGCCGCAGCTTCGCGTCGGAAACGCCGTAGCGCGCGGCGCAGATCTCGTCCCAGAGCCGCGTGAACGCGCGCAGCTTGCAGAGCTCGGTGACGAATTTGACGCCGGCGTTGACGAAGAAGCTGATGCGCCCCACGACCGTGGGAAGGTCGGCGGCTGGCACCTGGCCCGACGCCTTCACGCGGTCGAGGATCGCGATCGCCGTCGCGAGCGCGAACGCGATCTCCTGCACCGGCGTCGCCCCCGCTTCCTGCAGGTGGTAGGAGCAGACGTTCACAGGATTCCACTTCGGCACTTCGCGATAGGTGAACGCGATCGTGTCGGTGGTGAGCCTGAGGCTCGGCTCGGGCGGGAAGATGTAGGTGCCGCGCGAGAGGTATTCCTTGACGATGTCGTTCTGCGTGGTGCCGGAGAGCTCGGCGCGCCGAGCGCCCTGCTTCTCGGCCGCCGCGATGTAGAGCGCCAGCAGCCACGGCGCCGTCGCGTTGATCGTCATCGAGGTGTTCATGCGCGCCAAGGGAATGCCGGCGAACAGCGCTTCCATGTCGCCCAGATGCCCGATCGGCACGCCCACCTTGCCGACCTCGCCCGTCGCGAGCGGATGATCGCCGTCGTAGCCGGTCTGCGTCGGCAGATCGAACGCGACCGAAAGCCCGGTCTGGCCCTTCGTCAGGTTCTGGCGATAGAGCGCGTTGGAGGCGGCGGCCGAGGAGTGGCCGCTATAGGTGCGGATCAGCCAGGGAACTTCGCGGGGCATGTCTGCGTCTCCGGCGCCGGCCCTCACTTCCCATTCGCCGCAAGCGGCGAATGGGCCCCTTCTCTCCCGCTGTCGCGGGAGAGAAAAAGGAAGGGCGCGCTTGCTTCTCTCTCCCACGCAGTGGGAGAGAAGGGGCCCGAGCGACGCCTCTGGCGTCGCTTGGGAAGTGAGGGCCTTCCGTGCTGGACGCGCGAGGGCGTCGCGCCATTCGCGCATGCAATAGCGTATCTCGCGTTCTTCGCCTGAGCCCGCGCCAACACGCTCACACCGCTTTCAGCGCCTGGTCGAGATCGTCTTCGAGATCGGCGGGATCCTCGAGCCCGACCGAGAGGCGCACCATGCCGTCGTCGATGCCCAGGGCCAGCCGCTCGGCGCGCTTCAGGCGCTGGTGCGTCGTCGTCGCCGGATGGGTGACGAGGCTCTTCGAATCGCCGAGATTGTTCGAGATCAGGATCAGCTGCAGCGCGTTCAGGAAGCGGAACGCGCCCTCTTTCCCGCCCGGCACCGAGACGGTGACGAGCGAGCCGCCGGCGCTCATCTGCTTCCTGTTCAGCTCGTATTGCGGATGGCTCGGCAGGCCCGGGTAATGCGCGGCGGCGATCTTGGGATGCGCGGCGAGGAATTTCGCGAGGCGCAGCGCCGAGCCGCACATGCGCTCGAGCCGCACCTCCAGCGTTTCGAGCCCCTTCAGCAGCAGCCAAGCGTTCATCGGCGAGAGCG
Source organism: Candidatus Odyssella sp. (assembly GCA_016792765.1). Classification (GTDB taxonomy): domain Bacteria; phylum Pseudomonadota; class Alphaproteobacteria; order Bin65; family Bin65; genus SBBV01. The sequence continues at coordinate 1,597 of JAEULD010000294.1, forward strand.
CCGGGCCGGTGTGGCGCAGGAACGGCTGGAGATGGTTGACGATGTAGTCTTCGCTGCCGAGCACGATGCCGCCGAGCGTGCGGCCCTGCCCGTCGATGTGCTTGGTGGCCGAATAGACGACGACGTCGGCGCCGAGCTTCAGCGGCTGCTG
>JAEULD010000319.1 GCA_016792765.1 Candidatus Odyssella sp.
AGGATCGTGCCGACGATGGCCGCGAGGATCAGGGACCGCCGCACGATGCCGCGCTCGAAGACGATGGCGCGGAGGCTCGGGCGGTGGAGGCCCTGCGCGGTCACGGACGAACGAGGGCCCCTTCGCCCTCGACCTCGACCGCGTAATTCTCGATGATCATGTTGGCGAGCAGCTTCTCGCACATCTGCGACACGCGCTGCTTGGCCGCCGCGGGATCGGTGTCGGCCAATTTGATCTCGATGTACTTGCCCTGGCGCACCTCGTCGACGCCGCCGAAGCCCAGATGCGAGAGCGCGTTCTGGATCGCCTTCCCTTGCGGATCGAGCACTCCATTCTTCAAGGTGATGTGTACTTTGGCTTTCAACTCGTCCTCTCCGCGCGGGTGGCCGCTCCCGGTCTTGACGATGATGAACCGCGAAGCGGTTCCGTCCCGAAGCCCAGGGTTGGCGCGAAGCGCCTACCCTGGGTAAGAGTGACGTCTTGGTTCAACCCAGAAAGGGTTGTGGCCGAAGCGGTGGCCGTGGGCACTACCCCTTCGGGGTTGAAACGCATTGCGCTCCGTGCCCCAGGGTAGCCGCTACGCGGCAACCCTGGGCTTTGCGCCAGAACCGCTTCGCGGTTCTCGTGTTCGGCCGCGCGGCTCAATGCATCGAGCTCCCGCCCTTGATGTCCTGCACGTTCGCTTCCGGCAATATCCCGAGGCGGCGCGCCACTTCCTGATAGGCTTCTTCGACGCCGCCCAAATCGCGGCGGAAGCGGTCCTTGTCCATTTTCTCGTTCGTCTTCAAGTCCCAGAGCCGGCACGAATCGGGCGAGATCTCGTCGGCCAGCACGATGCGCATCATGTCCTGGTCGTCGTAGAGGCGCCCGAACTCGATCTTGAAGTCGATGAGGCGGATGCCGACGCCCAGGAACAGCCCGACCATGAAGTCGTTGATGCGCAGCGCCAGCGCCATGATGTCGTCGAGGTCCTGCGTCGCGGCCCAGCCGAACGCGGTGATGTGCTCTTCCGACACCATCGGATCGCCGAGCTTGTCGTTCTTGTAGTAGAACTCGATGATCGAGCGCGGCAGCGCGGTGCCCTCCTCGAGGCCAAGCCGCTGCGCGAGCGAGCCCGCCACCACGTTGCGGACGACGACCTCGAGCGGAATGATTTCCACCTGCTTGATGAGCTGCTCGCGCATGTTGAGGCGGCGCACGAAATGCGTGGGCACGCCGATCTCGCCGAGCTTGGTCATGATGTATTCGGAGATGCGGTTGTTGAGCACCCCCTTGCCGGTGATCGTGCCGCGCTTCTGGTTGTTGAACGCGGTCGCGTCGTCCTTGAAATACTGCACGATGGTGCCCGGCTCCGGCCCCTCGAACAGGATTTTGGCTTTGCCTTCGTAGATGCGCCTGCGTCTGCTCATGTCGCGCTCATCGGGAAATCGTGCGCTGCCGACGCCAGGGGGAAACCGTGCGCCGCGGGCGGCCGCGGCGGGCGGCGCTGGGCCGCTCGACAGGGGGCAAGTCTATATCAGGCGCGCCGCGCGGAAACAATCGGAGCGCCTTGTCGCGGCCGGGCGGAATCCACAGGCTTCCACGCGCCCGGCGACGGCAATCCGGACGCGAACAGCCAGACCGGCGCCGTCTCGGTGCGCTCGATCGCCGGCAGCGCGATGAGCGCGCTCGACGATGTGCCGAAGCCCACCTCGGTGACGATCGCGAGCGCCGAATCGTGGCCGGCGCCGGGCAGCTCCTCGCGCATCGACAGGAGCCGCTCCCAGCTCGCCCAGTCGCCGCGGTCGGGATCGGGCGCCGGCGCCGCCGCGAAGCGCGGCAAATAGAGGCGCACGCGCGGGCTCGCGGTGTCCGAAAGGTCGCGCGCGGTCAGCATCGAGACGCCCTCGGGCACCGGAAACGCCTCGACGCGGCCGCCGCCCGCGTTGCGCAGCCAGAACGCATCGCGATTGTCGGCCACGAACAGGTTGAACGGGCGATAGGCGCGGCCGTCGAGATCGGCGAGCGCCGTCGCGGCATCGGCGGCGTCGGCGTGGTCGAGCGCCTCGAGCACGAGCTCGCCGCGCGAGCGCAGGCCGGGCGCGGGGCCGAGGCTGCCCGGCCGGTTGAGGGCACCGGCCACCACGCCGTGGTCGTTCATGCCGAGCCAGCTGCCGCCGGCCAGCGCGTCGCGCCCGGCGACCACCTCGGGCCGGTCGGGCCAATGCCGCCCCGGCGCCGTCCACGGCCGCGACAGCATTTCGTCGCGGTTCGCGCCGAGGATCAGCGGCCAGGCATGGTCGGGCCGGCGGAGGAAAATGACGCTGCACATGCGCGACGCATAGCACTTGAAACGGGCAGCGACTATATAGGCGTCCGAAACGGCGCCGGCAGGGTGCCGGCAGGACCGGCTTGGGAGTGCTTGATGGCGACCTTCGACGAACGCGAAAAGGGCTTCGAGAAGAAATTCGAGAAGGATCAGGAACTTCAGTTCAAGGCGCAGGCCCGGCGCAACCGCCTTCTCGGGCAATGGGCGGCGGAGCTGATGGGCCTGAAGGGCGAGGCCGCCGACGCCTACGCGAAAGACGTCGTCAAGGCGGATTTCGAGAAGCCGGGCGAAGACGACGTGTTCGACAAGATCATGGCCGACTTGAAGGCCAAGAGCGTCGCGCAGAGCGAACACCAGGTCCGCCGCAAGATGGACGAGCTGCTCGGCGTGGCCAAGCACCAGCTCATGACCGAGGTGAAGAAGTAGGGATTTCCTTCTCCCGCTCGCGGGGGAAGGCCTTGGTTTTCAGCCCGCCGGCTGCGGAACGACGATGTCGGCCCAGCGGTCGATCGCGGCCGCGGTCTCGCACCAGAATTCGGCCATCACGGTGAGCTGATCGGGCGCCGGCAGATCGACGTGACCGGTGATCTCGCCGTCCCGGAACACGAGGCGGATGCCCACCTTGCGCGCGAGCCGGCGCATCGGCTCGTTTTCGGGCAGGCACAGCATGTAGAGATCGCGCACATTGCGGTTGCGCGCGACGACGACGGCCTGGCCGAGCAGATGCGTGGCGAGGCCGCGGCGC
>JAEULD010000341.1 GCA_016792765.1 Candidatus Odyssella sp.
GGCGAGCTTGGCCGCCGCCGCGCGCGCGTGCTCGGGATTGCGGCCCCAGATCGTCACGCGCCGGATCGGCCGCACTTTGCAATGCGCGCGGGCGAGGTGCGGCGCCAGCGCGCCGGTGCCGACCATCAGCAGATGCGCCGAATCCGGGCGCGAGAGGAAACGCGAGGCGAGCGCCGAGGCCGCCGCGGTGCGGCGCACGGTCAGCGCGGTGCCGTCGATCAGCGCCCTGGGTGCTCCGGTCGCGGCGTCGAGCAATAGATACTGGCCCATTACAGCCGGCAGGCTCTTGGCGGCGTTGCCGGGAAACACGCTGACGATCTTGATGCCGAGGGCCGCGCCCGGCTGCCAGGCCGGCATCAGCAGCAGCGTCGCGTCGGGCGCGCCCGGCACGGCCACGGCGTGATGGTGCCGCAGCGGCACTTCGCAGCCGGCCGCGAACATCTCGGCGAGCGCGCCGATCAGCGCCGGGAAATCGAGGTTCGCGTGAACCTCGTCGGCCGTCACGATGCGCATCAGGCGCGCGCGGGCGGGGCCGGAAGGCGCGCGCGCGTCTCTTCGAGCTCGCGCCGGGTCGCGGAGAGCGCGCGCGCCTTCTCGCGCGAGGCGCGGCGCGCGGCGGCGCCGCCGATCCAGGCGCAGAGGCCGCCGAGCACGAAGCCGACGAACGCCGCGACCAGCACCAGCACGAAGGCGGCCACCTTCACCTCGCCCACGGGCAGCGGCCAGAGGTCGAGCGAAATCGCCTGGTGATTGTGGATGGCGAACACGCCCAGCACGGCGGCCAGGGCGACGACGATGATCCAGCCGAGATACTTCACGCTTTCATCCTGCCGGGGCAGGCCGGCGGCTACGCCTTGCCGTTCAGGCGCTCGCGCAGCTCTTTGCCGGTCTTGAAATAGGGCACGCGCTTGGCCTCGACCGAAACGGCCGTGCCGGTGCGCGGGTTGCGGCCGGTGCGGGCCGTGCGGCTCTTCACCGAGAACGCGCCGAAGCCGCGCAGTTCCACGCGGTTGCCTTCCGAGAGCGCGTCGGCGATCTCGTCGAACACGGTCTGCACGATGCGTTCGATGTCGCGATGGAGCAAATGCGGATTGCGCTCGGCCAAACGCTGGATGAGTTCCGATTTCGTCATCGGCCGGCCGCTTCGCTGCTATGCTTTGAGGTCCCCGGCGCGCCGCGGACGCGGCGCATCCCCCGTCACTTAAGTGCAGGGTGCCAAAGCGAAATCAGACCGTCAAGGGCGAGCCGCGCGCCCAATTCGCGCCGCCAGCCGAACACGCCGCCGAAAAGCTCGCTCCATTCGAACGAGTCTTTGGGATCGATGTCCTTGACCTTTAGGCCGCGGGCGACCTTCTTCTCGCGGGCGAGCCAGGCGCGCGCCTCGTCCTCGCCGCCCAGCTCGTCGACGAGGCCGAGCGCCTTGGCCTGCCGGCCGGTGACGACGCGCCCGTCGGCGATCGCCTTCACCTGCTCGTCGCCGAGCTTGCGGCGCTCGCGCACCAGGCCGAGGAACTGGTCGAACGAATCCTTCACCAGCGCGTCGATCACCGCGCGCGCCTCGGGCGAGGTCTTCTCGAACGGGTTGGGCGAGGCCTTCACCGGGCCGCTCTTGATCGCCTCCACCCTGATGCCGATCTTCTCGAGCAGCGCGGTCATGTCGGTGGCCTGGAAGATCACGCCGATCGAGGCCGTGATCGTGCCCTCGTGCGCGAAGATGCGGTCGGCGCCCACCGCGATGTAGTAGCCGGCCGAGGTGGCGAGCGTGCCCATCGACACCACGACGGGCTTCTTCTTCGCCACGTCGCGCAGGCGCGCATAGAGTTGCTCGGCGCCAACCACCGTGCCGCCCGGGCTGTTGACGACGACGATGAGGGCCTTCACGTCGTCGTCGTCGGCCGCCTCGTCGAGCGCCTTGTTGCGCTTCCTGTCCTCGACGATGACGCCCGAAACGGTGATGCGCGCGACGTAGTCGCGCCTCTCGATCGCCGCGCGCGCGCCGATCGCCAGGATCGCCGCCACCGCCAGCAGGATCGCCAGCATGCGCCAGAGATGCACCTGCCGCTTCAGGCGCCGCCGGTCCATCAAGGCATCGACATCGAGGGTCATGGCGCCTGTCTAATCCAAAGATGCGGCGGCGGAAAGGCGGTGAAGCGGAAGTGAACGGGGAGGCGGGGAGATGAGAGGAAGCATCCGGGAAAACCACAGCGGACACGGAGGCCATAGAGAAGAAAGCGAACGGGATTGCGCCGCAAGTGCGGCGCGTAGGGAAGGCATCGTCCTTTCATACTGCGGAGCACAATATTTGACTCGCGCGGAGCCGCGGAGGGCGCGGAGAAGTGAATGCCGCGCCTTTGGCGCCGAATGCCGACGAGCGTTCGCTCCGCGCCTCCGCGTGGATCTGATCTTTCGCTTGCCGGTTTCGCTTTTCTTCGGCGCGCGCGTGTGGGCGCGCCATCCTTCGCTTCTCCTTCCTTATCTTCTCTGTGTCCTCCGTGTCCTCTGTGGTTCAATCTCTTCCTTCCTTCTCCCGGCCTCCCTGTTCATTGCGCATCGTTGCAACAGCCGTGCTCCGCCCGCTCGCCACGCTGATCAACCGCTCGCTCCGCATCTACTGGCGTATCGCGAAGCCGGTCACGTTCGGCGTGCGCGCGGTGGTGCTGGGGCCGGACGGGCGGCTGCTGCTCGTCAAGCACACCTACGACAAGTACTGGTATCTGCCCGGCGGCGCGATGAAGCGCGGCGAGGCGGCGGAAGCGGCGCTGCGCCGCGAGGTGAAGGAGGAGATCGGCATCGCCGATCTCGCCATCGAGCGGAAGCTCGGCACCTATGTCAGCACGCGCGAGGGCAAGCGCGACACGATCGAAGTGTTCGTCGCGCGCGCGGCCGCGCTCGGCAAGCGCCAGCGGCTCGAGATCGCCGCCGCCGAATGGTTCGCGCCCGAGGCGCTGCCCGAAGGCGTCTCTCCGGCGACGCAGCGGCGCATCGCGGAATTCCAGGGCAAGCAGCCGGTCCAACCCGTGTGGTAGGGCGTCGGCCGCGTAGGGGCGCGCTGGGCGCGCCCTGTCGACGCGCGGCGGAAAAGAAAGGGGCGCACGATGCGTGCGCCCCTGATTGCGTCGCGATTGCTTCGAGGGGGCGCGCGCAGCGCGCCCCTACGCGATCTGCGCCTACTCCTTCTTCTTCGCGCGGTTGAGGGCCGCGCCGAGGATGTCGCCCAGCGAGGCGCCGCTGTCGGAGGAGCCGTACTGCTCCACCGCCTGCTTGTCCTCCTCGATCTCGCGCTGCTTGATCGAGAGGGTCAGCTTGCGCGTCGCCTTGTCGATGTTGGTCACCTTCGCATCGACCTTCTCGCCCACGGCGAAGCGCTCGGTGCGCTGCTCCGAGCGGTCGCGCGAAAGCTCGGCCTTGCGGATGAAGCCGCCGGCGCCGTCGTTGATCTGCACCTCGAGGCCGTTGTCGGTCACGGCCGTGATCGTGCAGGTGACGACATCGCCCTTCTTCACGGCGCCGACGGCGGCCGCGAACGGGTCCTGCTGCATCTGCTTGATGCCGAGGTTGATGCGCTCCTTGGAGACATCGGTCTCGAGCACCTTGAACTTCACCGTGTCGCCCTTCTTGTACTTCTTGAGGGCGTCCTCGCCGGTGACGTTCCAGTCGATGTCCGACATGTGGATCATGCCGTCGATGTCGCCCGGCAGGCCGACGAACAGGCCGAACTCGGTGATGTTCTTGATCTCGCCCTCGAGCTCGGTGCCCTGCGGATACTTCGCCGCGAACACGTCCCACGGATTGTCGAGGCACTGCTTGAGGCCGAGCGAGATGCGGCGGCGCTGGCTGTCCACGTCGAGGACCATCACCTCCACCTCCTGCGAGGTCGAGACGATCTTGCCCGGATGGACGTTCTTCTTGGTCCACGACATCTCGGAGACGTGCACGAGGCCCTCGATGCCCGGCTCCAGCTCCACGAACGCGCCGTAATCGGTGATGTTCGTGACGCGGCCCTTGAGCTTGAGGCCGGCCGGATATTTGGCCGCCACGCCCTCCCACGGATCCGCCTCGAGCTGCTTCATGCCGAGCGAGATGCGCTGGGTCTCCGGGTTGAAGCGGATCACCTGCACGTCGACGGTCTGGCCGATGTTCAGCACCTCCGAGGGGTGGTTGACGCGCTTCCACGAGATGTCGGTCACGTGCAGCAGGCCGTCGATGCCGCCCAGGTCCACGAACGCGCCGTAATCGGTGATGTTCTTGACCACGCCCTGCAGCACCTGGCCTTCCTTGAGGCTGGCGACGAGCTCCGAGCGGGCTTCCTGGCGCGTCTCTTCCAGCACGGCGCGGCGCGAGACGACGATGTTGCCGCGGCTGCGGTCCATCTTCAGGATCTGGAACGGCTGCGGCGAGCCCATCAGCGGACCGATGTCGCGCACCGGGCGGATGTCCACCTGGCTGCCGGGCAGGAACGCCACGGCGCCGGAGAGATCGACCGTGAAGCCGCCCTTGACCCGGCCGAAGATCACGCCGGTCACGCGCTGGCCGCCGTTGAAGGCCTTCTCGAGCATGATCCAGGCTTCCTCGCGGCGCGCGCGCTCGCGGCTGAGCACCGCGTCGCCCTGCGCGTTCTCGACGCGCTCGACGAACACGTCAACCTTGTCGGCCGGGCGCAATTCGCCGGCCTGCGCGCCGAATTCCTTGAGCGGGATGCGGCCTTCGGACTTGAGGCCGACATCGACGACGGCCATGTCGTTCTCGATGGCCACGATGCGGCCCGACACGACGCGGCCTTCGAAACGCTTGGTATTGCCGAACGATTCTTCGAGCAGGGCGGCGAAATCTTCGCGGCCTTCCTGGGCTTGGGTTGCGGTCGACATTGGGTGCTGGGGTTCCTTTCGGGTTTCCAGGCCTTGCCTTGCGCCGCCGAACGGATCGCTTCCGGGAAGCGCGCGCATGCGTGCGTCCCGGCCGGGCCCGGCAGTGCTCATCCTCGGAAGGCTCTGGCAGTAACGTTTGCCGCTGGCGTTGCTTCGCCCTCGCGCGGCTGCGAGCTTGGGATCAGCGCTTGGCGTCGACGATGGCCCTTGCGGCCTCGAACACCTGGTCGGGCGAAAGCGAGGTGGTGTCGATCACCACCGCATCCGCCGCCGGCTTCAAGGGGGCCACGTCGCGCTTGCTGTCCCGCGCGTCGCGGTCCTGCATATCCTGCAGAACGGCGCTCCATATAGCCGTTCGGCCCGCCGCCTGCAACTCGGCCAGCCGGCGCCGGGCGCGCGCCTCCAGCGAGGCGGTGACGAAGAGCTTGACCCCGGCATCGGGGCACACGACGGTGCCCACGTCGCGGCCGTCGAGGACAGCCCCCCGGTTCCCGGGGGGCTTTCTGGCGAAGTCGCGCTGGAAATCGAGCAGCGCCGCCCGCACCGCCGGCTGCGCGGCCACCAGCGAGGCCGCCTTGGCCGCCGCCTCGCCGCGCAGGTCGGGATCGGCGAGCAGCGCGAGGTCCAGCGTCTCGGCCGCCGCCTTCGCCGCGACGGGGTCGGCCGGATCGCCGCCCTGGCGCAGCACCTGCAGCCCCACGCCGCGATAGAGGCTGCCGGTATCGAGAAAGTCGAAGCCGAGATGCTTGGCGAGCCGCCGCGCCAGCGTGCCTTTGCCGGCCGCGGCCGGCCCGTCGATGGCGACGATCATGCCGGCGTTCCGCCGGCGCCGTGGCCGCCCGCCGCCATCTGCACTTCGCCCGGGGCGCGGATGTCGGCGCCGAGCGCGCGCATGAAATCGCCGAAGCCGGGGAAGCTCGTGTCGATGAACTCGCCGTCGTCCACCGTCACCGGCCGGCGCGCGCCCAGGCCGAGCACGAGGAAGCTCATCGCGATGCGGTGATCCATGTGCGTGACGATCGCGGCACCCTTGTCGAGCCCCGGCGGCGGGCCGGCGCAGCCGTCAACCTCGAGCAAGTCCTCGCCCATGCGGAACGTAATACCGCAGGCCTCGAGCCCGGCGGCGACGGCGGCGAGGCGGTCGCTCTCCTTCACGCGCAGTTCGGCCAGGCCCTTCATCACGGTCGTTCCGCGCGCATGCGCCGCGGCCACGGCGAGGATCGGATATTCGTCGATCATCGAGGGGGCGCGCTCGGGCGGAACCACCACGCCCTTCAACATGGAGTGCCGCGCGGTGATATCGGCGATCGGCTCGCCGTCGTCGCGCGCGTTCGCCAGCGTCAGATCGGCACCCATGTCCTTGAGCGTCGCGAACAGCCCGGTGCGCAGCGGGTTCGTGCCGACGCCCTGCATCGTCACCGCGGAACCCGGCACGGTCAGGCCGGCCACGATCGCGAACGCGGCCGAGGAAGGATCGGCCGGCACGGTGATCGGCTTGCCCACGAGCTCCGGGCCGCCGGTGATCGCGATCTCGGCGCCCTTGCCGGCGCGGGTCACGCGCACCTCGGCGCCGAGATGGCGCAGCATGCGCTCGGAGTGGTCGCGCGTCGCCTCGCGCTCGATCACCGTGGTCGTGCCGGGGGTGTTCAGCGCGGCGAGCAGGATCGCGGACTTCACCTGCGCCGAGGCCACCGGCAATTCGTAGCGGATCGGCACCGGCAGCGCGGCGCCGCGCATCAGCAGCGGCAGCCGGTTGCCCTGGCGCGCCTCGAACGAGGCGCCCATGCGCGAAAGCGGCTCGATCACGCGCCCCATCGGCCGGCGGCGCAGCGAGGCGTCGCCGGTCAGGAACACCTTCATGTCGTGCGTGGCCATGAGGCCGAGCAGGAGGCGCGCCGAGGTGCCGGAATTGCCGAGGTCGAGCACGTCGTCGGGCTCGACGAGGCCGCCGGTGCCGCGTCCCTGCACGCGCCACGTGCCGTCCGCGAGCCGCACGATGGCGGCGCCGAGCTTCCGCAGCGCCGCGGCCGTGCCGAGCACGTCTTCGCCTTCGAGCAGCCCGGCGATGCGCGTCTCGCCGATGGCGCTGGCGCCGAGCATCAGCGCGCGATGCGAGATCGATTTGTCGCCCGGCGGGCGGGCTTGGCCCCTGAGCGGGCCGGAGGGGTGGGCGGTGAGCGGCTGCAACGGCGTGGCTTTCGGTTGAGGGAGCGGTTTGGCCGCGCCGGGGGGCGCCCTGTCAAGCCACCGCCGGAACGAGGTGCGACAAAAGGGGCCGATCCGGCCGCTGGAATCCCCGGAAACGCGAGGAAATTTGCTTTTGACAGGGCCGGTTGGACGTGGCAAAGGCCACGCCCGATTTTCGGCAGCGCCGCCCGGAGCCCCGCAGCCATGCTCAAGCGTGCCGCGCCCGCCCCATCCCCCGAAAGGAGGACCGCTTTGCCCAAGGCCAGTCTCGGGACGAAACGCATTTGTCCCAATTGCCACTTGCCGTTCTACGATCTTTCGAAGTCGCCGGCGCATTGCCCGAACTGCGCGCATACGTTCGATCCCACCGAGGTGCTGCGCAGCCGGCGCAGCCGCGGCAACGAGCCCGTCGCCAAGGCCGAGGAGGCCAAGGCGGCCAAGACGCCGGCTCCGGATTCGGAAGTGCCCGAGGTCGGGGACGTGCCCGAGGCGGAGGAGGGCGAGGAGGCCGACGAGGAGCTCCTCGAAGACGCCTCCGATCTCGGCGAGGACGAGGACGACGTGGCCGAGGTGATCGAGAACGTCGACGAAGGCGGCGAGGAAAGGTAAACACGGCGAACGCCTGCAGGGGGATTGAAACGCACCGCAAGTGCGTAAATATTCCCCGGGTCGCCCGCCGCAGCGGGCCGGGTTTCCCATCCCGCGCATCGGGGCTGTAGCTCAGTTGGGAGAGCGCTTGAATGGCATTCAAGAGGTCGGCGGTTCGACTCCGCTCAGCTCCACCAGTTTCGAAACAGGGCTTCGGCAACGAGGCCCTGTTTTCGTTTGCGCGCGGGCTGTGCGCGCTGCTGTTCCTGCTTGCGCTGATCGCGGCGGCTCCCGCGCACGCGCAGGAGCCGGTCGCGTTCGACCGCACCGAGATCGCGATCGTCACCGCCGGCGGCGCCCGGCACGTGTTCAAGGTTGATTGGGCGAAGACCTGGCCGCAGAAGTCGCGCGGCCTGATGTTCCGGAAGGACATGCCGCTCGACGCCGGCATGCTGCTCGACTACGACCCGCCCGCCGAGGCCTCGATCTGGATGCGC
>JAEULD010000347.1 GCA_016792765.1 Candidatus Odyssella sp.
TTGCGGACGACGAACGAGGGGCCGACGTAGAATTTCTCGTACTGGTCGTGGCGCATCGCGAATTCGGAGCCGAGCAGGTCCCAGGCGACCCTGAACAGCTTGAGCCGGTCGGTCGCGCTGTGGTCGAGCGTGGACCAGTAGCTTTCGAACAACCGCGCGAGCTCGGCGTCCTCGAGCACCGAGGAATCGGCCGGCATCTGGAACGCGCCGCCGCCCGACAGCGTGCGGATCATGTCGCAGATCGGCGCGTGATTCTCGAGCGCGTAGTTCAGCGCCGCGTACATGTAGCGCCGGTTCACGTGGACGTGGCCCGTCTCCATGCGCTCGTGGCCCTGGTGCTGGCCCTCGATCATGCCGGCGTAGCAGGCCTCCATCGCGGCGAGGCGCCCGAGCGTCTCGCGCACCGCCGGGATCGCATGCGCGCCGTTGGCCTTCGTGATGCGGCTGGCGAGGCCGACGAGCAGCCTCAGCTTCGACCAGAAGCGCACGTTCGACTGGTGGTTGCTCATGCAGTGCGCGGGCGTGCGGATGTAGATGGCGCGCGAAAGCTCTGGGTCGTCGTGAACGAACACGCGCTCCCACGGCACCTTCACGTCTTCGAACACCACCATCGAATCGGTCTCGTCGAAGACCGAGGAGAGCGGCGCGTCGGCGCGGCTCCTGGCGCCCATCGAAAGCGGCTTGCGCGACCACAGCGTCAGGCCCGGCGCATTGATCGGCACGGCGCAGGTGATCGACTCCTTCACCTGCGATGGCGCCAGCGGCAGGATGTTGCCGATGATGACCTCGTCGGCGAACACGGCGCCGGTCGCCAGCATCTTCATGCCGTTCAGGGTCACGCCCGCGTCGTCTTCCTTCGTCACGCGCAGCGTCGGCGGCTGGCGGTCCTTGCTCTCGTAGAGCTCGGGGCTGCGCGCGCCCTGGGGCGGCAGGATGGCATAGGCGAGGAACAGGTCCTCCTTCCGGAAGCGCTCGTAATAGCGCGTGACGTGCGCAGAGAATTTCCGGTTGCGCGCGGCGCGGCCCGAATCGAACACCTCGGGCCGCATCGCGAGGCCGGTGAAGCTCGCCGCGACGTGATCGGGCGAGCGGCCGAGCAGGCCATGGCTGAAATCGGCGATCGCCTTGTGGCAGGCCGTGCGCCGGACGAGATCCTCGCGCGACTTCGGCTTGAGGAAATACATGCTGAAGCGTTCGCCGTCCTCTTCGAACGACATCAGCTCGCGCTTGGCCGGATCGGCCTTGAGATCGTAGAGCGCGGCATACATGCGCGCCGCGGCGGCGAAGGCGGGATGGCGCGTGACGTCGCCCACCCGCTCGCTGCCGATCAGGACGCGCCGGCCGTCGCGGATGCGCTCGAGATAGTCTTTGCCCGTGCGGAGCATCGCCGCCGCCCTCCGAAACGCGTAGGGGCGGGCCCCCGGCCCGCCCCTACGGCCTTGTCTTAGTGCCGCTTGTCGGCGGGGCACTTCTCCCAATAGGCGTCCTTGTAGTTGGCGAAGATGACGCCGCGCGTGACGATGTCGGACTTGCCGTCGGCGCCTTTGATCACTTCCTGCTTGTAGAAGTTCTGAATCGGCATGCCGTTGACGTTGTAGCTGTAGGAACCGCGCACCGAATCGAACTTCACCTTGCGCATCGCCTTCATGATCGCGAGCGAATCGGCGAACTTGCCGTCCATCGCCTTGGCCGTGGCGGCGAGGATGCGCGCGCCGTCGTAGCCCTGCGCCGCGTAGTTGGAGGGCTTCTGCCCGTGCCGGGCGACGAAGTCCTTGACGAAGCGCTGGCTCGTCGGGTTGTCGAGGTCGGTGTTCCAGTGGAGCGCGTGGAAGCTGCCTACCGCGGCGTCGCCGATGCCGGGCAGTGTCAGCCAGTCCACCGTGTTGCTGGTGTAGACCTTGATTTCCTTGCCGGCGCCCGACGCCTGCCACTGCTTGAAGAACGCGACGCCCATGCCGCCCGGCGCGAACACGAACACCGCCTTGGGCTTGGCCGCGCGGATCTTCGAGATGTCGGCCTGGAAGTCGCTCTCGCCGAGCTTGAAATAGTTCTGCCCGACCACTTTCACGCCGGTCATCGTGCGCATGAGGCCGGAGATCTGGTCCTTGCCGGCCTGATAGTTGGGCGCCATCAGGTAGATCGACTCGACCTTCTCGTCGGCGATCATCTTGCCGAGCGCCTCGGTGAACTGCTCGTTGTTGAACGAGGTCGAGACGACGTAGGGGCTGCACAGCTCGCCCGCCATCGGCGACGCGCCGGCGTTGGTGATGAGCAGGCCGGTCTTGCTGTCGACGATCGGCTTCTGCGCGGCCATCAGCACGTTCGACCACATGAAGCCGGCGATGACCTGCACCTTTTCCTGCTGGATCATGCGCTCGACCTCGCGCAGGCCCACGTCGGGCTTCCACTGGTCGTCGCCGTAGACGATCTTCGTCGGCACGCCGCCGAGCTTGTCGCCGTCTTTCTTCCAGCCCTCGTGATCGAGCCCGATCTTCCAGCCGTTGGTGTTCTCGACGCCGGGGCCGGCGCCCGCCCCCGAGAGCGTGTTCACGAAGCCGACGCGCAGTTCCTGCGCGTTCGCAAGGCCCGGCGCGAGCAGCGCCGCGGCCGCAATCACGGCCGGCTGCCAGATGTTCCGCATGTCATTCCTCCCGATGGAAACGAATTCGCCCACTCGCAAGCGCGCGCCGCCCGCCCCGGTCGATGCCCTTGCCGGGCACGCAGCCGGGAGCGGGCCGCCGACGCACGATCGCCAAGTCGCCAGACCAAGCCATGCGCCGGACCGGCAAGTCAAGGCGCCGGCGCCGGCGCGCGGTCAGTGCCGCATTTCGGGCGGGCACTTCTCCCAGTAAAGGTCCTTGGCCTTTTCGACGACGACGCCCTTGGTGACGATGGCGGGCTTGCCGTCGGCGCCCTTCACCACGTCGAGACGGTAGAAGTCCTGAATCGGCAGGCCGTTCACGTTGTAAGCGTAGGCGCCGCGCGTCGATTCGTAGGGGGTTTTACGCATGGCTTTCATCAGCGCCGCGGGGCTCTCGACCTTGCCGCCGAGCGCGCGCAGCGTGGCGGCGAGCAGGCGCGGCCCGTCGTAGGCCTGCTGCGCGTAGTTCGACGGCAAATGGCCGAACTTCGCGACGTAGTCCTTGACGAAGCGCTGGTTCGCGGGGTTCGGGAAGTCCACGTTCCAATGCAGTGCGTGGAAGCTGCCGACCGCCGCGTCGCCGAGCGCGCCGAGCGTCACGTGATCGACCGTGTTCGTCGTGAACAGCTTGATCTCGCTCCCGGCGCCGGACGCCGCCCATTGCTTGAAGAACGCGGGCGCCATCGCGCCGGGCGCGAACACGAACAGCGCATCGGGCTTGGCCGCGCGGACCTTCGAGATATCGGCCTGGAAGTCCGTTTCGCCGACCTTGAACAGCGTCTCGCCCACGATCTCCGGGCCCTTGAGCGTGCGCTTGACGCCGGCCATCGCGTCCTTGCCCGCCTGGTAGTTCGGCGACATCAGGTAGATCTTGCCCACCTTTTCGTTCGAGATGAGGCGGCCGAGCGCCTCGGGCGACTGGTCGCTCTGCCACGAGGTCGAGACGATCAGCGGATTGCAGAGCGGGCCGAACACCGGCGAGGCGCCGGCGTTGGTGATCAGCATGCCGACCTTGGCCTCCATGATCGGCCGCTGGGCCGCGAGCATCACGTTCGACCAGATGAATCCCGCAACCACCTGGACCTTGTGCTCCTTCAGCATCTTCTCGACCTCCGAGAGGCCGACGTCGGGCTTGAACTGGTCGTCGCCGTAGAACAGGCGCGTCGGCACGCCGCCGAGCTTGTCGCCGTCTTTCGTCCAGCCTTCGTGCTCGAGGCCGAGCTTCCAGCCGTTGACGTGGTGCGAGCCGATCGCGGCCCCGGGCCCGGTCATCGTGCTGACGTAGCCGATACGCAATTCCTGCGCCGACGCGGAGGCGGCGGCGAACATGGCGCCCGCGAGAAGGGCGCGGCCAAACGTGGACATTGCAGACATCTCCCTCGATAGGACCGTTGCGCCGGCGAAGCTGGCGCGCGGCGGCCCGCGCTTGCTATACCACGCGCCGCCGCAGGGGAGGAATGCGATGGCCGCAGACATCGACAGCGTCAATCATGTGGGACTCGTGGTCGCCGACCTGTCCGCCGCCGCGGCGCGCTTCGAGGCGATGGGCTTCACGCTCAGCGAACTTTCGATGCACAAGGGCGCGACCGAGCCCGGCAGGCCCGCCGAGCCGTTCGGCAGCGGCAATCGCTGCGCGGTGTTCCCGAAGAACTACCTCGAGATCGTCGCCCATGTCGAAAAGGACAAGCGCGACGTGTTCGTCGGGAAATACCTCTCGCGCTTCGAGGGCATGCACATCATCTGCTTCAACAGCCCGGCGCTCGCCGGCGCCGATGCGCGCCTGCGCGCCGCCGGCATCGGCACCTCGGGCGTGATCCCGCTGCAGCGCGACGTCGCCACCGCCGAGGGCACGCGCACCGCGAAATTCGACTGCGTGCATTTCGCCGAGGCGCAGTCGCCGGAAGGGCTCGTGCAGGCCGCCCATCACCTGACCCCGCAATACATCCACCAGGCCCGCCACGTCGCCCACGCGAACAAGTGCACGGCCCTGTCCAACGCCTACGTCGTCGCCGACGACGTGGCTGCGGTGGCCGCGCGCTACGCGAAATATACCGGGCGCGCGCCGCGCAAGGCCGGGGCCGCGATGGTCTTCGATTTCCCGCTCGTCTCGCGGGTGACGATCCTGCCGCAATCGGAGCTCGACGCCGAGTTGCCGGGCGCGCCGCGCCATCGCCTGCCCTACATGCCCGGCTTCGCCTTCGCCACGGCCGACCTCGGCGCCGTGACCGGCCATCTCGACCGCGCGCGCATCCCCTACGCGCGCGCGCGCGGCCGCGTCGTGGTTCCCGCGAGCGCGTGTTTCGGCGCCGCGATCGCGTTCGAGGCCGCCTAGTGCCGGCGCCGGGCGAGACGCTGCTGATCGAGGGGGCGCTCGTCTACGATCCCGCCGCGGGCGGCCACGAAGCGGTCGCCGCCGACATCGCGATCGAACGCGGCCGCATCGCCGCCGTGCATCGCCTCGCCGACGGCACGCGCCACCGCGCGGGCTGGGCCGGCCGCCGACTCGACGCGCGCGGAAAGCTCGCGACGCCGGGCTTCGTCAACGCCCACTACCACTCGCACGACGTCCTGCTGAAGGGCTTCTTCGACCCCGAGCCGCTCGAAGCCTGGGTGCTGAACGCGCTGCCGCGCACCTATCCGCCGCGCTCGCGCGAGGAGATCCGGCTGCGCACGCTGCTGGGCGCGGTCGAGTGCATCCGGAGCGGGATCACGACCGTTCAGGACATGGTCACGCTGTTCCCGCTCGATGCGGACCGGGTCGACGCCGTCGTCGGCGCCTACGAGGCGGCGGGCCTGCGCGCCGTCATCGGCCTGCAGGCGGCGAACGTCTCGCCGCTCGACACCGTGCCCTATTGGCGCGAGACGATCCCGGCCGAGGCGCAGCCGGGGCTGCTCGGCCCCGCGCCGGACCTGCGCGGCGTGCCCGAACCGCTCGGCCTCGTCGAAAGCGAGTTCCGCGCCCGCCGCGACCGCCACCCGCGCATCCGTTGGGCGCTGGCGCCCTCGAGCCCCGAGCGCTGTTCGCGCGACATGCTCGAGCGCTTCGGCGACCTCGCGCGAAGGCTCGAACTGCCGGTGGTCTCGCACATCTACATCACCAAGGCCGAGGCGGTCGGCGCGCGCCTGCGCTTTCCGGAGTTCGGCGGCTCGCTGGTGGCGCTGCTGAAGGCGACCGGCCTGCTCGGGCCGCGCACGGCGCTGGCGCACGGCGTCTGGCTGTCGCCGGCGGAGATCGAGGACGTCGCCGCGGCCGGCGCCAGCGTCGTGCTCAACCACATGAGCAACCTCAAGACCAAGAACGGGGTGGCGCCGATTCGCCGCTTGCTCGGCGCCGGGATCAATCTCGCGCTCGGCTGCGACAATTGCAGCTGCAGCGACTGCCAGAACATGTTCCAGGCGATGAAGATGTTCGTGCTGCTCGCCGCCGTGTCCGATCCCCGGGCGGGCCCGCCCGACTCGGTCGACGCGCTCGGCGCGGCGACTCGCGGCGGCGCCGCGGCGCTCGGCCTCGCGGGCGAGCTCGGGCGGATCGCCCCCGGCATGAAGGCCGATCTCGCGCTGTTCGATCTCGCCGATCCCGCCTACGTGCCGCTCAACAGCCCGGCGCGCCAGCTCGTCTATGCCGAGTGCGGACGCGGGGTGGACACCGTCGTGATCGACGGCGCCGTCGTCATGGAGAACCGCGTGATCAAGACCGTCGACGAGGCGGCCCTGCGCGCGGAAATCGCCGACATCATGCCGGCGTTCCGCGCCGACGCCGCGGCGGTGATCGCGCGCAACCGCGCCCTCGCCCGCCACTTCGCCGAGGCCGATGCGCGCGCCTGGGCGCACGATCTCGGTTTCAGCCGCTACCTCGCGGCTTAGTCAGCGCCGCGCGCGCTCGAGGTAGTGACGAATCAGCGCCTTCGCTTCGGGCGAGGCCCAGTCGGCGTGGCCCTCGAGGTAGCCGACGACATTGCCTTCGTGGTCGACGAGAAACGTGGTGGGCAGGCCGCGGGTGCCGAACGCCTTCATCATCGTGCCGCGCTGGTCGAGCCGGATCGCGAGGTGCTTGTAGCCCTTCTCTTTCCAGAACGGGCCCACTTTCTCGATGCCCTTGAGATCGACCGAGACGGCGACGACCTCGAACCTGTCGCTGCCGAGCTCGCCCTGCAGCCGGTCGAGCGTCGGCAGCTCGGTGACGCAGGGCGCGCACCAGGTGGCCCAGAAGTTCACCAGCGCCACCCTGCCCTTGAGGCGCTGGGCGAGATCGACGGGCCGGCCCTTTTCGTCGTCGACGGCGGCGAACGGCGCTTTTTTCAGCGGCCGGATCAGCATAAATTGCCCGGCAGCGCCGAGAAACGCCGGCGGATCCTCGGCATGCGCCGCCGGCACGGGCCAGACGCCCGCCGCCAGGGCGAGTGCCGCCGCCGCGCATACGATCCGTGCCGCCGAGAGCCGAGCCGCCGTCAGCCGAGCAGCCGAGAGCCGAATGAAACGCAAGAAGACCAACGCGAACCTCATGTGGGGCGGCCGCTTCGCCGCCGGCCCGGACGCGCTGATGGAGGCGATCAACGCCTCGATCCGCTTCGACCGGCGCCTTTATGCCCAGGACATCGCGGGCTCGAAAGCCCACGCGGCGATGCTGGCCAAGCGCGGCATCATCGGCAAGAAGGATAATGCCG
>JAEULD010000138.1 GCA_016792765.1 Candidatus Odyssella sp.
GAACATCACGACGCCGCTGGTCCAGGTCATGGCGCAGCGCCGCCTTTCCCGTCGACGACATCCGCTCGCACGGGTCCGGCCCTCCTAGGCCTGCTCGATTTCCACGAGCGTGCCGCAGAAATCCTTGGGGTGCAGGAACAGCACCGGCTTGTCGTGCGCGCCGATCCGGGGCTGGCCGTCGCCGAGAACGCGCGCGCCTTCGGCCGTGAGCCTGTCGCGCGCGGCCAGGATGTCGTCGACCTCGAAGCAGACATGGTGCATCCCGCCCGACGGATGATCGGCCAGGAACTTGGCGACCGGCGAGGCGGCGCCGAGCGGGTGCAGCAGCTCGATCTTCGTGTTCGGGAGCTCCACGAAGACGGTCGTGACCCCGTGCGCGGGCATGTCGACCGGGGCCGAGACCTTGGCCCCCAGCGTCTCGCGATAAGTCTTGCTGGCCGCGGCCAGATCCGGGACCGCAATGGCGACGTGATTCAAACGTCCGATCATGGACTTACCTGCATTTTCTGCGCGTTGATCAAACCCGGACGACGTGCACGGCCGTCGTCGGTTTCTTGCCCTTCGTATTCAAGAGCGTCCGGCGGATCGCGCGATAGGCCGCCTCTTCAACCGCCCCATCGTCGCCGCGCTGCTGGCCGGAAAGCTTGGCCAAGGCTCCCTCGATCGCTTCGATCAGCGCGTCTTCCAACTCGCGCTCGTCGCCCTCCTCGGCCAGGCCGTGCAGCGCCAGCCGCGGGTCGGCGACGAGCTTGCCCTTGCGGTCCAGCACGACCGTGGCGACGGCCGAGCCGTTGTAGAGCATCCGCTTGCGTTCCTTGATCACCGCGCCGTCGAGCGCCACGAGCTGCGTGCCGTCGAGGACCAGGCGGCCATAGGGCACCTCGTCGACGATCTCGGGCCGGCCGGGCGCCAGGCGCACCATCTGGCCGTTCGTGGCCACGATCGTGTTCGGGATCTGAAGCGACTGGCCGAGCTTCTCGTGCTCCATCATGTGCCGCGCCTCGCCGTGCACCGGCACGAGGATGCGCGGGCGGATCCATTGATACATCTGCGCCAGCTCGTCGCGCGCCGGGTGGCCGGAGACGTGGACGAAATGGTCTTTCTCGGTGACGACCTCGGCGCCGAGCATCGCCAGCGAGTCGTGCAGGCGGTTGATGGCCCGCTCGTTGCCCGGAATGATGCGCGACGAGAAGATCACCGTGTCGCCCTGCTCGAGCGAGACGCTGGGATGGGTGCCGGCCGCGATGCGCGCCAGCGCCGCGCGCGGCTCGCCCTGGCTGCCGGTGGCCGCCATCAGCACCTTGTGGCGCGGCAGCTCCGCGGCCTGCTGTTCCGAAAGGAACGGCGCGATGTCGCGCAAATAGCCGGTTTCCTTGGCCGCCTCGTAGATTCGCCACAGCGAGCGGCCGACCAGCGCCGCGTGCCGCTTCGTCGCCTTGGCCACCGCGGCCACCGTCTCGAGCCGCGCCACGTTGCTGGCGAAGCAGGCGATGACGACGCGCTGCTCGTAGCGCTTGACCAGCTCGATGAGGCTGTCGCGCACTTCTTTTTCGGAGCCGGCCACGCCGGCGCGGAACACGTTGGTGGAATCGCCGACACAGGCGAGCACGCCGTCGTCGCCGATCCTCGTGAGCTGCGCCTCGTCCACCGCCTGCCCGACCAACGGCGTGGGATCGAGCTTCCAGTCGCCGGTGTGGAAGACCGTGCCCGCCGGCGTGCGGATCAGGAGGGCGTTGGGCTCGGGGATCGAGTGGGTGAGCGTCACCATCTCGATGTCCCAGTGGCTGCCGACCTTGAAGCGCGCGCCCGGCTTCAGCACGTGGATGCGCGCTTCGTCCTCGAGGCCGGCATCCTGGAGTTTGCGCTTCAGCACCGCGGCGGTGAACGGCGTCGCCCACATCTTGCAGCGCAGCCGTTCCCAGAGATACGGCACGGCGCCGATGTGATCCTCGTGCGCGTGGGTGAGCACGAGCCCGTCGAGCTGGTCGGCGCGATCGACGATCCAGCCCGGATCGGGCATCAGCACGTCGACGCCCGGCACCTGCTCGTCGGCGAAGGTCACGCCGCAATCGACCATGAGCCAGCGGCCGCGATAGCCGAACAGGTTCATGTTCATGCCGATCTCGCCGGCGCCGCCGAGCGGCAGGAACAAGAGCTCGTCGGCCTTGCCCGATTTCGCGCGCGGATCCATCAGCGCTTGTTCCGGTAATAGATGTCGGCGATGCCGCGCAGCGTCAGATCCTGGTCGACGTGCTGGATCGCCGGGCAGCCGGCGGCGATCAGCGGCACGAGGCCGCCCGTGCCGATCACGGTGAGCTTCCCGCCCTGCTCTTCCTGGATGCGATCGAGCAAGCCTTCGATCAAGCCGATATATCCCCAATAGATTCCGGACTGCATCGCGCCCACCGTGCCGCGCCCGATGACTCGCGGCGGCCGGCGGATCTCGATGCGCGGCAGCTTGGCCGCGCCCATATAGAGGGCTTCGAACGCAAGGTTAATGCCGGGCGAGATGACGCCGCCCACGTAATTTCCGTCGCGGTCGAGCACGTCGAAGGTCGTCGCGGTGCCGAGATCGACGACGACGGCCGGCATCGCGTAACGCAGCTTGGCGGCGACGGCGTTGGCGATGCGGTCGGCCCCCGCCTCTTCCGGCCGGTCGATGAGCACCTTCAGGCCGTATTGCAGCGCCGGATCGCCGACGACCAGCGGCTCGCCGCCGAAATAGCGCTGGCACAGGCTCCGGAGGTTGAAGCTCGCTTGCGGCACGACGTTGGAGAGGATCGTGCCGGTGATGTGGTTCCGCTCGAGCCCCTCGAGCGCCATGAGCTGCGTCAGCCACACCATGTATTCGTCGGCGGTGCGGTGCGGCTGCGTCGAGATGCGCCAGCTCCCGCGCCGCGTTTCGCCGTCGAATACGGCGAAGACGGTGTTGGTGTTGTTGGAATTGATGACGAGGAGCATCAAGCCTCTCCAAAAACCCCGAAGGGGTTCCGGCCCGGAGCCCGGGGTTGCGGCGAAGCCGCTACCCTGGGAATACCGCGAAGATTCAATTCAACCCCGAAGGGGTTGCGGCGCGCACGCGCGGCCACAACCCCGTCGGGGTTGAAATCTCCATCCGCAGCCTTCCCAGGGTAGGCGCTGCGCGCCAACCCAGGGCTCCGGGCCGGAACCGCTTCGCGGTTCATTCTACCACTTCGCCGTAAGAAATCGTCTCGCGGCGGCCGCCGGCAAGCTCCAGCACGAGGGCGCCGCCGGGGTCGAGGCCGGCGAACTTCCCTTCGCGCTCGTCGCCGTTGCGCTTGATCCTGATCGTCTCGCCGAGCGCGTGGGCGCGGGCGAGCCACCCCTGGCGCAGCGGCGCGAAGCCCTCGGCCAGCCAGAGGCGATACCAATGATCGAGCCGCCCGGCCAGCGTCTCGAGCGCGCGCTCGACCGAGGGATTTCCGCCCAGCGCCGCCACGCTCGCGGCCGGCCACGCGGTGTGCTCCGGCGCAGCCGCGAGATTGATGCCGATGCCGGCGATGAGCCAGTCGAGCGTCTCGGGCGTGCCGCGCGATTCGAGCAGGATGCCGGCGATCTTGCTGCCCCGCACGAGCACGTCGTTCGGCCATTTGCACTTCGCGCCGGCGACGGGTGCCGCGCGCTCGACGGCCTCGGCGACGGCGACGGCGGCGCCGAAGCCGAATTCGCCCGCCCGCGCCGGCTTCACGCGCGGCCGCAGCAGGAACGACGCATGGAGATTGCCTGCGGGCGAGACCCAGGTGCGGCCCTGGCGGCCGCGGCCGGCGGTCTGGATGCCGCCGGTGACGACAAGGCCTTCGGCGGCGCCGCCCTCGGCCCGCCGACGCGCCTCGTCGTTGGTGCTGGCGACGCGGTCGAAGGCGATTCGCCGGTATCCCGGCGGCAAAGCGGCGATGCCGGTCCCGGCGACCGTCACCCCGCGAGGCTCTTCACCGCCTGCTCGGCGGCGCGCACGAGCGGGCCCGGGAACAGGAAGAACAGCAGCGTGAACGCCGCAGCCGCCGCCTGGATGAGCCCGAGCTCGCGGTCGGGCATGCGGTCGAACGCATCCGCCGGCTCGTCGAAATACATGATCTTCACGATGCGGATGTAGTAGTAGGCGGCCACCACCGAGGTCAGCACGCCCAGGATCGCCAGCGTGTAGAGCTTGGCGTCGATCGCGGCCATGAAGACGTAGAGCTTGCCCCAGAAGCCGGCGAAGGGCGGGATGCCGGCCATCGAGAACATCATGATCAGCAGCACGAGCGCCATGCCCGGCCGCGTCTTCGACAGGCCGGCGAGATCCGGGATCGTCTCGACCATCTGCCCGCCGCGGCGCATGCACAGCACGACGGCGAAGGCGCCGAGCGTCATGGCGACGTAGATCGCCATGTAGATGAGCACGCCGCGATAGCCGGCCTCGGTGCCGGCCGCGAGGCCGATCAGCGCGTAGCCGACATGGCCGATCGAGCTGTAGGCCAGCAGCCGCTTGATGTTGCTCTGGCTGATCGCCGCGAACGCGCCCAGCGCCATCGAACCGATCGAGATCAGGACCAGGACCTGCTGCCACTGGCCGACGAGCTTGCCGAACGGCCCGACGAGGACCGAGACGAACAGGCCCATCGCGGCAAGCTTCGGCGCCGCGGAGAAGAACGCCGTCACCGGCGTCGGCGCGCCCTCGTAGACGTCGGGCGTCCACATGTGGAACGGGAACGCCGAGATCTTGAAGGCCAGCCCGACCATCAGGAACACGAGGCCCACGATGACGCCGGCATTGCCGGCATCCTTGGCCGTCAGCACCGAGGCGAGCTGCGCGAAATTGGTCGAGCCCGCGAAGCCGTATACGAGCGACGCGCCGTAGAGCAGCATGCCCGAGGCGAGCGCGCCCAGGACGAAGTATTTGAGGCCGGCCTCGGTGCTCTTGATCGAATCGCGCCGGAACGACGCGACGACGTAGAGCGAGAGGCTCTGCAATTCGAGGCCGACGTAGAGCGCGATGAGATCGTTGGCCGAGATCATCATCATCATGCCGAGCGTGGCGGTGATGATGAGGACCGGGAACTCGAACCGCGCGATGCCCTCGCGCTGGTTGTAGCCGATCGCCATGACGAGGCCGAGCGCGGACGCGCCCAGCACCAGGATCTTCACGAAGGCGCCGTAGAGGCTCACCGCGAACATGTCGGCGAACAGCAGCAGCCGGCCGGAGGTGGGCGTGACGCTCGCGACGAGGATCGCGACCGCGGCCAGCACGATCACGCCGAGCCACGAGACGAGTCGCGCCGAGCGCTCGCCCCGGAACACGCCGAGCATCAGCAGCGCCATCGCCGCGCAGGCGAGGACGATCTCCGGCAGCGCGGGCTGGATCTGCACCCAATTCATCGCGACCCCACCACGCCCGGGAAGCACGCGGCGTCGCGCGCGCAGATCGCGGCCTTGAAGTCGCCGACGAGGGCCTTCACCGACGGCTCGATGATCTCGAGGAACGACGCGGGATAGACGCCCATCCAGATCACCAGAACCACCAGCGGCGCGAAGACGACGATCTCGCGGACGTTGAGATCGGAGATGGTCTTGAGATCGGCGTGCACCAGCTTTCCGAAGATCACGCGGCGATAGAGCCACAGCATGTAGGTGCAGCCGAGCACCACGCCGCTCGTCGCCAGCACGCCGACCCAGACATTGGCCTGGAACGCGCCGAGCAGCACGAGGAACTCGCCGACGAAGCCGCTCGTCCCCGGTAGGCCGACCGAAGCCAGCATCATCACCATGAACACGAACGCGTAGCGCGGCATGCGCTCGACGAGGCCGCCGTAGCGCGCGATCAGGCGCGTGTGCATCCGATCGTAGACGACGCCGACGACGAGGAACAGCGCGGCCGAGACCACGCCGTGCGACAGCATCTGGAAGATGGCGCCCTGCACCGCCTGCTCGCCGAGCAGCGCCTTGTCCTTGATCTGATGAGTGGCGGCGAAGATGCCGAGCGTCACGTAGCCCATGTGCGCGACCGAGGAGTACGCGATGAGCTTCTTCATGTCCTCCTGGGCCAGCGCCACCAGCGACGTGTAGACGATGGCCACGATCGAGAGCGCGTAGACCAGCGGCGCGAAATAGATCGACGCCTCGGGGAACATCGGCAGCGAGAAGCGCAGGAAGCCGTAGCCGCCCATCTTCAAGAGCACGCCGGCGAGGATCACCGAGCCCGCGGTGGGCGCTTCCACGTGCGCGTCGGGCAGCCAGGTGTGCACCGGCCACATCGGCGTCTTCACCGCGAAGCTGGCGAAGAAGGCGAGCCACAGCCAGATCTGCAGGCTCTCGCCGAAGCCCTTCTCCTTCGCGAAGGCCAGCAGCGCCGGGATGTCGGCGGTGCCGGCCTGGAAGTAGAGCGCGAACATCGCCAGCAGCATCAGCACGGAGCCGAGCAGCGTGTAGAGGAAGAACTTGAACGCCGAATAGACGCGCCGTTCGCCGCCCCAGACGCCGATGATGAGGAACATCGGGATCAGCACGCCTTCGAAGAAGACGTAGAACGTGAAGAGATCGAGCGCGCAGAAGGTGCCGACCATGAGGGTCTCGAGCACCAGGAACGCGATCATGTATTCGCGCACGCGCTCCTTCACCGCCGTCCAGCACGAGATCACGCACACCGGCGTGAGCAGCGTCGACAGCAGCACGAAGAACATCGAGATGCCGTCCACGCCCATCTTGTAATTGAGCGCGGCGCCGCCCGGCAGGTCGAACCATTTGAGCTGTTCGACGAACTGGAAGCCGGCCTTCGACTTGTCGAAGTTGATCCAGATCAGCAGCGAGACGAGGAACGTCGCCAGCGACGTCCACAGCGCCATGTAGCGCGCGTTGCGGTTCGTCGCCTCCTCGTCGCCGCGCACGAGCGCGAGGATGAACAGCACGCCGACCAGCGGCAGGAAGGTGACGACGCTGAGGAGCGGCCAGTTCGCCATGGCTACCTCAGCACGCCGGTGAGCTTCAGCGTCACGAACACGACGACGCCGACGAGGATCGCGAACGCGTAGTGATAGACGTAGCCGGTCTGGAGCGCCGCCACGCGCTTGGCGGCCTTGACCGTGGTGGCGGCGACGCCGTCGGGCCCGAGGCCGTCGATGATCTTGCCGTCGCCCTTCTTCCAGAGCTGCCGCCCGATCCAGAACGCCGGACGGACGAAGATCGCGTTGTACAGCTCGTCGAAATACCACTTCTTGAGCAGGAACCGGTACAGCGGCTCGTGCTGCGCGACGAGGCGCTCGGGCAGGCGCGACGTGGTCATGTAGGCATACCACGCGAGCGCGATGCCGATCACGCCGACGACCGCGGGCAGCAGCGCCACCCAGAGCGGCGAATGATGGGCGTGCTCGAGGGCCTTGTGCTGCGGCGCGATCCGGATCGCCTCGCCCCAGAAATTCTGCCAGTGGTCGCCGACGAACGCCTTGTGCGCGACGAAGCCCGCGAAGACGGCGCCCACCGCGAGCACGATCAGCGGCACCATCATCGTCCACGGCGTCTTCTCGACGTGCTCGTAGGCGTGGTGGTCGCCGCGGAACGGCATGTGGAACGTCATGAACAGCAGGCGCCACGAGTAGAACGCCGTCATCAGCGCGGCGGCGATGCCCATCCAGAACGCGAAATAGCCGAGATTCGATTCCGCGCCGAACGCGGATTCGAGGATGATGTCCTTCGAGTAGTAGCCGGCGAAGAACGGGATGCCGGCCAGCGCCAGGCTGCCGATCCACATCAGGATCGCGACGCCCTTCATCTTCGACCAGAGCCCGCCCATCCTCCGCATGTCCTGCTCGTGGTGCATGCCGTGGATGACGGCGCCCGAGCCCAGGAACAGCAGCGCCTTGAAGAA
>JAEULD010000003.1 GCA_016792765.1 Candidatus Odyssella sp.
CGGCGCCGGCAAGAGCACGCTGATCCGGATGCTGACCGGAGAGACGGCGCCCGACGCCGGCCGCATCCAGACCGCCAAGAATCTCCAGCTCGCGTATTTCGACCAGCGGCGCCAGCAGCTCGACCCCAGGAAGACCCTGCGCGACGTGCTCGTGCCGCAGGGCGGCGACAGCGTGTTCGTGCAGGGCCGCCTGCGCCACGTGCGCGCGTATCTCAAGGACTTCCTGTTCGACCCGCGCCAGGCCGACAGCCCGACCGGCACGCTTTCGGGCGGCGAGCGCAACCGGCTGCTGCTCGCCAAGATCCTCGCGACTCCGGCGGACATGCTCGTGCTCGACGAGCCGACCAACGATCTCGACACCGACACGCTCGACCTGCTCGAGGACATGCTCGGCGATTTCGCCGGCACGCTGCTCGTGGTCAGCCACGACCGCGATTTCCTCGACAAGACCGTGAACAGCGTGATCTTCATGCCCGGCGACGGCACCGTGACCGAATACGCCGGCGGCTTCACCGACGCGATGGCGCAGCGCAGGGCCGCGGCGGCCCCGGCCAGGCCGAAGCCCGCGCCTGCGCCGGCGCAAGCGGCCGAAGCGCCGCGCCCCGCCCGCGCGCCGGTGCGGCTCAGCTACAAGGACCAGCGCGAGCTCGACCTCCTGCCCGGGCGCATCGCGGCGCTCGAAACCGAGATCGCGGCGCTGGAAGGCACGCTCGCCGATGCGGGCCTCTACGCGCGCGGCGCGGCGCTGGCCGAGCGGAAGATGCGCCGCCATGCCGAGGCCAAGGCCGAGCTGGCCGCCGCCGAGGACCGCTGGCTCGCGCTCGAGGAGCAGCGCGCGGCGCTCGAGGCGGAGCCGCGGACGCGCGCCGGCGCGGCACCGCCATGAGCCTGCGCCATCTCGGCCTCGTTCTCGTGATCATGGTGATCTGGGGCCTCAACTATCCGGTCGCCAAGATCGGCGCCGGCGTCGTTCCGCCGATGATGATGATCGCGCTGCGCTTCGTCCTCGTCGGCGCGGTGGTGCTGCCGTTCTTCGCCGTGCCGTGGGCGCACATGCGCCGGATCTTCTACCTTTCGATCACCATCGGCGTGTTTCACTTCGCTCCGAACTTCACCGGGCTGAAGCTGGTCGATTCGGGCGTGGGCGCGATCCTCAACCAGCTGAGCGTGCCGTTCTCGGCGATCCTCGCCGCGATCTTCTTCCGCGACCGGCTCGGCTGGCGCCGGCTGCTCGGCATGGCGCTCGCCTTCGCCGGCGTCGCCATCCTGGTCGGCGAGCCGAAGCGGCCGACCGACTATTTCGGCGTGTTCCTGATGACGGCCGCCGCGCTGGCCTGGGCGGTGTCGCTGATCCAGGCGAAGGCGCTCGCCGGCGTCCATCCGCTGCCGCTGGTCGGCTGGATGAACCTGATGGCGGCGCCGCAGCTCGTCGCGCTCTCGCTGCTCCTCGAAGACGCCCCGGTCGAAGCCGCGCTGGCGATGGGATGGACCGGCCTCTGGCCGATCCTCTACATGGCCGTGTTCGTCAGCATCGTGAGCCACGGTCTCTGGTACATGCTGCTGCACCGCTACCCGATCAACGTGACGACGCCGTTCGCGCTGCTGACGCCGGTGTTCGGCGTGCTGTTCGGCATCCTGATCCTCGACGAGATCTTCACCTGGTTCACGCTCGCCGGCGGCTTGATCGCGCTCGCCGGCGTCGCCATCATCACGGTCCGCCGGCCGGCCCAGGCCCTGCCGCCGCCCGAACGCTGATCGCCGGATTGGAGACCATGCGCGCGATCGTCGACCGTCCCTCGCCGAATTTCGACGCACGGCGCCCGGGCGCGCCGGTGGACATCCTGCTGCTGCACTACACCGGCATGCCGACGGCCGCGGGCGCGCTCACGCGCCTGTGCGATCCGGCGGCGAAGGTGAGCGCGCACTATACGATCGACGAAGACGGCACGGTCTATCGCCATGTGCCCGAGGAGCGGCGCGCGTGGCACGCCGGCGTCTCGTATTGGGCCGGCGAGCGCGACATCAACGCGCGCTCGATCGGCATCGAGCTGGTGAATCCCGGCCACGAGTTCGGCTATCGCGACTTTCCCACGCCGCAGATCGCGGCGCTGATCGCGCTTTCGCACGGCATCCTGGAGCGGCATCCGATTCCGGCGCGGCGCGTGCTCGGCCATTCCGACGTGGCGCCCCGGCGCAAGATCGATCCGGGCGAGAAATTTCCGTGGGCGCGGCTCGCCGAGGCGGGCATCGGCGCGTGGCCGAAGCATCCGCGTATCGACCTCAGCCGCGCGGTGCAGGTGCCCGAGGTCCAGCGCGACCTCGCCGCCATCGGCTACGAATGTCCGGCCACCGGCGTGCTCGACGAGGACACGCGATTCGCCGTAGCGGCGTTCCAGCGCCATTTCCGCCCGGCGATCGTCAGCGGCATCCCCGACGGCGAGACGCTGGCGCTGGCCGCGCTGCTGCGCCGGAGTGACTGAGCGCACTGAACGTTCATCCGCCGGCGGCTATAGTCCGCGGCGCCGGATCATCCCGGCAGCCCCGCCCCACGGAGCAGCGCATGACGAGTCTCCGCTATGTCCCCGGCAAGATCTGGCTGACCTACGCCGCGCTCGTCGCGCTGGGGATCGCGCTCGTGATCGCCCTCAATTTCATCGACCGCCGCGGCGGCCTGCTTCCGGGCGGCATCGGCGCGCTGACGGCGCTGACCGTGATGCTGCTGCCGGGCGCGATCCAGCGCAGCGGCCGGCGCGACCCCGTCGTCGTCATCGACGGGCGCGGCATCACGATCGACGTTCTCGGCATCGGCACCATCGGCCGCGACCGCATCCGCTCGGCCCGGCTCGTCGGCAGCCCATGGGTGAACGGCCGGAAGATCGTCGTCGAATACCTCGGCACGGCCCCGAAGCTCGGCGCGATGCAGCGCATCAACTGGGGCATTTTCGCCAAGCAGAAAGTCGAAGTCGTTAAAATGACTATAGGATATATTGATCAGACCGATCAGTCCAAACAAGCGGTCGAGGCCGCGTTGCGCGGTCTTTCCGACGGCGCCGCTTGAACTTCGCGCCCAGGCGCGCCTAAGTGTAGCCGATGCCAGACGGTCGGATGGCCGCGGCCGATCCTTTCGGGGATCGGGCGAGGAAAGTCCGGGCTCCACGGAAAGACGGTGCCGGGTAACGCCCGGCGGGGGTGACCCCCGAGACAGTGCCACAGAGAAGTAGACCGCCGGCCGGCTTCGGCCTGCCGGCAAGGGTGAAAAGGTGCGGTAAGAGCGCACCGCGGGCCCAGCAATGGGACCGGCACGGCAAACCTCACCGGGAGCAAGACCGAATAGGGACGGCGACGGTGCCTCACGGCACCTTACGGCGTTTTCCGCGCTGCCGTCCGGGTTGGTTGCTCGAGGCGCCCCGCAAGGTGCGCCCTAGAGGAATGGCCATCGCCGCGGGCAACCGCGGTACAGAACCCGGCTTACAGACCGTCTGGCATCTTCCCCTCGCGCGCCCGGCCGCGCCGGCCTGCACGCCCGGCGCGATTCGTGTTAGACTGGTGCAATCGTGAGTACGAAAGTAGAACATCATAATCCGCCCCGATGTTCTCAAATAGTTCTCGCGCTATTCTTGGTGTGAACAAAAAAAGACCTCCGCGACGTGTTGAACAAATGAACAGAACCTTTCCAAGTCCAAGAAAATCCTTGGGTTATTACTGACTTTCCATTGACGCCCATGAATTCCCATGATATCCCGTCACCCATGATCCAGGGCGACGGCCGAGCCTGCGCGTGAGTCGGCCGCGCCGCCCTGGTGGGGACCGCGGCGTACTGGGGATTTCGAGGCCGCAACGCGCAGACTGCGCCTGAACCCGAGTGCGCCGCCTGGGGAAGACCGGGCGGATGGCCGTATTTTTCGGCACCCATGCGATGAAGATCGACGGCAAGGGCCGGGTGTCGATGCCCGCCTCCTTCCGCGATGCTTTGCAGAAGGCCGGCAGCCCCGACGCGGTGCTGATGCCGACCGAAGGCGCGCCGGTCATCGAAGGCTGCGACCGCGCCTTCGTGGAAGCGGTCGTGAACCGCGCCTACGACGACGAGAAGCTCGACGAGGCCGCGCGCCAGCAGATGCTCGGCATGCTCGGCGAGATGGTGACGCTCTCGTTCGATCCCGAGGGCCGCTTCGTGTTCCCGCAGGCGCTGCGCGAGCACTGCGGCGCCACCGACACCGCCGTGTTCGTCGGCCGCGGCCGCACGTTCCAGATCTGGCATCCGGCGAAGCACGAAGCCGCGCGCACGCAGCTCAAGGCGCAGCTCGGCGGCGAGCTGTCGCTGACGCGCCTCTTCTTCCTGGGGCAGAACAAATGACGGCGCCCCACATCCCCGTTCTGCTGAACGAAGTGATCGCGGCGCTCGCGCCGCGCGCCGGCGGCGTCTACGTCGACGGCACGTTCGGCGCCGGCAGCTATTCGGCCGCGCTGCTCGACGCGGCGCCGTGCCGGGTGTTCGGCATCGATCGCGACCCCGACGCGATCGCCGGCGGCGCGGCGCTCGAGCGCAAGTATGGCGGCCGCCTCGATCTCATCGCCGGCCGCTTCGGCGAGATGGACGCGCTGCTCGCCGCGCGCGGCGTGAAAGTCGTGGACGGCGTGGCGCTCGATCTCGGCGTCTCGTCGATGCAGCTCGACCGGGGCGCGCGCGGCTTCTCGTTCCGCGCCGACGGCCCGCTCGACATGCGCATGGAGAAGGCCGGCCCGTCCGCGGCCGACCTCGTCAACACGGCCAGCGAGAGCGAGCTGGCCTCGATCATTTCCGAATACGGCGAAGAGCGCCACGCCAAGCGGGTTGCCAAGGCGATCGTTCGTGCTCGCACGGGGGATACGATCGCCACGACGGGGGCGCTGGCGGAGATCGTGCGCGGCGCGCTGCCCTCCTCGCGCGACCGGCACGATCCCGCCACGCGTACGTTCCAGGCGCTGCGCATCGCGGTGAACGACGAGCTCGGCGAGCTCGACCGCGGCCTCGCCGCCGCCGAGCGCGTGCTGGCGCCGGGCGGCCGCCTCGCCGTCGTCTCGTTCCATTCGCTCGAGGATCGCCGCGTCAAGACTTTCCTGCGCGCGCGCAGCGGCCACACGCCGCGGGGCTCGCGCCACCTGCCCGAAGCGCGCAGCGCGCGGGCGCCGAGTTTCGAAGTTCCGCAGCGCCGCCCGGTGGGCCCGGGGATGGCCGAGATTGCGGCCAATCCCCGGGCCCGTTCGGCGCGTCTGCGCACCGCCATCCGCACCGCGGCCCCCGCCTGGCCGCGCGACGAACGTTCGAGGAGGGACTATCCATGAAGCGCGTGACCCGCCTGCTCTGGCCGCTGCTGTTCGCCGGCCTCGTGATCGGGCTCTACAACCTGAAGGCCCAGGTCGAGGATCAGGAGAAGGAGCTGGCCCGCATCCAGCGCGCGATCGAGGACGAGCGCGAGGCGATCCAGGTGCTGCGCGCCGAGTGGAGCTATCTCAACCAGCCCGAGCGGCTGCGCCGCCTGGCGGCCGCGAAGCTCGACCTGCAGCCGGTGGCGCAGCGCCAGATGGCGTCGTTCGAGCGCTTCGCGCAGCGCCTCGCCGAGGCCGCGCCGGTCGAGACCGCGGTCCTCGCCACGACGTCGCGCGACCCGGCCCCTGGCCGGCCCGCCCCGCAGCCCGGATTCCGATCGCGATGATGTTCCGCATCCGCGAGCTTTGCCGTCCGCTTTCGCCCGGGGCGCAGTGCCGTCCCGGGCAACCGCGTTTCGAGGGGCCGCTCGGCGCCGCGATCGAAACCGGGCGTACGCGGCTGCTCGTGCTGGGCGGCCTGTTCTTCCTCGCCTTCGCGCTGGTCGGCGGCCGGCTCGTGGACGTGACGCTGCTGAAACCCGCGGCCGATCCCAAGCGCAACGTCGCCAGGGCCGCCGCCGATCCGGACGCGGCCCGCGAATTCTTCCGCGGCGAGATCGCCGACGCCAAGGGCGAGCTGCTCGCGACCAATATCGTCACCTGGTCGCTCTACGCCGATCCCAAGATGATCCTCGACCCGGCGGCGACGGCGGCGCGCCTCGTGCGCCTGTTCCCCGAGCTCGACCGGAAGGAGCTGGCCGAGAAGCTGAAGCCTTCGGACAAGCGCTTCGTCTGGCTGCGTCGCCACCTGACGCCGAAGGAGTACCAGGAGGTCATCGCCGAGGGCCTGCCCGGCATCGGCGCGCGCAAGGACCGCCGCCGCGTCTATCCGCACGGCAGCCTCGGCGCGCACGTCGTCGGCTACGCCGACATCGACAACCACGGCATCGCCGGCGTCGAGCGCCAGTTCGACGGGCGTCTGAAGCGCGGCGAGCGCATCCAGCTTTCGCTCGACCTGCGCGTCCAGCACGTGCTGCGCGAGGAGCTGGCCGCGGCCGTCAAGCGCCACCACGCGATCGGCGCGATGGGCGTGATCCTCGACGTGCACACCGGCGAGACGAAAGCCCTCGTCTCGCTGCCCGAATTCGATCCGCACGAGCCCGGCCGCGCGAGCGAGGAAGGCCGCTTCAACCGCGTGACGCTCGGCACCTACGAGATGGGCTCGACGTTCAAGATCCTGAACACGGCGATGGCGCTCGATTCGAGCGTCGCGACGCTGACCAAGGTCTACGACGCGCGCTTCCCGCTGAAGCACGGCAAGTTCAC
The DNA here is from genome assembly GCA_016792765.1 of Candidatus Odyssella sp. Taxonomy (GTDB): domain Bacteria; phylum Pseudomonadota; class Alphaproteobacteria; order Bin65; family Bin65; genus SBBV01. The sequence goes on from JAEULD010000003.1 coordinate 6,673, forward strand.
GATCAACGATTATCACGGCAAGGGCCGCGCGCTCAGCGTGACCGAGATCTTCCAGTTCTCGTCGAACATCGGCTCGGCGAAGATGGCGATCGAGGCCGGCACGCCGCGCCAGCGCGCGTTCATGGGCCGCGCCGGCATGCTGAAGCCGGTCTCGATCGAGCTGCCCGAGATCGGCGCGCCGCTCTATCCGCGCGACTGGAAGCCGCTCAACACGATCACGATCTCCTACGGCCACGGCATCTCGGTGACGCCGCTGCATCTCGCCGCCGCCGTCGCCGGCATCGTCAACGACGGCAAGCGCGCGCCTGTGACGCTCGTGAAGCGCGACCCCAAGGAGCCGATCCCGTACGTTCCGGTCGTCAATTCCAAGACCTCGGCCGAGATGCGCCAGCTGATGCGCCTCGTCGTCGAGAAGGGAACCGGCAAGCGCGCCGAGGCGCCCGGCTATTTCGTCGGCGGCAAGACCGGCACGGCCGACAAGTCCGCCGGCAAGAAGGGCTACCGCCGCAACACGCGCATCTCGTCGTTCGTCGCCGCGTTCCCGATGAACGCACCGCGCTACGTCGTGCTCGTGATGATCGACGAGCCCAAGGCCAGCGCCGACACGCCCGAGGCCACCGGCGGCGCGGTCGCGGCGCCGGTCGTGCGCGAGGTCGTGCTGAAGGCGGCGCCGCTGCTCGGCGTGCTGCCGGCCGAGAACACCTCGGAACTCACCGACGAGAAGAGGCCGGGCCAGAAGGCGCCGGCCAAGCCCCCGGCCAAGCCGGCGGCGAAGCCCGCGCCGCCGGCCGCCGGCCGCCTCGAGCGCGCGGCCACGGAGTGAGGTGATGAAGCTGGCGGCCCTGCTCGACGATCCGAGGCTCGCCTCCGAACCTTCGCTGCTCGATCGGGAGATCGCCGGCCTCACCTCGGATTCGCGCAAGGTCGCTCCGGGTTACGTGTTCGCGGCGCTGCCCGGCAGCAGGGCCGACGGCCGCGCCTACATCGCCGACGCGCTCGCGAGGGGTGCCGCCGCCGTGCTCGCCGACGCCGACACGGCCGGCCCCGGCCCGTTCGTGCGTGACCGCAATCCGCGCCGCCGCCTGGCGCTGATGGCCGCGCGCTTCTATCAGCGCCAGCCGGCCACCGTCGTCGCCGTCACCGGCACGAGCGGCAAGACCTCGACCGCTTCCTACTGCCAGCAGATCTGGAACAGGCTCGGCCTGAAATCGGCGAGCATCGGCACGCTCGGCATCCGCGGCGCCGGCGTGGATCGCTACGGCGCGCTCACGACGCCCGATCCGGTCGCGCTCCATGCCGATCTCGCCGCGCTCGCCGGGGCCGGCGTCACGCATCTCGCGATGGAGGCTTCGAGCCACGGCCTCGACCAGTTCCGCCTCGACGGCGTGACGCTCTCGGCCGCCGGCTTCACCAATCTCGCGCGCGATCACCTCGACTATCACGCGACGATCGAATCCTACCGCGCCGCCAAGACGCGCCTGTTCGGCGAATTGCTGCCGGGCGGCGCCGGCGCGGTGCTCAACGCCGACTCGCCCGAATTCCCGGCTCTCCGGACCGTGTGTGCCCAGCGCGGCCTAGTCCTCCTCCCCTATGGCCGCGCAACTCCGACGGCCGGACTGCAGCTCCTCGACGTCGAGCCGCAGCCCGGCCGTCTTTTGTTGTCGTTCCGCTATCGCGACACCGCCTATCGCGCCGACCTCGCGCTGGCCGGCACGTTCCAGGCGTGGAACGCGCTGTGCGCGCTCGGCCTCGTGCTCGCCGCCGGCGCGCCGCCGGGCGAGGCGGCCGCGGCGCTCGGCGCGCTCGTGGGCGCGCCCGGCCGGATGGAACTCGCGGCGCGCCACCCCAACGGCGCGCCGATCTACGTCGACTACGCGCACAAGCCCGACGCGCTCGAGGCCGTGCTCACCGAAGTGCGCCCGCAGGTGAAGGGCAAGCTCGCGGTGGTGTTCGGCTGCGGCGGCGACCGCGACCGCGGCAAGCGCCCGATCATGGGCGAGATCGCCGCGCGGCTCGCCGACCGCGTCTACGTCACCGACGACAATCCGCGCTCCGAGCCGCCGGCCGCGATCCGCAAGGAAATCCTCGCCGCCGCGCGCGGCGCCATAGAGATCGGCGACCGCGCCGAGGCCATCGCCACGGCCGTGGCCGCGCTCGCGCCGGGCGACGTGCTCGTCATCGCCGGCAAGGGCCACGAGCAGGGCCAGATCGTCGGCGACAAGACGCTGCCGTTCGACGACATCGCGGTGGCGCGCAAGGCTGCGGCCGCCCTGGGAGGCCGCGCATGAGCGCGCGCACGCCGCTCTGGACCGACGCCGAGGCGGTGGCCGCCACCGGCGGCCGCGCCAGCGCGCCGTTCGCCGCGCACGGCGTCTCGATCGACACGCGCACGCTGGCCAAGGGCGATCTGTTCGCCGCGATCGAGGGCGTGAGCCAGGACGGGCATCAATACGTCTCCGCCGCATTCAAGGCCGGCGCCGCCGCGGCGCTCGTGCAGACCGGCCGCATCGCCAATCCCGAAGGCCCGGTGCTCGAAGTGCCCGACACGCTCGAGGCGCTGCGCGGGCTCGGCCGCGCCGCCCGCGCGCGCTCGAAGGCGCGCATCGCCGCCGTCACCGGCAGCGTCGGCAAGACCGGCACCAAGGAAGCGCTGCGCACGGTGCTCGCCGCGCAGGCCGCGACGCATGCCAGCGAAGGCAGCCTCAACAATCACTGGGGCGCGCCGCTCTCGCTCGCGCGCATGGCGCGCGACGCGGCCTACGGCGTCTTCGAGCTGGGCATGAACCATCCCGGCGAGATCGCGCCGCTGACCCGGCTCGTGCGCCCGCATGTGGCGCTGATCACCTGGATCGCGCCGGCGCACACGGCGTTCTTCAAGTCGGTGGCCGAGATCGCCGACGCCAAGGCCGAGATCTTCACCGGCATGAGCGGCGGCACGGCCGTGCTGCCGCGCGACAGCGAGTATTTCGACCGCCTCGCCGCCGCCGCGAAGCAGGCCGGCGTCGCGCGCATCGTCGCGTTCGGCGCGCACAAGGCCGCCGAGGCGCGGCTCCTCGACGCCGATCTCGGGCCGACCCAGAGCACGGTGACCGCCGAGATTCTCGGCACGCGGCTCCGCTACGCGATCGGCTCGCCCGGCAAGCACTGGGTCGCCAACAGCCTGGCCGTGCTCGCCACCGCCCAGGCGCTCGGCGCCGATCTCGCCAGGGCCGCGGCCTCGCTCGCGCAGGTGCAGCCGCCCAAGGGCCGCGGCCAGCGCCACCGCGTGGCGCTCGCAAACGCCACCGGCCGCAATGGCCCGCCCGCCTTCACGCTGATCGACGAGAGCTACAACGCCAGCCCCGAGGCCGTGCGCGCCGCGCTGGCGACCTTGGCGCTCACCTCGCCCGAGCCCGGCGGCCGGCGCATCGCGGTGCTCGGCGACATGCGCGAGCTCGGCGACGACGCCGACGCGATCCACGCCGCGCTGGCGCCCGCCTTCGCGGCGGCCAAGGTCGATCTCGTGTTCACCTGCGGCACCCACACCGCGGCGCTGGCGGCGGCGCTGCCGGAGGCCCTGCGCGGCGCGCATGCGGCCGACTCGGCGGCGCTCCAGCCGCTCGTCGTCGCGGCCGCGCGCGCCGGCGACGTCGTCATGGTCAAGGGCTCGCTCGGCAGCAAGATGGCGCCGATCGTGCAAGCCCTCTTGGCGCTGGGCCGCGCGTCTCCTACGAAATCGGGGACTTGAACCGGGAGCGCGCGATGCTGTTCGAGCTTCTCTTCCCCCTGAGCCAGGAATTCGGCGGCCTCCGCCTGTTCCAATACCTCACCTTCCGGAGCGGCGGCGCCGTGATCACGGCCCTGCTGATCGCCTGGGTGATCGGCCCCAAGGTCATCCGCTGGCTCAAGAGCAAGCAGCCGCAGGGCCAGCCGATCCGCACCGACGGCCCCGAGACGCACCTCAAGAAGAAGGGCACGCCGACGATGGGCGGCGTGCTCATCCTGATCGCGGTCACGGTCAGCACGCTGCTGTGGATGGACCTCTCGAGCGGCTATGTCTGGGCCGTGCTGATCGTGACGCTCGGGTTCGGCGTGCTCGGCTTCTTCGACGACTACAAGAAGCTCACCAAGCGCTCGACCGCCGGCCTCTCGAGCCGCGGCAAGCTCGTCGGCCAGCTCGCGATCAGCGCCGTCGCCACCTACTGGATCATGCACCTGCATTGGGCGGCCGAGTTCCGCCCGGGCGTGGACGCGACGCAGCCGATCGCGACCGGGCTCGCGATTCCGTTCATCAAGGACTACCTCCTCAACTTCGGCATCTTCTTCGTCGCCGTCGCGGTCTTCATCATGATCGGCGCGTCGAACGCCGTGAACCTCACCGACGGCCTCGACGGACTCGCGATCGTGCCGGTGATGATCGCGGCGGGCGTGTTCGGTTTCATCGCCTACCTCGTCGGCAATGCGGTCTTCGCGAAATACCTGACGCTGCTGTTCGTGCCCGGAACCGGCGAGCTCGCCGTGTTCTGCGCGGCGCTGGTGGGCGCGGCGCTGGGCTTCCTCTGGTTCAACGCGCCGCCGGCCATGGTGTTCATGGGCGACACCGGCTCGCTGTCGATGGGCGGCGCGCTCGGCGCCGTCGCGGTGGCGATCAAGCACGAGATCGTGCTCGGCATCGTCGGCGGCCTGTTCGTGCTCGAGACCGTGTCGGTCATCGTGCAGGTGGCCTCGTTCAAGCTCACCGGCAAGCGCGTCTTCATGATGGCGCCGATCCACCACCACTTCGAGAAGAAGGGCTGGGCCGAATCCACGGTCGTGGTCCGCTTCTGGATCATCGCCGCGGTGCTGGCGCTGGTCGGCCTCGCCACGCTGAAACTGAGATGAGGGCATGATCCGGATCCCCGGCTATGAGAAGAAGCGCATCGCGGTCATGGGGCTCGGCGTCGCCGGGCTTCCGACCGTGCGCGCGCTCATGGCCAGCGGCGCGCACGTGCTCGCCTGGGACGACGGCGCCGAATCCCGCAACAAGGCCGCCGCCCTCGGGATTCCCGTCGTCGACCTCATGTCGGCGGATTGGGCGGGCGTCGACACGCTGGTGCTCAGCCCCGGCATCCCGCACACCTTCCCGAAGCCGCATCCGGTGGCCGAGCGCGCGCGCAAGGCCGACGCGCAGATCGTGTGCGACGTCGATCTGCTCGGCCGCGCGCAGCCCGATGCGATCTATGTCGGCATCACCGGCACCAACGGGAAATCCACCACCACGGCGCTGATCGCCCACATCCTGAAGAGCGCGGGCAGGACGATCGAAGTCGGCGGCAATCTCGGCCCGCCGGTGCTCGATTTCGCGCCGCTCGGCAAGGGCGGCATCTACGTGCTCGAGATGTCGAGCTACCAGCTCGAGCGCACGTTTTCGATCTCGTTCGACGTGGCGGTGCTGCTGAACGTCAGCCCCAACCACATCGACCGCCACGGCGATCTCGCCGGCTACGTCGCGGCCAAGGCGCGCATCTTCGCCGGGAACCGCAAGAAGAAGACCGCCGTGGTCGGGGCCGACGACGCCGAGACCCGGCGCGTGGCCGATACGCTCGCGGACCGCATGCACGTCGTGCGCGTCACGCGCGACGAGCCCGGCCCCGGCATGGTCGGCGCCGTAGGCACCGCGCTCGTCGACCGCACCGGCGACGCGCCGCGCGCCGTGCTCGACATGAAGGATGCGCCCGACCTGCCCGGCCGCCACAACGCGCAGAACGCCGCCGCCGCCTACGCGGCCGCGCGCGCGCTGGGCGTGGCGCCCGAGACGATCGCGGCGGCGATGAAGACCTATCGCAGCCTGCCGCACCGGCTCGAGCGCGTGGCGACGATCGGCGGCGTCACCTACGTCAACGACAGCAAGGCGACCTCGCCCGAAGCGACCGTCTGGGCGCTCACCTCCTACGACAGGGTGATCTGGATCGCGGGCGGACTCTCGAAAGAGGTCGGCTACGACGCGCTGATCCCCTATCTGCCGAAGATCGCGCACGCGTTCCTGATCGGCAAAGCCGCCGGCGAGATCGCGGCGTTCCTGGCGAAGCACGGCATCGCCGCGACCGCGAGCGAGACGATGGAGCGCGCCGTTCCGGCCGCGCACGCGCTGGCGACGTCGGGCAAGGGCGCGCGCGTGGTGCTGCTGTCGCCGGCCTGCGCCTCGTTCGACCAATACCGCTCGTTCGAAAAGCGCGGCGACGATTTCCGCGCCCAAGTGCAGAAGCTCGGAGCCGGCGCATGACCACCACCGCCCTCGCCCGCACCGATACCAGCATCGTCGGACGCTGGTGGTGGACCGTCGACAAGATGACGCTCGGCGTGCTGCTGGTGCTGATCGTCTCGGGCGCCGTCCTCACGCTCGCCGCCGGCCGCCCGGCCGCCGCGCGCATCCAGCTCGACAGCCTGCATTTCGTGAAGCAGCAGATGGCCGTCATCGTCGTCGGGCTCGGCGTGATGGTCGGCACCTCGCTGCTCTCGCCGCGCTGGGTGAAGCGCATCGGCGTGCTCGGGCTGTTCCTGGTGTGGCTGCCGCTCACCGCATTGGCGACGTTCTACGGCCCCGAGATCAAGGGCGCGCATCGCTGGCTGCACATCGGCTTCTCGCTGCAGCCCTCGGAATTCCTGAAGCCCTGCTTCGCGATCTTCGCGGCCTGGATGTTCTCGCTGTGGAAGGAGAACCGCGGCTTCCCGGGCTGGATCATCGCCACCGGCGTGTGCGGCGTCATCGTCGTGCTGCTCGCCAAGCAGCCCGACGTGGGCATGGCCGCGGTGGTGTTCGCGATCTGGTTCAGCCAGCTCTTCCTGGCCGGCCTCGCCTATGTGTGGGTGGCGGCGGCGGTCGGCGGCGTCGCGGCGGTCGGCGTCGCGGCCTATTTCACGGTTCCGCACGTCGCCCACCGCATCAAGCTGTTCCTCGATCCGTCGAGCGGCGACAACTATCAGGTCGACCGCTCGCTCGGCGCGTTCATGAGCGGCGGCCTGTTCGGCAAGGGGCCGGGCGAAGGCACCGTCAAGGCGCAGCTGCCCGACGCGCACAGCGACTTCATCTTCGCCGTGGCCGGCGAGGAATTCGGCCTCATCGCCTGCCTCGTCATCGTCGCCGCCTACGCCGCGATCGTGATGCGCGGCCTCGCGCGGGTGTTCGACGAGGGCAATCTGTTCGTCATGTACGCGGCCACGGCCCTGCTCACCGGCTTCGGCCTCCAGGCCTTCATCAACATGGCCTCGGCGCTGCACCTGATGCCGACCAAGGGCATGACGCTGCCGTTCATCTCCTACGGCGGCACGTCGTTCGTGGCCCTCGCCTTCGGCATGGGCATGGTGCTGGCGCTCACGCGCCGGCGCTCGGGGAGCGCGCTGTGAGCGCGCCCGCCTCCGGCGCCGCGAAGCGCCCCGCCGTCCTCACCGCCGGCGGCACCGGCGGCCACATGTTTCCGGCGCTGGCGCTGGCCGAGGAGCTCGCGCGCCGCGGCCGCCGCGTCGTCGTGTTCACCGACGCGCGCGGGCAGAACTACGCCGAGAAGATCGCGGGCATCGAATCGATCGTGGTGCCGTCGGCCTCGCCGTCGCGCGGCGGGCCGCTCGGCCGCATCGGCTTCCTGGCGACGCTCGCGCGCGGCGCCTGGGCGGCGAGCCGCCTGCTGCGGAAACTGCGCGCCGAGATCGTCGTGGGCTTCGGCGGCTATGCCTCGTTCCCGGCCGGATTCATGGCCGCCCGCCACCGCCTGCCGCTGATCCTGCACGAGCAGAACGGCTATCTCGGCCTCGCCAACCGCAAGCTCGCGACGAAGGCCGCGGCGATCGGCATCGCGTTCCCCAAAGTCGTGGGGATTCCGCAGACGAGCGCCGAGATCGCGCAGGTCGGCAATCCGGTGCGCCCGGCGTTCCTCGACATCCGCGAGCAGCCCTACGCCGCGCCGGCGAACGGCGCGCCGTTCCGCCTGATGGTGATGGGCGGCAGCCAGGGCGCGCGCGTGTTCAGCGAAGTGATCCCGGAGGCGCTCGGCAAGCTCGATCGCGATCTGCGCTCCCGCCTCGACGTGGCCCAGCAATGCCGGCCGGAAGACCTCGCCGCGGTGCAGGCCGCCTACGCGACGATCGGCGTGAAGGCGACGCTCAAGAGCTTCTTCGACGACGTGCCGGCGCGTCTCGGCGCCGCGCAGCTGCTGATCGTGCGCGCCGGGGCCTCGACCGTGGCCGAGATCACGGTGGCCGGCCGCCCCGCGATCTACGTGCCCTACCCGCACGCCGCCGACGACCACCAGCGCTACAACGCCGAAGCCGTGGCCGCCGCCGGCGCCGGCTGGGCGATCGCGCAGCCGCAGTTCACCGCCGACGCGCTCGCCGCGCGCCTCGTCGAGCTCGCGCACCGGCCGCAGGAGCTCGGCCGCGCCGCCGCCGCCGCGCGCGCGTTCGGCCGGCCCGACGCCGCCAACGCGCTCGCCGATCTCGTCGAAAAACACTGGCGCCCGAGGACCGCATGATCAGCTCGATCCCGCTCAACGTCGGAACCATCCATTTCATCGGCATCGGCGGCATCGGCATGAGCGGCATCGCCGAGGTGCTGCACTCGCTCGGCTACAAGGTGCAGGGCAGCGACCAGGCCGAGAGCGCCAACGTGAAGCGCCTCGCCGCGCTCGGCATCAGGACCTTCGTCGGCCACCGCGGCGAGAACATCGGCGACGCGGCCGTGATCGTGATCTCCTCGGCGGTGAAATCCGACAATCCCGAGGTGATCGCCGCGCGCGCGCGCCTCACGCCCGTCATCCGCCGCGCCGAGATGCTCGGCGAGCTGATGCGCCTCAAATGGGCCATCGCCGTGGGCGGCACCCACGGCAAGACGACGACGACGAGCATGGTCGCGCATCTGCTCGAAACCGCCGGCTGGGACCCCACCGTCATCGTCGGCGGCATCAGCAACGTCAGCGGCAGCAACGCGCGCCTCGGCAAGGGCGACTGGATGGTGGTGGAGGCCGACGAATCCGACGGCTCGTTCCTGAAGCTGCCGGCGACGATCGCGGCCGTGACCAACATCGACCCCGAGCACCTCGACCACTACGGCAGCTTCGACCGGCTGCGCGAGGCGTTCGCGAGCTTCGTCGGCAACATCCCGTTCTACGGCTTCGGCGTGCTCTGCACCGACCATCCCGAAGTGCAGGCGATGATCCCCAAGGTCGCCGACCGCCGCCTCGTGACCTACGGAACCTCGCTCCAGGCCGACGTACGCGCCGTGAACATCCGCTTCGGAACGGAGGGGGCACGGTTCGACATCGAGTTCAAGGCGCGCGGTTCCAAGGCCAAAAAGCGTTACATAGATATTGCGCTTCCATTGTTAGGCGAGCACAATGTGTTGAATTCGCTTGTGCCTGCCGCCATAGCCCAGGAACTAGATATTGGGGAGGACGTGCTGCGGCGGGCGCTCGGCGGATTCCAGGGCGTAAAACGGCGGTTTACCAAAACCGGCGAGGCGAATGGGATTACGGTCATAGACGACTACGGCCACCACCCGGTCGAGATCGCGGCGGTGCTGAAGGCGGCGAGGCAGGCCTGCAAAGGCAAAGTGATCGCCGTCATGCAGCCGCACCGCTACACGCGCCTGCGCGATCTGTTCGAGGAATTCTCGCGCTGCTTCAACCAGGCCGACAAGGTCGTGATCGCCGACGTGTACTCGGCCGGCGAGGCGCCGCTGCCCGGCATCGACCGCGCGCATTTCGTCGAGGCGATCCGCGCGCGCGGCCACCGCAACGTGAAGAGCCTCGCGAAGCCCGAAGACCTGCCGGCGCTGATCGCCGACATCGCCGAGGCCGGCGACTACGTGATCTGCCTCGGCGCCGGCAACATCACCGCCTGGGCGCACGCGCTGCCGGGCCAGCTCAAGGCGCTCGCCGATGCCAGGGTCGGGGGGCGCGGGTGAATTCGTCCGCCGCCAAGCGTCTGCTGGATCGCTTGCCGAAGGTGCGCGGCGAGCTCGAGGAGAACGCGCCGCTCGACCGCGAGACCTGGTTCCGCGCGGGCGGGCCGGCCGACGTTCTGTTCCGTCCGGCCGACCGCGACGACCTGATCGAATTCATCCGGAAGAAGCCGAAGGACGTGCCGGTGACGGTGATCGGCTACGGCTCGAACCTGCTCGTGCGCGACGGCGGCGTGGCCGGCGTCGTGGTCCGCATGGGCAAGCGCATGGCCGAGATCGAGATCGACGGCGAAGACGTGAGCGCCGGCGCCGGCGCCGGCGACGTCGCCGTGTCGGCCGCGGCGCGCGACGCGGGTGTGGCCGGTCTCGAATTCCTCTCCGGCATTCCCGGCACGATCGGCGGCGCGCTGCGCATGAACGCCGGCGCCTATGGCCGCGAGATGAAAGACATCGTCGTCGAGTGCAAGGCGCTCGATCCGGCCGGCGCGCTGCACAAGCTGAAGCCCGCCGACCTCGGCTTCGAGTATCGCCATTGCGGCCTGCCCGAAGACTGGATCTTCACCAGCGCCGTGATGCGCGGCACGCACGACGACAAGGCGAAGATCGCCGAGCGCATGGCCGAGATCCGTCGCCAGCGCGAGGAGAGCCAGCCGCTCCGCACGCGCACCGGCGGTAGCACCTTCGCCAATCCGCCCGGCCACAAGGCCTGGAAACTCATCGACGAGGCCGGCCTGCGCGGCTTCAAGCTCGGCGGCGCGATGGTGTCGGAGAAGCACACCAATTTCCTGATCAACACCGGCGATGCGAGCGCCGCCGACATCGAAAACCTCGGCGAGGAGATCCGCCGCCGCGTCAAGGCCAAGAGCGGCGTCACGCTCGAATGGGAAATCCGCCGCATCGGGCGGCCTTCGTCCGCGGAGGCGCGCTGATGGCGAAGAAGCGCGTCGCGGTGCTGATGGGCGGCTGGTCGTCGGAGCGCGAGGTCTCGCTCTCCTCGGGCAAGGGCTGCGCCGCCGCCCTCGCGAAGGCCGGCTACGACGTGAAGCCGATCGACGTGACGCGCGACATGGGCGCGCTGATCCGGGCGCTCGCGCCCAAGCCCGACGTGGTCTTCAACATCCTGCACGGACCGTTCGGCGAGGACGGCCGCATCCAGGGCCTGCTCGACATCCTCGCGATCCCCTACACGAACTCCGGCGCGCTCGCCTCGGCGCTCGGCATGGACAAGGCGGCGAGCCGCGCGATGTTCGCGGCGGCCGGCCTGCCGATGGCGCCCGGCGAGATTCTCGACCGCACGACGCTGCTGGCGCGCGCCGAGCCCGCGCGCCCCTACGTCGTGAAGCCGATCGCCGAGGGCAGCTCGGTCGGCGTCCACGTCGTGTTCGAGGGCGACAACGTCAGCCTGCACAACATCGCCGCGGACCTGAGCGCGCATGCGCGCGTGATCATGGAGAAGTACATCCCCGGCCGCGAGATCCAGGTGGCGGTGATGGGCGAGCGCGCGCTCGGCGCGATCGAGATCCGCACCAAGCGGCGCTTCTACGACTACATCGCGAAATACACGCCCGGCGAATCGCAGCACATCATGCCGGCGCCGATCCACGCCGACGCGTATCGCGCGGCCTGCGATCTCGGCCTCGCCGCGCACAAATCGCTCGGCTGCCGCGGCGTCTCGCGCGTCGACCTGCGCTACGACGACACCAAGGGCGAGCCCGGCGCCCTCTATCTGCTCGAGGTGAACACGCAGCCCGGCATGACGCCGACCTCGCTCGTGCCGGAGATCGCCCGGCACGACGGCATCTCGTTCGAGGCCCTCTGCTCCTGGATGGTGGAGAACGCCGCATGCGACGCGTGACCGACCGCGGCGCGCCGGCGGACGGCACCCTGCTCGTGAGCCCGGGCGAGATCATCGCGCGCGCGGCCGCGACCGTGCCGGAACGCGCGCCCGGCGACGACGCGGGCGGCGCGGCGAAGGTGCGGGCGTGGACCGCGCCGCCGCGCGCCGACGACGACACGATCGCGATCCCGCCCGCCGCGGCGCCGATGCGCCGCGCTCGCCGGCGCCCCAAGGACACGCTGCGCTACGCGTGGTTCTACGCCTCGCGCGGCGCGGTCGCCGCCGTTCTGCTCGCCGGCGCGGTCGGCCTGCCGATCTGGCTGTTCAAGAGCGGCACGCTCGACGAGGCCGGGCACGAGGCCGCCGAAACCTACCGTCATCTGCGCCAGGGCGAGTTCGGCGTCTCGATCGCGCTCGACCGCCTCGCGGTCGAGGGCCGCAACCGCACCTCGCGCGAGGCGCTGCGCGCGGCGCTCAAGGTCAAGAAGGGCGACAACCTGCTCGCCGTCGATCCGTGGGCGATCAAGAAGCGGCTCGAAGCGCTGCCCTGGGTCCGCTCGGCCGCGGTCGAGCGCCGCTATCCGAACACGCTGCTGGTGACCCTGGTCGAGCGCACGCCGATCGCGCGCTTCCGCGACAAGGCCGGCACCGTGCTCGTCGACGAGACCGGCGCGCTGATCAAGGTCCAGAGCGAGAAAGAGCACGAGCATCTCGTCCTGCTGTCGGGCGAAGGCGCGCCCGAGGCGGCCGCGGCGCTCCTGAAGCGCCTCGAAGACGAGCCTTCGCTCGCGCGTCGCGTCGTCTCCGCCGAGCGGCTCGGCGAGCGGCGCTGGGACCTCTCGTTCGAAGGCGGCGCGGTGCTGCGCCTGCCCGACGGCTACGAGAAGGCCGCGCTCGCGAAATTCGCCGAGTTCGAGCGCCAGCACGGGCTGCTCGCGCGCGGCGCCGTGACCTACGACATGCGCCTGCCCGACCGCCTCGTGATCCGCGGCACGCGCACCGCCGCCCCGACGCCGGCGCCCGCACCGCCGGCCAAGCCCGCCGCCGCCAAGCCCGCCAAGAAGACCGGATGAGCCGATGGCCATGAGCGACAAGAAGAACGGAAAGCCGCGCCGCGACATGGTCGCCGTGCTCGACCTCGGCACGAGCAAGACCGCGTGCTTCCTCGCCAAGCTCGAGGACGACGGCTGGCCGACCGTGATCGGCGTCGGCCATCAGCCGAGCAAGGGCCTGCGCTCGGGCGCCGTCGTCGACATCGAGGGCGCGCGCGCCGCCGTCGCCGCCGCCGTGCACGCCGCCGAGCGCATGGCCGGCGGGATGGTCAAGAAGGTGTTCGTCGGCATCGGCTGCGGCCGCCCGGCCACCGAGCAGGTGTCGGTTTCGATCGACACCGGCGGCCGCGAGATCGGCCCCGCCGACATCCGCAAGGTTCTCGACCTCGGCAAGGACCGCCGCCCGCCCGCCGACCGCGAGCTGCTGCACACGCTGCCGATGGGCTTCCGCGTCGACGACCAGCGCGGCATCCGCGATCCGCGCGGCCTCTACGGCAAGACGCTGGGGCTCGATCTGAACATCGTCACCGCCGAGGCCGGGCCGGTGCGCTCGCTCTCCACCTGCATCGCAGGCGGCCATCTCGACGTCGAGGCGTTCGTCGTCACGCCCTACGCCTCGGCGCTGGCCTGCCTCGTCGACGACGAGATGACGCTCGGCACGATCGTCATCGACATGGGCGGCGGGACGACCGACATCGCCGCGTTCCAGAACGGCGCGCTCGTCTTCGCCGATTCGGTGCCGATCGGCGGCAGCCACGCGACCCAGGACATCGCGCACGGCCTCTCGACGCCGATCGCCGCCGCCGAGCGCATCAAGATCCAGTATGGCGGCGCCGTGGCGCAGCCGGGCGACGACCGCGCCGTGCTCGACGTGCCGCAGATCGGCGCGCCCGAGGAGGGCCCGCCCAACCACATGCCGAAGAGCCTCCTCGTCGGCATCATCAAGCCGCGCATCGAGGAAACCTTCGAGCTGGTGCGCGCGAAGCTCGAGAAGAGCGGCCTCGCGAAATCGGCCGCGCGCCGCGTCGTGCTCACCGGCGGCGCGTCGCAGCTCGCCGGCGCCGACCAGATCGCGGGCTCGGTGCTCGACCGCCAGGTCCGTCTCGGCCGCCCGCGCCGCCTGCGCGGACTCGCCGAATCGGCGACCGGCCCCGCCTTCGCCGTCGCGACCGGCCTCGTGCTCTACGCGATCGAACGCCACGACAGCGGCGGACTCGCGGAGCTCGCCGCTCTCGCCCCGCCCAAAACCGCGCGCCTGCGCTTCAAGACCGAGCGCAAGCCGCAACCGGAGGGTCCCGCCCGGCCCGGCATGATCCGGCGCCTCGGGACTTGGTTCCATGACCACTTCTAGCCCCAGCAAGCCAACCCGTCCCGCGGCTCGGCACGAAGCACCGACCGCACCCCCGAGCCGTCGCCCGAAGGAGGAACCCATGACGCTCAACCTCACGCGCTCCCGCCAGCCGCAGGAGCTTCGCCCCCGCATCATCGTCTTCGGCGTGGGCGGCGCCGGCTGCAACGCGGTCAACAACATGATCCGCCTCAACCTCGAAGGCGTCGAGTGCGCGGTGGCCAACACCGACGCGCAGGCGCTGGCGCTGTGCGTCGCCGAGCGCAAGATCCAGCTCGGCCTTTCGATCACGCAGGGCCTCGGCGCCGGCTCGCGGCCCGAGATCGGCCGCGCCGCGGCCGAGGAGGCATGGGACGACATCTCGGCCCAGCTCCAGGGCGCCCACATGGTGTTCATCACCGCGGGCATGGGCGGCGGCACCGGCACCGGCGCCGCGCCGGTCGTCGCGCGCGCCGCGCGCGAGCAGGGCCTGCTCACGGTCGGCGTGGTGACGAAGCCGTTCCACTTCGAAGGCGCGCACCGCATGCGCCTCGCCGAGGCGGGCCTCCAGGAGCTGCAGGAGGTCGTCGACACGCTGATCGTGATCCCGAACCAGAATCTGTTCCGCGTCGCCAACGAGAAGACGACCTTCGCCGACGCGTTCCACATGGCCGACACGGTGCTCTATTCGGGCGTGCGCGGCATCACCGACCTCATGGTCATGCCCGGCCTCATCAACCTCGACTTCGCCGATATCCGCACGGTGATGAGCGAGATGGGCAAGGCGATGATGGGCTCGGGCGAGGCCGAGGGCCAGAACCGCGCGATCGAGGCCGCCGAGCGCGCGATCTCGAACCCGCTGCTCGACGACACCTCGATGGCCGGCGCGCGCGGCCTGCTCATCAACATCACCGGCGGCCCGGACCTCACGCTGTTCGAGGTCGACGAAGCCGCGAACCGCGTGCGCGACGAGGTCGATCCGCAGGCCAACATCATCTTCGGCTCCGCCTTCGACGAGACGCTGAAGGGCCGCGTGCGCGTCTCCGTGTTCGCGACCGGCATCGACCGCCAGGTGGCGGAGAAGCCGAAGAGCGAGCCGCAGCGCCCCGCCGCGCAGCGCCCGGCGCCGGTGCGCCTGCCGATCGCGGCCGCGGAGCCGGCCGAGCCGCAGCGCCCGGCCGCCGAGCATCGCCCGGCCCCGGCGCCCGCACCGGCCCCGGCCCCCGCCCCGGTGGCCGCGCGCAGCGAACCCGCGCGTCCCGCCCCGATGCAGGCCGCGCCCGCCGCTCCGGCCGAAATGCCGGTGCCGCGCCGCGCGCTGCGCGAGCCGCCGGTGGCGCGCCCCGCCGCCCGCGCGGCCGAGGCCCCGCGCGCGGAAGCGCCGCGCATGGAGGCGCCGCGCGCCGAGCCGGAATACGAGGCCGTGCCGCCCTCGGCGATCGCGCAGGCGATCACCGACGCCTATGCCGAGCCGGCGGCCGAGCAGCCCGACATGTTCGCGCCCACCGCGGTGGAGCCGCCGCGCCAGCCGCCGGCGGCCGCCGAGCGCGCCCGCCCGGCAGCGGCGCCCGCCCCGGCGCCGCGCTTCGAGGCGCGCCAGCCCGAGCCGGCGGCCCGCGCGCGGGTCGTGGCCCATGTCGACGACATCGATCCGCAGCGCAGCACGCCGGAGCGCACGATCCGCACCGGCGAGGCCCGCACCGGCGATAGCCGGATGGCCGAGCCGCAGCGCGACCCGCCCTCGCGGACGCATCGCCCGTCGATCTTCAACCTGTGGCGCGGCCGCCGCAGCGAGGAGGAGACGCAGCGGACGGCGCCGGAGGCCCCCGCCGTGCGTGCGCGCGAGGACCGCGCCCGCCCGGCCGAGCCGCCCGCCCCCACGCCGCTGCGGCCGGCCCCGCAGCCGCAGGCCGAGCCCGCCGCGCGCGCGGCCGGGCCGACGATCGAGAACCAGGCCCGCCGCGCCAAGGAGGACGACGTGCTCGAAATCCCGGCTTTCCTGCGCCGGCAGGCCAATTGATCTGCTTGGCCGAGCGGTGAAAATCGCTACGAAAAGGCGGTAACACTCTGTAACAAACATTGATTTGAGCGGGTTAGCCCGGATTGCTAGGGAATTTCCGGCAGTACGGGCACCCGCTCAATTTTTTGCTGCTATCCATAATTTCGGGCCGAAAAAGGCCTGGGATCCTCAGGGGACGAAACGGCAAGGTAAGGGGCGGAAGACCGCGAGGGGGATCGCTCAGGTTTTCCGTTGCATGTTCGGGAAGGACGCAGCGAGGACATGGATCGATTTGGGGACAGCGGCGGGAGCGTTTCCCGATTCGCGCAAGGCTTCGCGCGGCAGCGCACGCTTCGCCAGCGCATCGCGTGCACGGGCACCGGCCTGCACAGCGGCGCCAAGGTCAAGCTGACGCTTCTGCCCGCGCCGGCCGATCACGGCATCCTCTTCCGCCGTCTCGACGTTCCCGCCGCCAAGGCCGACGTGCCGGCGCGCTGGGACCACGTGGCCGACACCCGCATGTGCACCACGCTCGCCAATGCGCACGGCACGGTCGTGGGCACGGTCGAGCACCTGGTGGCGGCGCTGGCCGGCTACGGCGTCGACAACTGCCTCGTCGAGCTTGACGGCCCGGAAGTGCCGATCATGGACGGCAGCGCCGAGCCGTTCGTGTTCCTGATCGAATGCGTGGGCGTCGAGGAGCAGGACGCGCCGAGGAAGGCGATCGAGATCCTCCGCGTCGTCAAGCAGGGCGACGAGCGCCACTACGCCACGCTGGCGCCGGCCTCCGGCACCAGCATCTCGTTCGAGATCGATTTCGAGAACGCCGTCGTCGCGCGCCAGCGCCTGTCGCTGAACCTCCGCGACGGCACGTTCCGCCAGGAACTCGCCCGCGCCCGCACCTTCGGCTTCGCGCACGAGGTGGAGCAGCTGCGCCGCATGGGCCTCGCCCGCGGCGGCTCGCTCGACAACGCGGTCGTCATCGCGGAAGACCGCATCCTCAACCGCGAAGGCCTGCGCTTCCCCGACGAGTTCGTGCGCCACAAGCTGCTCGACGCGGTCGGCGACCTCTACCTCGCCGGCGGCCCGATCCTCGGGCGGTTCCACGGCCACCGCGCCGGCCACGCGCTCAACAACCAGCTGCTGCGCACGCTGTTCGCGAACCAGGCCAACTGGCGCTGGACCACGATCAGCGACGAGAGCCCGGCGCTGGAGACGCGCGGACGCGCGAGCCTCGCCGAGGTGCTGCGGGCGTCGTAGGCCGGCACGGCCGCTCCAGAGTTCCGAACGGGCGGGCGAAAGCCCGCCCTTTTCGTTTCCGGAACACGCCGCCGCGCGGAGGGCCGCCCCGCCTCGCCGCCCTCGCATCGCCCGGCGCCGTCATGCTAAGACAGCGCCCTGGCTGCCGCTTCATTTCACCGGGACCGTTTCCGCGATGACCTTCCTATCTCGACGCCTGTTCGGGCGCGCCGCCCTTCCTCTCGCGCTGGCCGCAGCGCTCGCCGTCGCCGCCTGCAGCAGCACGCCCAAGGAGGAAGACATCGTCATCGAAGGCTCGGTGGAAGACCTCTACAACCGGGCCACCGACCTGCTCGAGGCAGACAAGTACAAGGAGGCCGCGCGCTTCTATAACGAGGTGGACCGCCAGCACCCCTATTCCACCTGGGCGAGCCGCGCGCAGCTGATGGCCGCCTTTTCCTATTACAAGGACCGCGAATACGAAACGGCGATCTCGGCGCTCAACCGCTTCATCCGCCTGCATCCCAGCCACCGCGACATCGCCTACGCCTATTATCTGAAGGCGCTGTGCTTCTTCGAGCAAGTCCGCGACGTGAAGCGCGACCAGACGCCGTCCGAAGAGGCGCTCAAGGCCTTCGACGAGGTCGTGAAGCGCTTCCCCGATTCGCGCTACGCGCAGGATTCGCGCAACAAGATCATCCTCGTGCAGGATCACCTCGCCGGCCACGAGATGGACGTGGGCCGCTGGTATCAGCGCAACGGCCGCTATCTCGCGGCGGTCAACCGCTACAAGGTCGTCGTCGACAAGTTCCAGACCAGCCGCCAGGTGCCCGAGGCGCTGCACCGCATGACCGAGAGCTACACGGCGCTCGGCCTCACCGACGAGGCGCGCCGCGTCGCCGCCGTGCTGGGCCACAACTACCCCTCCAGCGAGTGGTACTTCGACACCTACGAGCTGGTCGAGAAGCGGCCGGTCGAGCGGCCGCCGGCGGCGCCGGATACGCGGAGCTGGATTCGCCGCCAGGTCGATTGGCTGTTCTGATCGCGCGGTTCACGCGGAGCCGCGGCGATCGCGGAGGATCGGGTGAGCCGGCCGGAAAACGACCGCTGGCGCCGTCGGCGCCGATCGAATTCGCCGTCGCTCCGGCCGTGCCGTGCCGCCGGCCGCTCCCGCCGCGGCTCCGCGTGACCGACGGAAGCCCCTGATGCTCGCGCGCCTTTCGATCCGCGACGTCGTCCTCGTCGACCAGCTCGATCTCGCGCTCGAGCCCGGCTTCGCGGCGCTGACCGGCGAGACCGGCGCGGGAAAATCGATCCTGCTCGACGCGCTCGGCCTGGTGCTCGGCGCGCGCGGCGACGCGAAGCTGGTGCGCCACGGCAGCGCGCAGGCGGTGGTGACCGCGTCGTTCGAGGTCGCCGACGACCATCCGGTGCGCGCGCTGCTGCGCGAGCGCGGCCTCGATTCGGACGGGCCGATCATCATCCGCCGCGCGCTCGGCGCCGACGGGCGCGGGCGCGCTTTCGTCAACGACCAGCCGGCGACCGTGGCGCTGCTGCGCGAGGTGGGCGACCTGCTGGTGGAAATCCAGGGCCAGGCCGAGCAGCACGGCCTCGCCGATACCGCCACCCACCGCCCGGCGCTCGACGCCTTCGCCGGCGCCGGCGAGGCGCTGGCCGCGGTGCGCGGCGCGTTCGCCGACTGGCGCGCGGCGATCGAGGCGCGCGACGCGTTCGCGGCGATGGCGAACCGCGCCGCCGCCGACGAGGAATACCTGCGCCACGCGCTCGTCGAGCTGGAGGCGCTCGACCCCAAGCCGGGCGAAGAGGCGCTGCTCCAGTCCGAGCGCCAGCTGCTGATGAACCGCGAGCGTCTGGTCGAGGGCCTCAACGGCGCGATGGGCGAGATCGCCGGGGCGCGGCCGGTGGAAGCCGCGCTGCGCGGGGCGCGGCGGCACCTCGACCGCATCGCGGCCAAGGCCGGCGGCGCGCTCGATCCGGTGATCGCCGCCCTCGACCGCGCGGCGATCGAGGTGGCCGAGACGGTGCGCCTGCTCGAGCGCGTCGGCGCGTCGATCGAGGGCGACACCGCGCGGCTGCAGACCGTCGACGACCGCCTCTTCGCGCTGCGCGA
The DNA here is from genome assembly GCA_016792765.1 of Candidatus Odyssella sp. Lineage (GTDB taxonomy): Bacteria > Pseudomonadota > Alphaproteobacteria > Bin65 > Bin65 > SBBV01. The sequence goes on from JAEULD010000003.1 coordinate 26,168, forward strand.
TCTCGCGCGGAAGCACCGCGTCGAGGTGGGCGCGCTGGCGGCGCTGCGCCAGGACATCGCCGCGCGGCTCGCGGCCATCACCGACGGCAGCGCCGAGCGTGCGCGCCTCGAGAAGCGCGCGGCCGAGGCGCGCACCGCCTACGTCGCGCGCGCCGATGCGCTCGCGGCGGCGCGCAAGGCCGCGGCCGCCGCGCTCGACAAGGCGATCGCGAAGGAGCTGCCGCCGCTGAAGCTCGAGAAGGCGCGCTTCGCCACGCGCCTCGAGGCGCTGCCCGAAGCCGAATGGAGCGCCGAGGGCCGCGACCGCGTGGCGTTCGAGGTTTCGACCAATCCCGGCGCGCCGCTCGGGCCGATCGGCCGCATCGCCTCGGGCGGCGAGCTCGCGCGCTTCATGCTCGCGCTCAAGGTCGTGCTGGCGCGATCGGGCTCGGCGCCCACCCTGGTGTTCGACGAAGTCGACAGCGGCATCGGCGGCGCCACGGCCGCCGCGGTCGGCGAGCGGCTCGCGCGGCTCGGCCGCACGGTGCAGGTGCTCGTCGTCACGCATTCGCCGCAGGTGGCGGCGCGCGCCGCGCACCATTATCGCGTCGAGAAGCAGGTGAAGGGTGCTTCCAAGACCGCGACCCGGGTCGAGACGCTGGCCGGTACCAAGCGCCGCGAGGAGATCGCGCGCATGCTCGCCGGCGCCGCCGTCACCGACGAGGCGCGGAGCGCCGCCGACGCGCTGATGGCCGGAGGCAAGGCGTGAGGCGCGCACGCGCTCAGGACGTTGCCGTCGAAGACCTCGCGCGCGAACAGGCCGCGGCGGAGCTCGCGCGCCTCGCCAAGGAGATCGCGCATCACGACAGGCTCTATTACCAGAAGTCCGCTCCCGAGATTTCCGACGCCGCGTACGACGCGCTGCGGCGGCGCAACGACGCGATCGAGCAGCGCTTTCCCGCCCTCGTGCGCGCCGACAGCCCGAGCAAGCGCGTGGGCGCCAAGCCCGAGAGCGGCTTCGCCGAGGTGCGCCACGCGGTGCCGATGCTCTCGCTCAACAACGCGTTCACGCGCGAGGACGTCGAGGACTTCGCGGCGCGCATCCGCCGCTTCCTTTCTCTCAAGGACGAAGATGCGATCGAGCTGGTGGCCGAACCCAAGATCGACGGCCTTTCCGCCTCGCTGCGCTACGAAGACGGCGCGCTCGTGCTCGGCGCCACGCGCGGCGACGGCAGCGTCGGCGAGAACGTGACCGCGAACCTCCGCCACGTCCGCGACGTGCCGCACCGTCTCGCGGGCCGCGCGCCGGGCGTGCTCGAGGTGCGCGGCGAGGTCTACATGGCGCGCTCGGATTTCGCGGCGCTCAACAGGCAGCGCGAGAAGGACGAGCTTCCGCTCTATGCCAATCCGCGCAATTCCGCGTCCGGCTCGCTGCGCCAGATCGATCCCGGCATCACCGCCGAGCGCAAGCTGCGCTTCTTCGCCTATGCCTGGGGCGAGATGAGCGAGCCGCCCGGCGACAGCTATTGGCACTTCCTCGACCGGCTGCGCCATTGGGGCTTCCGCGTGAACCCCAAGGCCCGGCTCTGCAAATCGCCCGAGGCGGCGCTGGACTTCTACGCCGGGATCGCCGGCGAGCGCGCGTCGCTCGACTACGACATCGACGGCGTGGTCTACAAGGTGAACCGCCTCGACTGGCAGCAGCGGCTCGGCATGGTGAGCCGCGCGCCGCGCTGGGCGATTGCGCACAAATTCCCGGCCGAGCAGGCGCAGACGGTGCTGGACCGGATCACGATCCAGGTGGGCCGCACCGGGACGCTCACGCCGGTGGCCAACCTCGCGCCGGTGACGGTCGGCGGCGTCGTCGTCTCGCGCGCGACGCTGCACAACGAGGACTACATCGCCGAGAAGGACATCCGCGAGGGCGACACCGTCGTCGTGCAACGCGCGGGCGACGTGATCCCGCAGGTCGTGGAGGTGGTGAAAGCCAAGCGGCCGAAATCCGCCAAGCCCTATCGCCCCCACGAAATGTGCCCGTGCCCGCTCAAGACGCCCACCGCGCGCGAGCCGGGCGAGGCGGCGCGGCGCTGCACCGGGGCGCTCGCCTGCCCGTTCCAGCAGTTCGAGCGCCTGCGCCATTTCGCTTCGCGCGATGCGTTCGACATCGAGGGCCTCGGCCATACGCACATCGAGAAATTCCGCGAGGAGGGCCTCGTCGCGACGCCGGCCGACGTCTTCCGCCTGCACCGGCACAAGGCCAAGCTGCTGGAGCGCGAGGGCTGGGGCGAGCAATCGGTCGCCAACCTGCTCGCGGCGATCGAGGCGCGGCGCCGGATCCCGCTCGACAAGTTCATCTACGCGCTCGGCATCCGCCAGGTCGGCCAGGCCACCGCGCGCCTTCTCGCCAAGCACTACCGGTCGGCGGATGCCTGGCTCGAGGCGATGAAGAACGCCCAGGAAGAGCGCAAGGAAAATCCCGACGAGATGAAGAAGGCCGAGATCGTCGGCCCGAGCTACGCCGAGTTGCGCAGCATCGAGCAGATCGGCTTCGGTGTCGCCGACGAGATCGTCGAGTTCTTCGGAGAGCAGCACAATCTCGACGCGCTCGAGACGCTTCTCGGCGAGGTGACGGTCGAGGATTTCGTCGCGCCCGCCGCCGCCAAGTCGCCGATTTCGGGCAAGACGATCGTGTTCACCGGGACGCTCACGGCGATGGGGCGCAACGAGGCGAAGGCGCGCGCCGAGGCGCTCGGTGCTACGGTGGCGAGCTCGGTCTCGAAGAAGACCGACCTCGTCGTGGTCGGCGCCGACGCCGGCTCCAAGGCCAAGAAGGCCGAAGAGCTCGGCATCGAGACGATCGACGAGGACGCGTGGCTCAAACTGGCAGGTTCCCAATGATCAAACGGCTCTCGCTCGCACTCGCCGCGGCCATCGCCGCCGCCGCGCCCGCCGCCGCACAGCAGGGCGCGTTCTGGTCCGGCGCCGCGCGGATCAAGTGCACGATCGAAATCTCGAGCACCTGCGACGGCGCGAGCTGCTCGCCGCTGCAGGTGGCGCCGATTCTCTTCGTCGAGCTCGCCCAGCGCCGGATCTGCGCGTCGCGCGACGGCGCCACGTGCGCGTTTCGCTACTACGCCTTCGCGCGCAGCGATCAGGCCGGCCGCCTGCTGCTGGTCGTGCAGGGCACCGGCACCAGCTACAGCATCGCGCAGGACGGGCGGATGTCGGGAGCCAGCGTCGTGGCGCCGCTGGCGCATGTCTTTCTCGGCCGCTGCGAGGCCGGGTGATGCGGATGCGCTGGTACGCGATCGCGGTCGCCGCCGCCCTCGGCGCGTCCGCGGCGCGGGCGGAAGCGCCCGCCGACGCGCCGCAGCCGGTATGGGCCAAGACCAAGATCGTCGTTTGCGAGGTTCTGTCGGTGCAGAACTGCCGCACCGGCGGCTGCGAGGCCGCGCCCAAGCTACCCAGCTTCCGCATCGACATCGCGAAGCAGAGCATGTGCGCGATCGTCTCGGGCGGCTGCAAGTCCGACCTCAAGATCGGCCAGGTCGGCCTCGACCGCGGCAATTCGCGCTTGACGCTGCACACGCTCGGCGCCGCCTTCGTCGTCGGCATCGACGCCGACGGCACGATGAACGGCGCCGACGTGGTGAAGGGCCGGGTCGTAACGATCATGGGGCGCTGCGTGCCGGGATGAAGCCGGGCTCGGCGCGCGGCCAGGCGCGGCGCGCCTAACCGGCGAGCGGCGCCGTCGCGGCCTGCAGCCACGCGCGCTCTTCGCCCTCGAGCTGCGGGCCGATCTCGGCGCGCACGCGCGCGTGATAGGCGTCGAGCCACGCGATCTCGTCGGCGGTGAGCAGCGCGGCGTCGATCAGCGCGCGGTCGATGGGCGCGAGCGTCAGCGTCTCGAAGCCGAGCAGATCGCCGCCGCCCTCGGTTTCGCCGAGCTTGGCGACGGCGACGAGGTTCTCGATGCGGATGCCGTAGGCGCCGGCGCGGTAATAGCCGGGCTCGTTCGAGACGATCATGCCCGGCTTCAACGCGACGGTGTTGGGCAGCTTCGAGATGCGCTGCGGGCCCTCGTGGACGCAGAGGTAGTGGCCGACGCCGTGGCCGGTGCCGTGATCGTAGTCGAGCCCTTCGCGCCAGAGCGCGAGGCGCGCCAGCGCGTCGATCTGCGAGCCGCTGGTGCCGGCCGGGAAGCGCGCGGTGGCGAGCGCGATGTGACCCTTCAGCACCAGCGTGAAATGCTTCTTCATGTCGGCGGTGGGCGCGCCGATGGCCACCGTGCGCGTCACGTCGGTCGTGCCGTCGGGATACTGGCCGCCCGAATCGACGAGATAGAGTTCGCCGGACCCGATCTCGCGGTCGCTGTTCGCGCTCGCG
>JAEULD010000004.1 GCA_016792765.1 Candidatus Odyssella sp.
CCCGACGACGAGGTGCTGTTCTGCGGCGGCAGCCTCGCGCGCCATGCGCAGGCCGGGCACCGCGTGGCGACGCTGATTCTCGGTGCCGGCCTCGATGCGCGCGGAGAGGCCAGCGCCGGCCAGCACGCCGCGCTGCTCGCCGCCGCGGCCGAAGCCGCGCGCCGCCTCGGCGCGCCGCCGCCGCGCTGCCTCGACTTCGCCGACAACCGGTTCGATACGGTCCCGCTGCTGTCGCTGATCCGCGCGATCGAGGCGTTCGTCGCCGAGACGAAGCCCGCGATCGTCTACACGCACCACCGCGGCGATCTCAATGTCGATCATCGGCGCGTGCACGAGGCGGTGCTGACCGCGTGCCGCCCGCTGCCCGGCGCGACCGTGCGGCGCATCCTGTGCGGGGAGACTCCGTCGAGCACGGAGTGGCAGGCGCCCGGCGAGCGGGCGTTCCGCCCGGTCGTCTTCCACGACATCGGCGCCGCGATCGGAGCGAAGGTGGCCGCCATGCAGGCCTATGCGAGCGAGATTCGCGCGTTTCCGCATCCGCGCTCGGCCGAGGCGATCCGCGCCTTGGCGGAATTGCGCGGCACGCAAAGCGGGTTCGCGGCCGCCGAGGCGTTCGAACTCGTCCGCGCCGTTGCCTGAGCGCCCGCCCATGGCTCCGCCGCTCATCGTGATGCGCTTCGATGCGGGCCGCGCGGTCGGCATGGGCCACGCGGTGCGCTCGGTCGCCTTGGCGCAGGCGCTGGCCGCGCGCGGCGCGCGTGTCGCCATCGCGGCGAATGCGGCCGGCCAGGCCGTCGTCCGCGGCGCAGCGCCGGGGACGGCTTGGCCGATGCGCGCCGCCCGCACTCCGCTTGCGCTGCGCCGCGCCTGGAGCGGCTGCGATGCGCTGATCGTGGATTCCTATGCGCTCGGCCACGGCTTCGAGGGTGCGTGCCGCGGCTGGGCGAAGCGCATCGTCGCGATCGACGATCTGCCGACCCGCCGGCACGACTGCGACCTGCTGCTCGATCAGACTCTCGGCCGCCGTCCGTCGGAATACCGGGGCCTCGTTCCCATCCGCGCCACGATCCTCGCCGGCCGGCGCTATGCGCTGCTGCGGCCGGCTTTCCTCGAGACTCGCCGCAGGCTGCGGCGCCGCTTTCGCGCCGACGATCGCCGCATCCTGGTGACGCTGGGCGGCGGCGACCAGTCGGCGCGTCTCGATGCGCTGCTCGCCGCGGCGCCGCGCCGCACGCTGCCGCTTTCGATCACGGTGCTGGGGCGGCCGGGCCGTGGGGCGCGACGCGCCGGCGTCGAGGCCGTGGCCGGCGACTTCGGCGTGGCGCCGCGCTTCGCCGCGGCCGACCTCGCGATCAGCGCCGCCGGCAGCACGGCGTGGGAGATGAGTTGTCTCGGCCTGCCGATGGTGCTGATGCCGATCGCCGCGAACCAGCGCGACGTCGCAGCCTCGCTCGCGCGGCGCGGCGTGGCGGTCCGCGTGGCCGCCGGCGACGCCGCGGGCGCGTGGCGGGTGGCGCTGGCGCTGCTCGCGAATCCGGGGCGGCGCCGGGCCATGAGCGAAAAAGGCCGGGCTTTCATCGACGGCGCCGGCGCGCGCCGCGCGGCCGATGCGATCCTCGCGCTGATCGGAGGGCGACGGTGACCGGAGCGAGACCGCTGACGATCGGCGCCCGCGCGATCGGCCCGGGCCACCCGGCCTATCTCGTGGCCGAGATCGGCATCAACCACAACGGCGACCTCGATCTCGCGCGGCGCTCGATCGATGCGGCGAAGGCCGCCGGCGCCGACGCGGTCAAGTTCCAGAACTATCGCACCGAGGACTTCGTCTCGGATCGCGCGCTCACCTTCACCTATCGCAGCCAGGGGCGCACGGTCACGGAGCCGCAGTACGACATGTTCAAGCGCGTGGAGCTTTCGTCCGAAATGCTCCGGCGGCTATACGAGCACGCCCGCGCCGCGGGCATCGATTTTCACAGCACGCCGACGAGCCGCGAGGGCGTCGAGGCCCTGATGTCGCTCGGCTGCGACGTCATCAAGAACGGCTCCGACTACCTCGGCCATCACGAGCTGATCCGGTTCATGGGCGGAACGGGCCGCGTCGTCGTCCTGTCGTCCGGCATGGCGACGCTGGCGGAGATCGACGAAGCGGTGCGCGCACTGCGCGGCACCGGCAACGAGAAGCTCGTGCTTCTGCACTGCGTCTCGAGCTACCCGGCGCCGGACGAATCGATGAATCTGCGCCGCATCCCCGCGTTGTCGGCGGCGTTCGACTGCCTCGTCGGGTTCAGCGATCACAGCGCCGGCATTACCGCCGCGCAGGGCGCTGTCGCGCTCGGCGCCTGCTGGATCGAGAAGCACTTCACGCTGGACCGCGACTTGCCGGGGCCCGACCACTGGTTCTCGAGCGATCCCGCCGAATTCAGCCGGCTCGCCGACGGCGTACGCGCGATGGAGACCATGCTCGGCGATGCGCGCATCGGGCCGACGCGCGCCGAAGCGGAGATGCGCGACGTGGCTCGGCTGTCCTGCGTCGCCGCCCGGACGCTGCCTGCGGGTCATACGCTCGCTCCGGCCGATGTCGCCTATCGCCGCCCGGCCACCGGCCTCCCGCCGGCGATGGCCGCATTTCTCGTCGGCCGCCGATTGAAGTGCGACGTCGCCTCGGGCACGGCGCTCCGCCTGGAGTGGCTGGAATGAGTCTCGCCACCCGGCTGAAGATGCGCGCGCCGCGGCTGGCATCGGCGCTCGCCGTGCTGCGGGCCCTGCCGGTGGGCTGGCGCAAGCGGGGCTCGACGGCGCACGATTACGTCCAGCGGCGCTACGAGATCGGCGGCCACGCGCCGGGGCACGACCTCGCCGCGGCACTGGCGGTCCGCGCGGCGCTGGAAGGCCGTCATGCCGCGGTCGCCGAGATCGGCGCGGCCTCGGGAGGCCGCATCCTCACGCTGAAGCGGTTGCTGCCCCATGTCGAGGCCTACGCGTTCGACATCGGCGAAAGCTATCGCGCACCGTCGGAGCGCGAGGGCGTGAAGTTCCGCCAACTCGAAGATTCCGCGCTGGCCGCGCTGCCGCCGGGCACGCTGGTCTTCTCGCGCGGCACGCTGTGCTACCTGACCGGCGCGGAAGTCGAAGCCTTCGTCGCGCGCGCCGGCGAGCGGCGGCACGATCTCGCCATCGTCGAGCCGATGCCGCTGTTCGATCTCGGCGATACCGTGAAGCGCGGCGGATCGTCGTGGTATCATCCGTATCCGGCGCTGCTGGCGCGCCACGGCTTCTCCGGCCAACCCGGCCGCGCCGAGGGCGCCAAGCACAGCGATTCGCTCGGCATGCTGGAGTGCTGGTATGCGGCCTGGGCGCGCGCCGGGAGCGCGCGATGACGGCCGCGGAAACCGTGACGCTGCGCCGCGCGGCTGCGGCGGACGCCGACCTCGTCTTCGCGTGGCGCAACGATCCGTTCGTGCTCGCGCGCGGCTCGACCCAGCGCAGCGTCGGCGCGGAGGAACATCGGGCCTGGTTCGCCGCGAGCCTTGCCAGCGCGGCGCGCCAGCTCTGGATCGCGAGCGTGGGCGCCGCGCCCGCCGGGCTCGTTCGCTTCGATCGCGGGCCCGCCGACGCCGCCGTGATTTCCGTCTATCTGATCGAACGCTATTGCGGGCGCGGCTTGGGCGTGATCGTCATCAAAGAGGCGTCGCGCCTCGCCTTCGCCGCCTGGCCCGTCGAGAAGATCGTCGCGTTCGTGCGGACGGACAACGACGGCGCCCGCCGGGCCTTCCTGCGCGCCGGCTTCGCGCCGGAAAGCGTGGAAAACACGCCGGACGCCCATGCGGCGCTCGTGCTGCGCCGATGATCCGCGTTCCGCACAACCGGCTGACCCACGGCGCGGCCGAGCGCGACGCGGTTGCCGCCGTGGTCGCGAGCGGCCGTTGGTCGTGCGGGCCCGCCGTCGAACGGCTCGAGCGCGATCTCGCCGCGCGCCTCGGCCGCCGGCACGCCGTCGCCGTCGGCTCGGGCGTCGGGGCTCTGCGCCTCGCGCTGTTGAGTCTCGGCGTCGGCCCCGGCGACGAGGTGATCGTGCCCGCCTACTCCTGCGTGGCGCTGGCGAACGCCGCGTTGGCGTGCGGCGCGCGGCCGGTGCCGGCCGATGTCGTGCCGGGGGATTGGACGATCGATCCCCAGGCCGTGACGGCGACGCCGCGTACGAAGGCGCTCATCGCCGTTCATACGTTCGGCGCGGCCGCGGACATCAAGGCGCTCGGCGGTCTCGGCGTGCCCGTGATCGAGGATTGCGCGCACGGGATCGCCGCCGGCGCGATGGGCTCGTTGGCGCCGATCGCCATCACATCGTTCTACGCGACGAAACTGATCGGCGCCGGCGAAGGCGGCGCGGCGATGACCGACGACGACGCCGTCGCGGCGTTCGTGCGGCGCTGGCGCGACTACGCCGACCAGAGCGCGGACGGAACGCGGCTCAACGACAAGCTTACCGAGTTCGCGGCGGCGCTGGCGGGTTGCCAGCTCGGGCGGCTCGGCGAATTTCTCGAGGCGCGCCGGGCGTGCGCCGAGCGCTATGGCGCTGCGCTCGCGGATATCGCGCGCGCGGGGGCGGTCGCGTTGCCGCCGGCGGGCGAGCGCGCATGGTATCGCTATGCGGTGGAGTTCGCGCGCCTCGACGCGGCCGAAGCCATCGCCCGGCTCGCGGCGCGCGGCATCGACGCCGCGGAGCCCGTCGCCGATTGGGCCAGGGCCGGGGAAGCGTGCCCGGTCAGCGCGCGCGCGTTCCGGCGGCTCGTATCGCTGCCGCTCTACCCGACACTCGGCGCCGAAGAGCAGGCGGCGGTGATTGCCGCCGTGCGCGCCGTCGCGGAGGAAGCACGATGACGGCGGCGGGGAATCCCGTTTTCGCGGCGATCGGCCGCTACTACGACGGCCTCGTCGCGAAATACGGGCACGACCCGCGCGCCTGCGACTACGGACGCGCGGAAAGCCAGGCGATCAAATTCAAGGTGCTCAGCGAAGTGACGCCGCTCGACGGCAAGCGCGTGCTCGATGTCGGATGCGGATTCGCGGACTATGCCGCCTACCTGTCGCGGCGCTTTCGCGATGTCGCCTACACCGGCGTCGATATCTCGGCGGCGATGGTGGCGGAGGCGCGGCGGCTCCACCCTGCGCTGCCGATCAGGGCCGCCAACGTTCTCGAGGACGATGTCGGCACCTACGACGTCGTCACCGCGAACGGCATCTTCTATCTGCTCGGCGCGGACGCGCCGGCGCTGACGCGCGCGCTGATCGCGCGGATGTTCGCCAGCGCGACGGAAGCGGTCGCCTTCAACTCGCTGAGCGCGTGGGCGCCCGACCGGGAGCCCGGCGAGTATTACGCGGATCCCGCCGAGATCATGGACTACTGCCGCACGCTCACGCCCTGGGTTGCGCTGCGGCACGACTATCATTCGCGCGACTTCACGGTCTATCTCTACCGCGAGCGGCGCCCGTGATCGTGTCGATCAATCAGCCCGCTTACCTGCCGTGGCTCGGCTATTTCGAGCGGATTGCCGCGAGCGACCTGCACCTCGTGCTCGACACCGTGCAGTTCGAGCGCAACAGCTTCACGAACCGCAACAAGGTGCGGACGGCGACGGGCTGGACCTGGCTCACCGTGCCGGTGAACCTGAAAGGGCATCTGTCGGGGCTGGCCATCGCCGACGTCGAGATCGCCGACGACCACTGGCGGCGCAAGCACTGGAGCACGATCCAGCAGAGTTACCGGCGCGCGCCGCACTTCGCCGAGCATTCGGGCTTTTTCGAGCAGCTCTACGCCCGGCCCTGGCACCGGCTCGTCGACCTGCTGGATGCGATCACGCGCTACCTGCTGCGCGCCTTCGCCATCACGACGGAGGTCCGCGAAGCGCGCAGCCTCGGCGTCGAGGGGCGGAAGAGCGATCTCGTGCTGAATCTGTGCCGCCGCGCCGGGGCCACGCGCTATCTCTCGGGCACGCTCGGCCGCGACTACCTCGACGAGGCCGGTTTCCGCGCCGCCGGAATCGCCGTCGACTATCAGGATTACGCGCATCCGCGCTACGCCCAGGCCTATCCCGGCTTCGAGCCCTACATGTCGGCGATCGACCTGCTGTTCAACGCCGGTCCGGAGGCGTCGCGAATCCTGCTCGCCCGCCGCGAAGAGCCGGCCGCGCGGACATCGCCGTGAGCGAGGCGTTTACCGAACAAGGCTATCTCGCGCTCCTGCGCGCCTTTCTCGCGCGCGGCTATGCGGTCGCGGGCTACGACGACGCCGATCCGGCCGCGCGGCATCTCATTCTCCGGCACGATCTCGACATGTCGCTCGGAGCGGCGGAACCGATCGCCGCACTGGAGTCGGCGCTGAGCGTCAAGGCGCACTACTTCGTGCTGCTGCGCACCGAGATGTACAACCCGTTCTCCGCGGCCGCGCGGGCGACGCTGGGGAACCTGCGCCGCCTCGGGCACGAAATCGGCCTTCACTTCGACGCCTCGGTCCACGGCAGCGATCCGCAAGGGCTCGAAGACGCCGCGGCGCGGGAATGCCGGGCGCTCGAAGACGCGCTCGGCGCGCCGGTCCGCTTCGTGAGCTTCCACAGGCCGGCAGCGGCGTTGCTGGGGCGCCGCGGCACGATCGCCGGGCGCAGGCACACCTACGAGCCGCGCTTCTTCAGCGAGATGGGATACTGCTCCGACAGCCGCGGCGGCTGGCATTACGGCCCGCCCCTGGATCATCGGGCGGTTGCCGAAGGCCGCGCGCTGCAATTGCTGACCCATCCGATCTGGTGGATCGGCAGCGTACCGGGCGATCCGGTCGCGACTCTCGACCGCTTCCGCGCCGAGCGGGATCGCGTGCTGGCGCGCGAGCTCGCGGCGAACTGCGACCCCTATCGCGCGGCGCGTGGCGCCGCGCCTCCCGCTTTCAAGGGCAAGATTGGCGATGAGCAAGGCTGAATACGTACTCGGGATCCACGACGGCCACAATTGCGGCGCCGCGCTGGTCCGCGACGGCGCGGTGATCGCCGCGGTGAGCGAGGAGCGGCTCTCGCGGTGCAAGAACGACATCGGCTATCCGCGCCGCGCGATCGAGGACGTGATGCGCATCGGCGGCGCCGAAGTGCGCGATCTTTCGGCCGTCGTGTACGCGTCGAACTTCATGCACGCGCGTGCCCGGCTGGCCGACATCACGACCTGGTATGCGGTGGGCGAGCGCGAGCAGAAGGCGGACGCGCAACGGCTGCCGGCCTACGCCAAGCAGATGTTCGAGTTGCGGCGAAACGAACGCATCGCCGATGTCGTGGCGCATCTCGGCGCGCCGAAGGACCGCATCGCCTTCGTCGAGCACCATCTCGCGCATCTCGCCGCCGCCTATTACACGGCGCCCAACGTCCGACCCGGCCAGCCGGTGCTCGGCCTCACCTGCGACGGTGCCGGCGACAATCTCGCCGCGACGGTCTCGATATGCCGCGACAACGCGATCGAACGGATCGCGGCGACCGATCGCCACGCCTCGCTGGGCAAGATCTTCTCGCGCGTCACGTATCTCATGGGGATGACGCCGTGGGAGCACGAATACAAGATCATGGGCCTCGCGCCCTATGCCGACCCCGAGCGCAGCGACCGCGCCGCCGAGCCGCTGCGGCGGCTGCTGCGGCTCTCGGCCGACGGCCTGCGCTTCGAGCTCGCGACCGACCTCTCCACCAACTACTGCTACGAATACCTGCGCGAGAACTTCGAACGGACGCGCTTCGACGTCGTCGCCGGCGCGGTCCAGCGCTTCACCGAGGACATGCTCGTCGCTTGGGTGCGGGCGTGCATCGCCCACACCGGCATCCGCGACGTGGTCTGCGCCGGCGGCGTGTTCATGAACGTCAAGGCCAACATGCTGATCGCCGCGCTGCCGGAGGTCCGCTCGATCTACGTCATGCCGAGCGCGTCCGACGACTCGCTCGCGATCGGCGCGGCGCTGTACGGCCACCGTCAGCACTCCGGTCCGGCGAACGGCGAGGGCGTCTTTCGCAATCTCTATCTCGGCGGCGCGGCCGCGGCGGGCGAGGAGGAGCGCGCGATCGACGACGCGGCGCGGCAGGGGTTTTCCGTCGCGCGGCCCGGCGACATGAACGCCGCGATCGCCGATCTCCTGGCGCGCGGCGACGTCGTGGCCACGTGCCGCGGCCGGATGGAATGGGGGGCGCGCGCGCTCGGAAACCGCAGCATCCTCGCCAGCGCCGGCGATCCGCGGCGGGTCGACGAGATCAACACGATGATCAAGATGCGCGATTTCTGGATGCCGTTCGCCCCCAGCGTCCTGGACGGCGCGGCGCGCGACTACTTCGAGGACCCCAAGGGGCTGGCGCCGCCGTTCATGACCTTCGCCTATCCGACGACGACCGCGCGCTATGCCGACCTCGCGGCGGCGTCGCATCCGCGCGACCGCACCATCCGCCCGCAGGTGGTGACGGCGGCGGCGAACGCGGACTACCACGCGGCGATTTCGGCCTATCGGGCGCGGACCGGAAAGGGCGCGATCCTCAACACGTCGTTCAATCTCCACGGCGAGCCGATCGTCTACACGCCGCAGGACGCCTTGCGCGTGCTCGGCATGTCCGGCCTCCGCCATCTCGCGCTTGACCGGCATATCGTTTCGAAACCTGTTTGACCGCGCGGCGGCCGCGCCGAAGCGCACACAACGAGCGAGGCTATGGCGACGATTCCCTTCATCGATCTCAAGGCCCAGTACGCGCGCATCAAGGACAGCGTCGATGCGGGCATCAGGCGCGTGCTCGATCACGGGCAGTACATCCTCGGCCCGGAAGTGGCCGAGTGCGAGAGGCGGCTCGCGGCCTGGGCCGGCAGCAAGCACTGCCTCACCGTCGCGAGCGGCACCGACGCGCTGATCGCGCCGCTGATGGCGCTCGGCATCGGGCCGGGCGACGCGGTGTTCGTGCCGACATTCACCTTCACCGCCACGGCCGAAGTCGTGCTGCTCGTCGGCGCGCGGCCCATCTATGTCGACGTGCATCCGCGCCTCTTCAACATCGACACGGATCATCTCGCGCGCGAGGTCGCGGCGGTGAAGAAAGAGGGCACGCATCGTCCGCGCGCCGTGATCTCGGTCGATCTGTTCGGGCTCCCGGCCGACTACGCGGCGCTCAATCGGCTGTGCGAGGCGGAGGGGCTCGCGCTGATCGACGACGCGGCGCAGAGCTTCGGCGGCGCGCTGCACAACAAGCGCGTGGGCTCGCTGGCGCCGATCACGGCAACCAGCTTCTTCCCGGCCAAGCCGCTCGGCTGCTACGGCGACGGCGGCGCCATCTTCCTCGACGACGACGATCTTCTGGCGAAACTCGTCTCGATTCGCGTGCACGGCCAGGGCCGCAGCAAGTACGAAGTGGAGCGCGTCGGGCTCAATGCGCGGTTCGATACGATTCAGGCCGCCGTGATCCTCGCCAAGCTCGACGTGTTCGAAGACGAGCTGGAGCGCCGGCAGGAGATCGCCGCGCACTACACCCGATCGCTCGGCGATGCCGTGGAGACGCCCCAGATCCCGCCCGGCTACCGCTCGGCCTGGGCGCAATATTCGATTCTCTCGGATCGGCGCGACGCCATCGCCGCCGCCCTGCAGGGCGAGGGCGTGCCGACCGCGATCTACTATCCCATTCCCATGCACCTGCAGGCCGCCTATCGCGAGTACGGGGCGGGAGAGGGCTCGTGCCCGATCTCGGAGCGGCTTGCGCGGCGCGTGCTCAGCCTGCCGATGCATCCGTATCTCGAGCCAGCCATGGTGGCGCGCATTTGCGAGATCGTGCGCCGCGCGGCCTGAGCCGCCGGCCGAGAGGCGCGGTCAGCACCAGCGCGTTTCGGCGGGCAGAGAGACGAACGCGGAGGCTTTCGTCGCAAGGGCGCAACACCCGATCCGGGGGCCGGAGAAATCCGGCCGCGCCAGCCAGCAAAGGGCCGCATCGCGGCCCTTTCGCGTCTTCGCCTGCGTGCGGCTCGGTCTCCGCCGCCGGGTCCGCCCCGGCCGCCGAAAAAAGCCTTCGCCTTCAATCTTGCCTGCGCACAACAGCCATCAAGGCAGCGGCGTCCGCCATGCCGCGCGGTTACGCACGAGACGAACGCGCGGCGGAGCCGTCGACGACAGCGCCACGATCGGGGTCGAGCGCAATCGCTTGCGAATCCACACATGGCCCTGGTTGCGTTGGTTTCGCCTGTGCCCGGCGACATGGAAGCGGGAAATCTGCATCTCGACAAGCCGCATGATCGCTTGCCTAAGCGGCAGCGCACTCCGAGCGGCATTTCTCCGTGTGGAGCTGCATCGGGCACTTGGAAGTTTGTACTCGGATCTGCTCCGGAAGTCTGTCCGACTGGCAGCCGTGATTGCGACTGCGCCGGAACCGTCGGCACGGCCGTTTGCTGCGTCAGGGGCGTCGCCGAAATTGTTCGGCTCGGCGCGCGAGCTTTCGCCGCTCGCCAGCCCCCGCCGTTGCTTGCGCATTGTGTTTTCGCAACATCTCCGACAAAATGAAAAGTGGTACCGACTTCGGTAGAGATCGTTGTTCCTGAAAATCGGGAGTGGAGCGCGGTTGAACATGACTGCTTCTCGGCTGAAGGCCGTTGCGATTCTGATCGCAGCGTTTTGGACGATCCTGCCGGCAGTGCCGGGCGTCGCGCAGGCGCAGAGTCCAGAGCAGTACAGCAGCTTCATTCAGGGCGTCAGCTTCGGCGCGAGCCAATACCGCTATTTCGTGTTGAACTCGCCGCATCCGTCGCTCTGCGCCGAGGCCTGTTACCGCGACCGGCGCTGCTCGGCGTGGACCTATCAGTCTCCGGAATCGCGTCCCGAGAACACGCCGCTCTGCTATCTGCATCCGCGCGTCTATAGCCGTACGGCGAATGCCTGCTGCACGTCCGGCACCATCCACGGGCGGTTTGCGGGCCCGGCTCCGGGGCCTGGCCCGGGGCCCACGCCCTATGGCGACGATCTCTCGCCCGGGCAATACAGCACGTTCATCGAAGGCGTGACGCTCGGCGTCAGCAATTACCGCCAGTTCGCGTTGCCCTCTCCGCATTCTTCCCGGTGCGCGCGCTTCTGCTTCGAGGATCGCCGTTGCGTCGCGTGGACCTATCAGAGCCCGGAATCGAACGGGCAGAACACGCCATTCTGCTACCTGCACACCTACGTCGCCAGCCGGAGCGCAAATCCGTGCTGCACGTCGGGCTGGATTCGCGGACGCGGAGCGCGGTTCTGAGAAACGGGGCGGCGCCCGCGCCTTCGTCGCCGCGGCGCCGTCGGAGGCCGAACCGCAACGGAGCGAACGCCGTGGTTCTCGGCTCCACGCGTTTGCCCGCCGGATCGGCTCGGGTGTTTGCGCCGTGAGCCGTTCGGATGGCAGAGGCGCCGATCCGGCCGCGGTGCGCGCGGGCCGGCGGGCGCTCGGCGGCCATCGTACGACCGGCGGGCGAGGCCCGCGCTTCGCCGAATGCCGTGCCGTCGTGCCCCGCGCGGCCTGAGCCCGTGGTCATGCCCGGAGGAGAGCGCCTCCGCATCGCCTTCGTCCTTCCGTCGTTCGCCGGCGGCGGCGCCGAGCGGGTGCTGCTGACCTTCGCACGGCAGCTCGATCGCGACGCCTTCGCCGCCGAAATCGTCGTCCTCGACGGAACCGGGCCATGGCAGCGCCTCGTCGCGGGGCAATTGCCGGTCACCGATCTCCGCCGCAAGCGGATTCGCGCGTCATTGTTGCCGCTGATCCGCGCGCTGCGGCGGAGCCGGCCCGGCTTCGCGATCTCGACGATCGGCGCGCTCAACCTCGCGCTGTTGGCGGCGGCGCCGGCCTTGCCGCGCGGCATGCGCCTGATCGTGCGCGAGGCGAACACGCCGCACCGGCATGCGGCGGGCGGCATCGCGGCCCGCTTCTATCGCTGGGCGTATCCGCGCCTCTACCGCCGCGCCGCGGCCGTCATCGTCCCGGCGAGCTACCTCGCGCGCGAACTGGCCGAGGATTTCCGGGTGCCGCGCGACAAGATCGCGGTGCTTCACAATCCCGTCGACGAAGCGGCCTTGGCCGGTGCGGCGCGCGACCCCGTTCGGGCGCCCGGCGCGGGGGCGCGTTTCGTGGCCGTGGGGCGGCTCACCCGCCAGAAGGGCTTCGATCGGCTCATCGGCATGATGGCCGACGCGCCGCAAGACGCGCGGCTCACCATTCTCGGCGAGGGCCCGGATCGATCCGCTCTCGAGGCGCAAGCGGCCGGGCTCGGGCTCGGCGACCGGGTGGCGATGCCCGGCTTCGCCGCGGACGCCGCGCGCCACGTCGCGGGCGCCGATGCGCTGCTGCTGCCGTCGCGATGGGAAGGCCTGCCGAACGTCGCGCTGGAGGCGCTGGCGCTCGGCACGCCCGTCATCGCGACGCCCGAAGCCGGCGGCATCGGCGAGATAGCGGCCTTGGCGCCTGCGGGCGCGGTGACCTTGGCGGAGGCGGGGGCCCCATTCGTCGCCGCGATGCGTGCGGCGGTGCCGTCCCCCACGCGCGCGCGCTCGTCGCTCTTGCCCGCGGAGTTCAAACTCGAGACCGCATTGCGGAAATTCGTCGCGATCGTTGCGGCCGCTTGAGCGGTCCTCCGGTAGCCGCAGCTTCCAGCGGCGTCAGCTGGCCCTCCGAGTCTGGCACTCGTCTCCGATGTGCGCATTCGTTGCCGTTCGCAGACCGCGCCCGCATCCTGCCGTGTCTTTGGTCCCTGGAATCGGCAATCGGTACGTGCGGCCCTGTGAAAACGCGCTGTCGAATAGGAACATTATCTTGTCATAAGTGAAAATTCTCGTTGAAAAGTCGTTAGCGCGGCCGCGCAATGTGATATATTTTGCGCGCGTGCTTAGGCGCTCGGCGTCGTCTAACCGTCGAAAAAAGCAAGCAAGAAGAACGACAGGATGCCGCGCGGCACAGTGCGGGCAACGGGGGATTCAATGCGTATGGCGCGGTCCGCGTGGAGACCGTTGTTCATCGGCGCGATCATCGGGATCGTCGCAGCCGGCATCTCTCGTCCGGGAGCTGCGCAGGCTCAGGACGACGCCGAGCTGCGCCGCGTGTTCGAGCAGATCTTGCAGGATCCCGGCAATCCGGGCCTCAATCTCCGCTACGCGCGACTGGCCGTCGAGCGCGGGGAAATCCGCAAGGCGCTCGCCGCCTACGAGCGCATTCTCGCGCAGGATCCGAACAACGAAGCGGCAAAGGCCGGCATTCGCCGCATCCAGCTCGAGCTCGAGCCTTCGGCGACGCGCGTGACGCTGCTGCTCGGCGGACAGTACGAGAGCAATCCCCGTCGCACGCCGGGCCACGCCGGAAACCGCTACGACGGCGTGCTCTCCGCGCGACTGCAGGCGCAGCACGAGCGCCGGATCGGCGACTTGCGCTGGCGCGCCGAAGGCGACGTCTACGCCAACTATCATCTGCGCTTTCACGACATCGATTTCGGCACAGCGGGCGGCCGCGCCGGACCGCTGTTCGATCTCAGCGAGGGCTATCGCCTCCACGCGTATATCGGCGGCACGTACTCGTGGCTGACGCGCCGCACGTTCTATACGGAGGGCACGGCCGGCGCGACGCTGGAAGTCGAGGGCGAAACGCCTCTCAAGAGCGTCGCCGTTCGCTGGGGCTACCAATTCGTGAGCGAATATTTCTCGACGCGCGATGGCACGTTCGTCGAAGTGTCGCCGCGCTTCGTGATGAACGCGCTGCTCGTCGAGCGCTCGATCGCGGTCGTGACGCCCTATTGGCGCTACAACGGCGTGTTCGGCAGCGGGCCGCCCGGCGTCGACCCGCGCAGCGAGCCCTTCCCGGCGCGCTATCACCAGCTCGGCATCCGCGCCGATTTCTTCGTGCCGGTCTACGAGAACGTCACGTTCGGAATCGGCGCGATCTACGAGTACCGCCACTACTTCGAGACGGTCAGCGACAAGAGCAAGAACCGGCGCGATCACGTCGTCTCGCCGAGCGCCCAGATCATCGTCGCCGGCCTGTTGAAGGGCCAGGCGGATCTGATCTTCAGCTACACCTTCGAGCACCGCAGCTCCAACGACGCCAGCCAGCTGTACGACAACCACACGGCCGGCGCGAAAATCCTGTGGAGGTTCTGATGCGCACGTTCCTGTATGCGCCTCTGCTGGCGCTTGCCGCGGCGGCCACGCAAGCGCAAGCCGCAACGCCGCCGCAGATCGGCACGGCCGCCGTCACCAAGAACGACGTGACCGGCGCGCTCGGCGGCAAGCAGCGCGCGCTGAAGCGCGGCGACGGCGTGTTCCAGAACGAAAGCATCAAGACCGGGCGGGATGCCGGCGCGCAGCTGCTGTTCCGCGACGAGACGGCGCTCACGATCGGCCCGGAGTCGCACGTGACGCTCGACAGGCTCGTCTACGATCCGGAGAAGAAGACCGGCGAGATGAGCATCCGCGCCGTTTCGGGCGCGTTCCGCTTCGTCACCGGCTCCGGCCCCAAGGCCGGCTACAAGATCGAAACGCCGGTCGGCACGATCGGCGTGCGCGGAACGATCGTCCAGTTCATCATCAAAGACCGCTGGATGTGGGTCTCGCTGACGGAAGGCGCCGTCATCGTCTGCATCACGAGCGCGAGCTGCGTCACGCTCGACAAGCCGGGCTCATACGCGGTCACCAACGGCCGCCAGACGACCGCGCCGCAGTCCAAGTCCGACGAGGCTTGCGGATCGAGCGGCACGGGATCGTTCTCGACCGGCGGCGGCCGCAACTACTGCACGGTCTTCGACGACAGCGGCCAGACGCTGTATCTCTATTTTCTCGGCATCGGCCAGGTCCTCAACGCGCTGACGCCGGCGGCGGGGCCGGGACCCACGCCGCCGAACCAGCCCCCGCCGGGCAACGGTCCGCCAACGACGCCGCCCGGCAACGGTCCGCCGACGACGCCGCCGGGCAATGGCCCGCCGCCGACCCCGCCGGGGTCCGGCCCGCCGCCGCCGCCGCCGCCGCCGCCGACACCGGCCGGGTTCTCGCCGATCACGAATCCCGGCGTCGGCGTTCCGCCCGGCCTCGCGACGGGGCCGCTGCCGCCGGGCCTGCAAGACCGCTGCACGACCAGCGCATGCACGGCGCCGGGTCCGAAAAACACGTTCTCCGGACCGCCGTCGACGCCGCCGGGGCAGCTGAACACGCCGCCGGGTCAGGCGAAAAAGCAGTAGAGCCGGCGGCGTCGCGCGGCCTGCCGCCGGGCGGGCCGACGGCGGCGCTCATCTCGCCGGGTAGCTGCGATAGAAATCGTTCGGCCACCGGAAGGTGGTGTAGGTGGCCGTGATGCCGAACTCTTCGGCGCGCACCTGGTACCACCACGCCAACGGAAGGTAGAGGATTTCGCCCGGGGCGAGCGTGACCTCGTGAACCGCGACCTCGGCCAGGCCGGGAAACCGCTTGGCGTCGGTCTCCGGCGCCTCGATATCCTCGATCTCGCTGATCGCGTGCAGGTGGTTGTGGAGCTTGGCGACCTCGCCGGCCGCGATGATCTTGAAACGGTTGCGGCCCGCGAACTGCGCGACGAGGCAGTTGACCAGATCGTGGTGCAGGGGCGTGAACGCATTCGCGGCGCCCATCCACAGCATGCCGCCGGCCTGCAACGCGCCAGGGTCGAGCAATTCATCCAGCGATCCGTGATCCGCCCGCAGACGCCGGGCGAGGGCGGCGTTGTGCGCGTGCTCGTCGGCGAGAAGATACGGCGCATGCGGCCCGCGCCCGCGCGACGCCATGTCGAGGAACCGGGCGAAGGGCGCGCGGCCCATGGCGCCCGGCGCGCCGCGCGGTTCGGCGGCCGCGTGCCAGACGACCTCGATCTCGCCGGCGGCGGCGGCCAAGCTGGCCGGCATCCATCGTGCGGCTCTCCACGTCGCCGCCGCGCCCGTCAAGATCACCGGGCGGCCCGGCGCATAGTAGCGCTCGAGAAACTCCTCGGCGCCGATTTCACTTCTGCGCTCGATCGTGCCGGCGGGCGGCCACAGGCGCCGCTGCCGCTCCATCGAACCGAGCAGCCAGTCGCGTTTGCGCAGCAAGGTCGCCATCGCGCGCCCATTGGCGATCAACGGGTCGTTGTATGCCGACTCGATGATGCGCCTCGCCTCGGCGGGCGGAGCGCCGAGCGCCTCGACTCGTCGGATCAAGTCCGGGCGATCGGCGCCGAACATCAGATCGCAGGCGATCGCCTGCATGTCGCGCTCGACGGCGCGGCGCGCGGTCGCCGGATCCCGGCCGGGCGAAAGCTGCGGCGGCACGTAGGCGCCCTGGAACGTCGTCGACATCGTGAAGCGGCGCGGCGCGGCGCTTGCGGCGGGGCCCGATTCGGCAGCGGCGCTTTCGCGCCCGGCCCCGGCCTTGTCCTGCGCCGGAATGGCCTCGGGCCATTCGCGATAGCGCGACAGCATCGCGTCGCCGAGCGGCCAATCGAGGCGATTCCAGCTGAACCGGCCGGGCCGGGTTTCCAGGTACTGGCCGCTCTCGAACGGCACATCGATCGTCGCCGCTCCGGGATAGGTGAACTTGAACGGGCGCGACTCGAAGAAGAGGTCGCGGCCGGCCTGCGCGATCGCGACATGCCGCTGCGTGATCCCCGAGAACGCGTCGCCCGGCGTCCCGGCGAATTCCTGGGCGCTGCGGAGGACGAGATGCGCGACCCAGGCGAGCGCCGCGTCGCCGGCTGCGGGAAGGTCGGCGAGCGTGCGGCCGAAATCGCCCGGAACGAGCGTTTCGGCGAACACGTGCCGCGTGAAATGGGACACGATCGGCGCGAAGAAATCCGCGTTGTCCGGCTCGTCCGTCGAGATGACGAGCAGCTCGTCGCCGCTCAGCGTGTCGGCGAGATTGCTCAGGATTTCGCGCGCATAGTCGTAGCCGCGATAGGGCGTCAGCTTGTGGATGTCGCCGACGAGAATGCGCGCGCCGTTGAACCGGCCGAGCGACTGCGCGATCTGCCGTGCCAGCGCGGCGTAGGGCGCGGCGGGCTTGATGCCCGCGATCGCCGCGTGGAGCGAAGGTCGCGGATCGAAGAACAGCCGGGAATAGTAGCCCCGGTTCGGGCCGGGCAACCGGAGGACTCGCTCTTGGGGATCGCGAAAGACGGTGCGCGCGCCCGCGAAGTCGGCAAGTGCCGCCGCTTCGGCTTCGACGCGGTGATCGACGAAGACGGCGCTCGCCAGATCCAGGGCCAAATCGAGCGAGGCGCCGGGCGCGCCCGCCATGTGGCCCTCGAAGGCCGTTGGCGTCGCCGTTGTCACGGTCAGAGGCGCGAGGAAATCAAGGAGCGTCGGCCTCGTCCCGCCGCTCCGCGCGCGTGCGTCGGAGCGCGGCGGCGCCGCGGCGCGATCCGCGAAGTCCACGACCAGTGTGCGGTCGGTGACATGGGCGAGGCCGATCGCCTGCTCCAGCGCGAGGAAATCCTCGGCCAGAGTCGACGGAATTATGTTAAAAACGAGAAATCTTTCGGGGCCGGGCATCGCCGTCGTCTTTCCAACCGGATTCGGGCCGTTCTAGGAAAATTTGCGGCGCACCGCCGGAACCGGTGTCGCGCGTTGCGCCCGCCCGCGGCATCGCGACCGCACGGTGGGTTCATGGAAATTTTACTGTAGATTTCATATCCCACCCGCAGCGCCGCTTCCACCGCCGACACCGTTTGGGTTGCCCATGCCGCCATCGCTCTCGCTCACCGTCATCATGCGCGACGAGGAGGTCCATGTTCCGCAACTGCTGGCCACCGCGCACCTCTACGCGGACGAGATCGTCATCGTCGACACGGGTTCGACCGATCGGACGAAGGAGGAGGCCAGGAAATACACGACGTCGGTTTACGATTTCGCCTGGTGCGACGACTTTTCGGCGGCGCGGAACTACGGCATCGAACGATGCACGAAGGATTTCGTCATGTGGCTCGACGCCGACGACGTCATTCGGGAAGAAGACGCGCGGCGCATCCGAAGCCTGATCTCGCAAGACGTGAGATGGGACGTCGTCATCGTGCCCTATCACACGTCGCACGATGCCAGCGGCCGGACCACGAACTTGACGCGGCGGGAACGCATTTTCCGGAACCGGCGCGGGTTCGCGTTTCAGTATCCGATCCATGAGTGCCTGAAGTATCCGGACAATGCGGTCATCGAGATCGACGACACGATCAACGTCCACCATTTCAATCTCAAGCGCCGCGAGCCGAGCAACGTCCGCAATCTGCGCATATTGACGAAGGCGGTCGAAGGCGACTACCGGCGCGACTTCCGGATGTGGTGGCTGCTGGCGGCCGAGGAGGCGCCCGAGAAGAGCATCCTCTACTATCGCAAGGTGCTGCAGGAGTTCAGCCATCTCCTCGAGCCGTCGCTGCAGTCGGAAATCTGCGTTCAGTTCGCACGCAAATTGATCCTGACGGGCCGCGCCGACGAAGCGTTGCAGGTGCTCGGACGCGCCATGGTCCTGTTTCCGCTCTGGCGCGAGCCGTTCTTCTGCGCCGGGCAGGTGCTGTGGCAGGGCAAGCGCTTTCCCGAGGCCCTGCAGATGATCCAGATCGCCGGTTCGATTCCCGCGCCGCAGCGCGGCATCGCCAACCTCGATCAGCGAATCTACGATGGCGACGAATACTTCGAATGGCTTTTCCTCGCTCACTACGAAATGAAGGACAGAGCGGGAATGCAGCGGGCGATCGAAGCGGGCCTCGCCCGAAACCCGGCCAGCCCCCGACTCCTGGAATGGCGCCAGACCTACGGAATTCCCGGAGGCCGCGGCTGATCGGCCGCGGCCTGGCGCGGGCTCCGGAATCTCGATGCGCGTGGTGACGGGTCCCGCATGACCGGTGTCTGGAAGGGCGTCGCAGGGCTGCTGCCGGGGCGGGAAAGCCGGGAACGGCGGGCGGCGGAAAAAGCCGTCGACGAAATCGTTCGCCGCCGCAAGGAGATCGAACGGACCGGGCTTCCGCAGGATCGCCGGGCGGGCGGGCGCCCCAGCGACGCTCGCGACGCGATCGCCCTGGCCTGCGAGGCGGCCCGGCGCTCGCTCGGGCTCGACCCCGATCGGATGCAGATCGACGCCGCGGTCCGCCTGCGCGAGCGAAACATCGTCGAAATGGCGACCGGCGACGGAAAGACGCTCGCGGCCGGCTTGGCGGTGGCCGCCGACGCGCTCTCCGGGCGGCGGGCGCATGTGGTCACCGCGAACGACTATCTGGCAGAGC
This sequence comes from Candidatus Odyssella sp., assembly GCA_016792765.1. Lineage (GTDB taxonomy): Bacteria > Pseudomonadota > Alphaproteobacteria > Bin65 > Bin65 > SBBV01. The sequence goes on from JAEULD010000004.1 coordinate 19,233, forward strand.
GCGACGCCGCATGGATGAAGCCGCTCTTCGACGCGCTCGGCGTCACGGTATCCTGCCGCATCCGCGGGCAAAGCCACGACGACCGGCGGCGAGCGCATGCGGCGGAGATCATCTACGGCACCGCGGGCGAATTGAGTTTCGATTTTCTCACGGACGGCCTGCGCCGCGACAAGGACGGCGCCGTCTGTCAGGCCTTCGACGCCTGCATCATCGACGAAGTCGATCACATTCTGATCGACGACGCGACGAACCCGCTGGTGATCAGCGGCGATCTGCCGACCGACGAATCCATGTGCCGCCTCGTGAACGAGTTCGTCGCGGGCCTCGAGCCGGCGCACATCGCCATCGATCTGACGCGCCGCGAGGTCGCCCTTTCCGACGACGGCGTGATGCTGGCCGAGGCCTGGTTCGCGAAGCGGGACGTGCTGTCGGGCGTGTCGCTGTTCGAGATGCAGAACCTTCAGATCGTCAACCGCATCTGGCAGGCGTTGCGCGCCTATCACTTCGTCCAGCGGGATCGCGAGTACGTGGTGCAGGACGGCAAGGTGCTACTGCTGGATCCGCGCACCGGCCGCATCACCCGCGGGCGGCTGCCGGGCGGGCTGCACCAGGCCGTCGAGGCGCGCGAGGGCGCGGCGCTCTCTCCGGAGCCGCATCCCGTGGCCGCGTTGAACATGCGCGCCTTCGGAAGCCTGTATGCCAGGGTTTCCGGGATGACCGCCACGGCGACGCTCGACGCCGACGAATTCGCCCACGTTTACGGGCTCCGTGTCGTGCCGATCGCGTCGGCGATACCGCGGCGGCGCGTCGATCTGCCCGACCGGGTCTTCGCGTCGGCGCGCGAGCGCGACGAACGCCTGCTCCGGCTGGTTGCCGAGCGCCACGGCCGCGGCCAGCCCGTCCTGATCGGCACGATGAGCATCCCGCGCTCCGACGAACTCTCGGCCATGCTCGCGGCCCGCGCCATTCCTCACAACGTCCTGCACGCCCACTTCACGCCGCAAGAGGCGGCGATCGTCGCCGAGGCGGGGCGCGCCGGCGCCGTTACCGTCGCGACGAACATGGCGGGCCGCGGCACCGACATCGTTCTCGGCGGCACGCCGGCTTCGATCGCGGATCCGCGCGAGAGAGAGAATGGGCGCGCGGCCGCGATGCGCGCCGGCGGCCTGCTGGTCATCGGATGCGGCCGGCAGAAACTGCGGCGCCTCGACGATCAATTGCGCGGGCGGGCCGGACGGCGCGGCGACCCGGGCGAATCGATCTTCCTGCTCAGCATCGAAGACGAGATTTTCGAGCCGCTGCAGGGCGCCAGTCTGCAGCGCCTCGCCGAACAATCCGCGCGCGAGGCCGACGGGAGCCTGTCGGAGCCAAAATTGGCGGGCATCGTTCGCACGATCCAGGAGCGGAACCGGCGCAACGAGGCCGAGGCGCGCAACACGGCGCGATCCTACGACGAGATCGCGGAGAAGCAGCGCCAGATCCTCTGGGCCCATCGCGCGGCCATTCTCGTTCCCTACCAACCGCGCGCGGCCGACATCGAGGAAGCGGGGCGCGGCGCGGCCGAGTTGTGCGGCCTCGACGCGGCGGCGGGCGCGCTGCTGGCGCTCCGCGATCCAGCCGAGGCGCGTGCCGTGCTTCACGGCCTTCTCGACATCCTCGATTCGAGCTGGCAGGAGCACGTGGCGGCGCTCGACGAGATTCGCCAGGCCATCGGATGGCGCAGCATCGCGGGCCGGAATCCGCTCACGGAATACGCGAGCGAAGCGCTGGCCCGGTTCCACGCGATGCTCGCCCGCATCCGTGCCGCGGGCGCGAAGCGGCTGACCGCGGCGCTCGACCCGGCGCGGCGCGCGCACTGACGGCGCGCGAGCCGCGTCAGGCGGGGTAGCCGCGATACGCCTCGTTCGGCCAGCGGAAGTTCGTGTAGGTGATGGTGACGCTGAAATCGAGCGACTTCACCTGGTGCCACCAGCCGATCGGCATGAACAGGGCCTCGCCGGGATTGAGGACCACGTCGTAGACACGCAGCTCCTTCAGCAACGGATAGCGCGCGTGGTCGATCCGCGGGTCGTCGAGGTCGGCGATCTCGCTGAAGACGTGGTGATGATTGTAGATCTTCGCCACGTCCGCGGCGGCCGCCGTCTTGATCCGCTTGCGGCCGACGAGTTGCGCGATGAGGTTGTCGGTGAGGTCGTGGTGCAGCGACGTCACCGTGCCGGCCGGGCCGATCCACATCATTCCGTGCGGCTGCGCCGCCGCGCGATCGAGGAACTTGTCGAAAAATCCGAGGTCGCCGTGCAGGAGCGCGATCGCCTCGGCGTTCTTGGCGGAGTTGTAGGCGGTCATATAGGCGTCGTTGCCCACGCCGGGCTGCACGATCAGATCGACGAAGCGGTCGAACGGCATCTCCCGGCGGTGCGCGTCCTTGTACATCTCGAAGCGCTCGCTCTTGGTGCGCTCGCCCTGGAATTCGATCGTCCGGCCGCCGATCTTCGCGCGGAGATAGTCCGGCGTGAACTTCGCGAGTGCCGGCCATTCGGCCATTTCGCCGGCGAGGATCACCGGCCGGCCCGGCGCGAAATAGCGGTCGAGGAACTCTTCGCTCGAAAGCCCCGCGCGGCGCTCGATCCGTTCCGAGCCGGGGCGCAGCTGCCAGTGCTTCTCCATCGTCTCGAGCAGCCAGTCGCGCTTGCGCAGGGCTTTCGCCGCCGCGCGGCCGTTGACGACCAGGGGATCGTTCACCGCCGTCTCGATGATGCGCCGCGCCTCCGCTTCCGGCGCGCCGAGCGCGATCAGGCGCTGGACCAGCGGCGCGGGCTCGGCGCCGAACATCAGCTCGGTGCCGATCGATTGCAGCGCCCGCTGGACGGCCGCAGGATCCGCCGCTTGCGCGGTCGGCGCGCTCGCCGGGGCGGATTTCTCGGGCACCGGCTGCGCGGCCGGGGCCGCGGCGGCGGCCCGTTTTTCTTCGGCCGCGAACGGCGCGAGGACCACGGGCTGCCGCTTCTCGCGCTGCGGCGCCGGCGCGTCGCCCGCCGGCGCCTCGCCGGGCGCGAATTCCGAGAGCCGCGGCTTGATCTGGTGATCGGACACGCCCGGCTTCTCGTCCATGTCGACGCCGCGGTAGTAGCGCTTCTGCCATTTGTCGGCGCCGGCAGCGGGCTGCTCTTTCGCCACCTTGGCCTGGAATTGATCGCGCGATGCGCTCCACGCCCGGAACTGCCGCAGGAGGTCCGCGTTCTTCTCCATCGGCACGAACACCGGCTTCACGTCGTCGAGATAGCCGCGCTGCACCGGATAGACGAAGCAGATCGGCTCTTTCTCCTCGAACCGCACCCAGTGATTCGGCCGCGTGAAACGCCAGTTCATCGTGAACGTGTAGGGCGACCAGTCGGTCTCGACGATTCCCGACAGCGGATAGATGCCGTCCTTCGGCGAATTGGGCGAGCCGCCGACCCAGAGATTCCAGTGCGGCGGCGTGCGAAACAGGCCGAAAATATGGAACGTCATCACGCCCTGGCCGAATAGCGAGACCGGCGCGAGGTCCTTGCGCGCGCCGGCGGGCAGGCGAATTTCGATGTCGCTCACCGCCGTGCCGCCGCTCCATCGCGCCTCGAACGCGAACGGCGTCAGAATCTCCCAGCCGTGGGCGTTGGCGATGTTGAGCGGCAGGCAGCGATAGGCGAAGGCCTCGGGCGTGTTGTCCATCCACGCGCGCGTGGCCGCGGCCGGGCGGATCAGCGGCTCCCATCCCGGATGAAGGTAGCAGATCAAGTCCATGGCGCATCCTCCCGTGGCCTCAGCATAGCAGCATCGCGGCTGCCGCCGACACGCGCCAGATCACCACGCCGCCGGACATCGCGGGCGCGGGGCGCGCGCCTTCTCGCGCGCCCGAAAACGGAAGCGGCGGACGCTGCCCTGGCAGCGCCCGCCGCTCGCACCGTCGCGGTTTACCGCGGCCTATTGCTGACCGGGCGGCTGTCCGGTCTGACCGGGCGAGCACTGGTTATACCAGGCCCAGAAATTGGTCATGAAGTTGACCGCGCACTGGTCCGGCGGACCCGCAGCATCGGGCGACGTTGCGGAGCCCGGGCCGGCCGCGGGCGCCAACTGGCCAAGCGTGGAGGCCGAAGGCACCGGCGGCGCCGCGCCCTGCTGCGGCGCGAGCGGCCCGCGCAGCACGTCGTGCATCTGGCCGTTCAGCGCGAACAGGCTGTCGAACGCCGCGAAGTAATACGGGCCGCCGTTGGGCTGCATGTAGAACGAGGTGCGCAGCCCGTCGATGAAGTTCAGATCGACCCACGGCACGTGATGGAACGCATCCCAGACCGAGGCGGCTGGCCCGTTGAGCAGGCCTTGTCCCGGCGGCGTGGGAGTCGGGGTCGGCGTGGGAGTCGGCGTCGGCGTCGGGGTTGGCGTCGGCGTCGGCGTCGGAGTCGGCGTCGGCGTGGGAGTCGGCGTCGGCGTGGGGGTCGGCGTCGGGGTTGGCGTCGGGGTTGGCGTCGGCGTCGGCGTGGGAGTCGGCGTCGGAGTGGGCGTCGGCGTCGGCGTCGGCGTCGGCGTCGGCGTCGGCGTCGGCGTCGGCGTGGGCGTCGGCGTCGGCGTCGTCGGAGGCGACGGGGGGGGGGTCCGAGTGGGAGTCGGCGTCGGCGTGGGCGGGGGCGGGGTCGGCTGCGGCGTCGGTGCCGGGGTCGGCGGGGGGGTCGGCGTCGGGGTCGGCGTGGGCGTCGGCGTCGGGGTTGGCGTCGGCGTGGGAGTCGGCGTGGGAGTCGGCGTCGGGGTTG
>JAEULD010000068.1 GCA_016792765.1 Candidatus Odyssella sp.
TGCGCTGATGCCGGTGCCGCCGCGGCGAGGAGCACGAGCCCCGCGAACGCGCCCGCGCGTCCGAGCGCCCCCGACGCCCGCAATGAACCGCCCATCCGCATCTCACCCTCCCCTGGCGGCCGCCAGCCTACCCCGAGGCGCACCCCGCGAGGTAGTGCACAGAGTGCTCCGCGCGGCAGGCTTGCCCGCCGTCGAAAAAGTCGCGAAGCACCGGCGCGGCTGCTTGCTGGAGAAGGCAAAGCGCCCTTGACTATGATCCTGTTTTGTTCTAGGCCGCTCGAGCCTCGGATCGAGGTGGGCCGGTGGTACCGCGCTCCGCCGGGACAAGCTCTTTGGACAGCGTCGATCGGTTTCGCTCGCGGCAAGGCGCACCCCTCGGCCTTCGATTGCGCACCGGCCTTCGAAGCGCACGCCGCCATTGCCGGCCGCCGGCCCGAATTGTCTTTTCTCATCATCCGCCGCGCCGGAATGATGAGAAATGACAAGGAACGATGAGGGATGACAAGGCAAACGGAGTCTTGCCTTTCCTCATCATCCGTGGTGGCCCGCCGAGGATCGGCGCGTCCCGCCGCTGTCGGCGGACGACGACGAAAGCCCGGACCTGCCTGCGCCGAGACGGGCCTCGGTCCCCGCGTCAATGTCCGAGGATCTGCGACAGGAACAGTTTCGTCCGGTCGCTCTGGGGGTTGTTGAAGAACTCGTGCGGCTCGTTCTGCTCGACGATCTGCCCCTGGTCCATGAAGATCACGCGGTTGGCGACGCTCTTGGCGAAGCCCATCTCGTGCGTGACGCAGAGCATCGTCATGCCTTCCTTCGCCAGCTCGATCATCACGTCGAGCACTTCCTTGATCATCTCGGGGTCGAGGGCCGAGGTGGGCTCGTCGAACAGCATGATCTTGGGGTTCATGCAGAGCGAGCGCGCGATCGCCACGCGCTGCTGCTGGCCGCCCGAGAGCTGGCCCGGATACTTCTTCGCCTGCTCGGCGATGCGCACGCGCTTCAGATAGAACATCGCGCGCTCTTCGGCCTCGGCCTTCGGCATCTTGCGCACCCAGATCGGCGCCAGCGCCAGGTTCTCCAGCACCGTCATGTGCGGAAACAGGTTGAAGTGCTGGAACACCATGCCGACTTCGCGGCGGATCTGCTCGATGTGCTTCAGGTCGTTGGTGAGCTCGACGCCGTCGACGACGATCTGGCCCTTCTGGTGCTCCTCGAGGCGGTTGATGCAGCGGATCAGCGTCGACTTGCCCGAGCCCGACGGGCCGCAGATGACGATGCGCTCCTTCGGCTGCACGTCGAGGTTGATACCCTTGAGCACGTGGAACTGGCCGTACCACTTGTCCACGCCGCGCATCGTGATGATCGGCTGCATGATCCCCTTCCCCGCTCAGCGGCGCTTCTGGCGGCCGGTCTCGAACTGGCGCTCGAGATACTGGCTGTATTTCGACATGAAGAAGCAGAACACGAAGTAGATGAGGGCGATGAAGGCGTAGCCCTCGGCGTAGAACGCGCGCCAATCGACGTCGGCGAGCGCGATGTCCTTCGTCGCGAGCAGCAGGTCGGTCAGGCTCACGATGCTGACGAGCGACGTGTCCTTGAACAGGCCGATGAAGGTGTTGACGATCGGCGGGATGACGATGGTGATCGCCTGCGGCAGCACGATCTTCGCCATCTTCTGCCAATACGACAGGCCGAGCGCGTCGGCCGCCTCGAACTGGCCGCGCGGGATCGCCTGGAGGCCGCCCCGGATCACCTCGGCGAGATAGGCCGCCGAGAAGCCGATGATCGCCACCTGCGCCCGCAGCAGGTCGCTGATCTCGACGCCGCGCGGCAGGAACAGCGGCAGCAGGAATGAGCCCACGAACAGCAGGCTGATCAGCGGAACGCCGCGGATCACCTCGATGTAGCCGACGCAGAACATGCGGATCAGCGGCATTTTCGAGCGCCGCCCGAGCGCCAGCAGGATCGCCAGCGGAAACGCGACGACGATGCCGAGGATCGACAGCAGCAGCGTCAGCGGGAGCCCGCCCCATAGCGAGGTGGAGACGAAGCCGAGGCCGGTCGGGATCTCGAACCAGATGCCGGTCGCGCCGGCGAGCAGCGGCCCGGTGCCGAACGCCGCGTTCAGCACGCCGTCGATCACGCGGAAGATCGGGCCGGCCGCGAGCGCCAGCAGCGCGAACAGCGCCGTCGCCCCGAACAGCAGGCTGCGCGTCGAACCCGAGCTGCGCAGCGTCGCGATCAGGAACGCGCCGGCGGCGGCGGCCGCGGCGGCGCGGAGCCCGATCGGCACGTCGCCGCCAAACATCAGCACGAAGAAGGCGCCGAGCCCGCCGATCCACACCAGCGCGATCCACGGGCGCCAGCAGCGGCGGAAGCAGCTCGTCAGCACGACCGTCAGCAGCACGCAGATGCCGAGCAGCGGGCGCCAGTGCTCCAGGAACGGATAGCGGCCGAACAGGATGACGCGGTGCTTCTCGGTGACGAAGGCCCAGCACGCGCCTTCGGCCGCGCGGCACTGCTGCGGCGCCGCCTCGCCCCACGTCGCGTCGAGGAACAGCCAGCTCACCAGCGGCGGAACGATGCGGATGATCAGGTAGGCGCAGACGATGGTCAGCAGCGTGTTCCACACGTTGCTGAACAGGTTCTTGCGCATCCAGCCGAGGAAGCCCGTCGTCGCCGGCGGCGGGCCGATCGCGGCGCTCTCGGTCGCGGTGTCGGAAACGGCCACGTCAGCGCTCCTTCAACGCGATGCGCTTGTTGTAGTAGTTCATCGCCAGCGAGATCGAGAGGCTGATCGTGAGATACACGGCCATGATCAGCAGGATCGCCTCGAGCGCGCGGCCGGTCTGGTTCATCGTCATGTTCTCGATCGCGACGACGTCCGGATAGCCGGCGATGAGGGCCAGCGACGAGTTCTTCACGAGGTTGAGATACTGGCTCGTCATCGGCGGGATGATCACGCGCAGCGCCTGCGGCAGCAGCACGAGCCGCAGCGTCTGTCCGCGCGTGAGGCCGAGCGCGCCGGCGGCCTCGGTCTGGCCGTAGCTCACCGCCAGGATGCCGCTCCGCACGATCTCGGCGATGAACGACGCGGTGTAGATCACGAGGCCGACGAGGACGGTCAGGAATTCCGGCCCGATCGATCCGCCGCCGATGAAGCGGAACCGCGTCTTGGCGGCGACGTCGAACTCGGCCGGCGCGCCCATCGCCAGGAACGCCGCGACGGCCGGCACGATCAGGATGCCGAGGCTCGGCAGCAGGCGCTTCGGCGCCACGCCGGTGGCGTATTGGCGCCGCTTGGCCCAGCGGTTGTAGATCAGCATCGCGACCAGCGAGGCGAGCAGCACGCCGCCCACGATGTAGTGCGCGGTGTCGAGCTTGAGCAGCGGGAAGATCAGGCCGCTCTTGTTGAGGTAGAAGCCGGCGCCGATCACGATCGGGTTGAGCTGGTCGGGCAGCACGTTGCCGACGAACGCGTAGATGAAGATCAGCTGCAGCAGCAGCGGGACGTTGCGGATCGTCTCGACGTAGATCGAGGCGAGCTTCGCGACCAGCCAGTTCGACGACAGTCGCGCGATGCCGATGATCGTGCCGAGGATCGTCGCCAGCACGATGCCGATGATGCCGACGCGGAGCGTGTTGAGGATGCCGACGAAATAGGCGCGGCCGAACGTGTCGTCGGGATTCCAGTCGATGATCGTATCGCTGATCGGGATGCCCGACCGCGAATTGAGGAAATCGAACCCGCTCTTGAGGCCGCGGGCGCGCAGGTTCTCGATCGTGTTCGTGACCAGCAGCCAGACGACGAAGACCAGCGCCGCGAGGAACAGCGCCTGGTAGATGATAGAGCGCACGCGCCGGTCGTTCCACCAGGCGCCCGTTGCCGGTGTGCGCGTCGCCGTCGGATCGGGGCTGGTCACCGCGTCGCTGCCGCGGTTCGTGGAGCAAAAGGCAATCCGCCGCCCCGGCGCGACCGGGGCGGCGGATCGACCGTCCTAGCGGACCGGCGGCGCGTACTGCAGGCCGCCCTTGCTCCAGAGCGCGTTCAGCCCCCGCTCGAGCTTGAGCGGCGTCTTCGGGCCGACGTTGCGCTCGTAGACATCGCCGTAATTGCCGACCTGCTTGATGATCTGATAGGCCCAGTCGGCCTTGAGACCGAGCAGCTTGCCCATGTCGTTCTTCTCGTCGACGCCGAGCAGGCGCTTGATGCCGGGATTCGGCGAGGTCTTCATCTGATCGACGTTGGCGCGGCTCACGCCGTACTCCTCGGCCTCGACCATCGCGTAGAGCGCCCACTTCACGATCGCGAACAGCTCCTCGTCGCCGCGGCGAATCGCCGGGCCGAGCGGCTCCTTCGAGATCAGCTCGGGCAGGATCACGTAGTCGTCGGGATTCTTCGCGTCCTTGGACCGCGTCGAGGCGAGGCCCGAGGCGTCGGTCGTATAGGCCTGGCAGCGGCCCGCGAAGAACGCCGAAACCGCCTCTTCGATCTTCTCGAAGACGATGGCCTTGGCCTTGCTCAGATTGTTGGCCTTGAGGAAGTCGGTGAGGTTCAGCTCGGTCGTCGTGCCCGACTGCACGCAGATCTCGGCGCCGTCGAGCTCCTTGGCGCTCTTCACGCCGAGCTTCTTGGCGACCATGAAGCCCTGGCCGTCGTAGAACGTGACGCCGGTGAACACCATGCCCTGCGCCGCGTCGCGCGTCAGCGTCCAGGTGGTGTTGCGAGAGAGAACGTCGATTTCGCCCGATTGCAGCGCGGTGAACCGCTGCTGCGCGCTGGTGGGCTTGAACTGTACCTTGTTGGCGTCGCCGAAGATCGCGGCGGCGACCGCGCGGCAGACGTCCACGTCGATGCCGGTCCAGCGGCCCTGGCTGTCGGCGATCGAGAAGCCGGCAAGGCCCGTGTTGACGCCGCAGACCAGCGAGCCGCGCTTCTTGATGGTGTCGAGATCCTTGCCGGCCAGCGCCGGACCCGCGGCGAGTGCGCCGGCGACGACCGTCGCGGCCGCGATTGCGAGCTTTTTCATGACTTCTCCCATGCTCCTCTCGTTTGCCGTGTGGAGCCCGCAGACCGCGGCTCCTGTTTTGAGGCCGGCTGGCCGCCGCGTCGTTCGGTCGAGCGGCCCGCCTCCTGCACGTATAAAAGCGGGATAATGGCCTGGGCGCAAGCGCGAGACGGCGGCATCGGCAACCGTGGCGCGCCCGACGAAGCCGTGACAGAATGCCGTTTATCGCGCCACAACCGCATCGCAGCAGAAAATGAAGCCGTCGACGACCCTCGTTTCCGCCGGACGCAATCCGCGCCGCCACGCCGGCGCGGTCAACGTGCCTGCTTTCCGCGCTTCCACGATCACCGCGCCCGACCTCGCGGCCTGGGAGGCGTCGCGAACGCGCCGCTTCGAGAAGGACGCCGTGGTCTACGGCCGCTTCGGCACGCCCGCTTCGCAGGCGCTCGAAGAGGCCGTCGCCGCCATCGAGGGCGCCGATCGCGCGGTGTCCGTCTCGTCGGGCATGGCGGCGTGCGCGAGCGCCATTCTCTCGCTGGTCAAGGCCGGCGACCACGTGCTGCTGCCCGACAACGTCTATCAGCCGGTGCGCGCCTTCGCGAACGGCTTCCTCGCGCCGTTCGGCGTCGAGGCGACGTTCTACGACCCCCTCGTCGGCGCCGGGATCGCGGCGCTGATGAAGCCGAACACGCGCCTCCTCTACCTCGAGGCGCCGGGCTCGCAGACGATGGAGATGCCCGACATCCCGGCGCTCGTCGCCGAGGCCAAGGCCCGCGCCATCCGCACGGCGATGGACAACACCTGGGGCACGCCACTGCTGTTCCGTCCGCTCGACCACGGCGTCGATCTCTCGATCAACGCCGCGACCAAGTATCTCGTCGGCCATTCCGACGCGATGCTCGGCACGATCGCGATGCGCGAAGAGCTGTTCGAGCGCGTGAAGACCGTGGCGACCGCCCATCTCGGCATCTGCGCCGGATCGGAAGAGATCTATCTCGGCCTGCGCGGCATGCGGACGATGGCCGTCCGCCTCGAGAAGCAGGGCAAGAGCGCGTTCGCCGTCGCACGCTGGTTCCAGACGCGGCCCGAGGTCGAGCGCGTGCTCTATCCGGCCCTGCCGGAAGATCCCGGCCACGCGGTGTGGAAGCGCGACTTCAAGGGCGCGTCGGGCCTGTTCTCGGTGGTGTTCAAGCCGATGGACAAGGCCGCGCTCGCGCGTTTCGTCGACGGGCTCGAGCATTTCGGTATCGGCGCCAGCTTCGGCGGATACGAGAGCCTCGTGCTGCCGTTCGAGCCGAGCCACTACCGCACCGTAACGACGTGGACGTCGAAAGGCCCGTGCCTGCGCTTCCACATCGGGCTCGAGGACGTCGACGACCTGCTCGAAGACCTCGAGCGCGGCTTCGCGCGCATGCGCGCCGCCGCCTGAGCCCTTGCGGCAGGACGCTGTCATGACCACATCGACCGCGAACGCCGCCCTCGCCGCCATCCGGTTCGGCGCGGACGGCCTCGTTCCCGCCATCGCCCAGCAGCACGACACCGGCGAGGTGCTGATGATGGCGTGGATGAACCGCGACGCCGTCCGCGAGACGCTCGAGACCGGCCGCGTCTGCTACTGGTCGCGGTCGCGCCGCGCGCTGTGGCGCAAGGGCGAGACCTCGGGCCAGGTCCAGCGCCTGATCGACCTCCGCATCGATTGCGACGGCGACACGCTGCTGCTTCAGGTCGATCAGACCGGCGTCGCCTGCCACACCGGCAAGCGGCGCTGCTTCTTCCGCCGCGCCGGCGAGGACGGGCTCGAAGACGTGCCGATGGGCGCCGCCGATCCGGGCGCCCTCTACGGCAAGGCCGGCGGGTGAGCGTGGACAGGCCGGGCGAATCGCCTTAAGCGGGCGGAACCGGATGACGAGACGCGAGGTAACGGCAATTCATGAGCTGGACGAATTACGCACTGGCCGAAGTGCGCGAGATCGGCGAGGGCCACCGCGCGCTCTACAGCAAGACGCTCATTCCCAAGGACAGCGTGATCGCCGTCTTCGATGGCCGCGCGGTGGTGCTCGATCTCAAGCCCGACGGCAAGATCGACTACGGCAAGGAGGACCCCAACCTCCTCGTCCATCTCGCCGTCAGCAACGGCAAGTTCTACGGCATCGCGCCGATCCGCTACGACGAGGTGACCGGCGCGGATTACATGAACCATTCGTGCCACCCGAACTGCTACATCGAGCGCATGCTCGTGATCCGCGCGGCCGAGGACATCCCGCCCGGCACCGAGCTGACCTGGGACTACCGGGTGAGCGACCTCGTCCCGCAGGGCCAGCCCTGCTGGTGCGACGAGCCGAAATGCATGCTGTAGACGCGCAGCCGCGCCGCTCTCAGAGCGGATCGCGCTTGTGCTCGTCGGGCTTCAGCACCTCTTCGCGCGGAGTGATGCGGTCCATGAGCGCGAGCAGCAGCCCGCTGGTCACGAAGGTGAGATGCGTGACCACGAGCCAGAACATCTGCCGGTCGTCGACGGCCTTGTCGCTGATCTTCATGAACGACTTCAGCAGATGGATGCCCGAGATCGCGACGATCGAGGCGACCAGCTTCAGCTTGAGGCCGCCGAAATCGACCGTCCCCATCCAGTCGGGCCGGTCCTTGCTCTGCTGCGCCGTCTCGATCTTGGAGACGAAGTTCTCGTAGCCGGCGAAGATGACGGTGAGCAGCAGGTTGCCGGCAAGCGACATGTCGATCAGCGTCAGCGTCAGCAGGATCACGTCCGCGTCCTTGATGCGCACGGTCTTGCCGTCCACGACGTGATACCCGCTGATCACGGCCGGCACCTCGTGCGCCAGCTCGCGCACGAAGGTGATCATCAACAGCACGAGCGCCAGGGACAGGCCGAGATAGAACGGCGCCATCAGCCACCGGCTCTGGAAGATGACCTTCTCGAGGATCGTCTCGACTCTCTTCATTGGGACACCGAAGCGGCGCTGCCGCAGGGTTGGAGATCCGGTCGGAACGGCCGGCCGCGCCAGGCGAGGCCGCCCGCACGCGGCG
>JAEULD010000071.1 GCA_016792765.1 Candidatus Odyssella sp.
GTCGGCTATTACGGCTTCCCCTACAATCGCGAGGCCATGGAGCACGGCTGGAACGAGCCGCCGATCGGCCCCGACTACGCGGCCCCGCTGGCGCCCGCCTATTTCAACATGCGCAAGACGACGATCTACGGCGGCTCCAACGAGGTGCAGCGCGGCATCCTCGCCAAGTTCGTGATGGGCTACTAGGCGCGGACCGGCCGGCAGCCGCGGAGGGAGCCATGCAAGCGACGACGACGCCGGTGCGGTTCGGCGCCGGCCTTGCCGCCGGTCCCGGCGAACCCGCCGTCTATTACGACGTGGTGGCTCCGCTCGACGCGCGGACCAAGCCGCCGGTCGTGATGGTCCACGGCGGCACGCAGACCGGAAGCTGCTTCCTGCGCACGGCCGACGGACGGCCGGGCTGGGCGTTCGCGTTCGTTCGGCGCGGCTATCGCGCGATCCTGCCGGACTGGCCCGGCTCGGGGCGCAGCGGCGCCGTGCCCGCCGCGGCGCTCGACGGCGCCGCCGTGTGCCGCGGGCTCGGCAGGCTGCTCGAAGCGCTCGGCGAGCCGGTCGTTCTGCTGACGCACTCGATGTCGGGCGCACTCGGCTGGCGCCTCGTCGAGACGCACGGGCCCCGCATCCTCCGCGTCGTTGCCATCGCGCCCGGCCCGCCGGGCAACATCCAGGCCGAGCCCAAGGTCGTCGGCGAAACGGACGAGGCCGTCGACGTCGAGACGCCCGCGAAGCTGCGCTTCCGCCTGAGCAAGACCGAGCCCTATCGCGCCGACATGGCGTTCGTCGAGAAGAAGGCGGTCGGCGACGGCGGCCGCTTCGCGCGCGCCGGCGTCGCGCCGCTGGCGGCCGCGATGGGCGCGATCGCGCCGCGCCTGATCCTGGAGAGGCTCAACGTGCGCGGCGCCCAGCTCAAGATCGAGCGCTTCGAGAATTTCCGCGGCAAGCCGATTCTGGTCGTCACCGGCAGCCACGATCTCGATCACCCGCGCGCGCTCGACGAGGGCACGGCGAACTGGCTCAAGGAGAAGGGCGCCGCCGCGGAATTCGTCTACCTGCCGGATATCGGCATTACCGGGAACGGGCACATGATGATGATGGAAGACAACAGCGACGCGCTCGCCGATCTGGCGGTCGATTGGATCGAACAGCGCCGCTTTCCGCAGCGCAAGGCCGGCTGACCCATGCAATTCGCGTTCACCGACGAACAGAAGCTGCTCGCCGACAGCGTCGCGCGCTTCGTCGCCAAGGACTATCCGTTCGAAGCGCGCCGCAAGCTGATGGCGGGCGACGAAGGCTGGAGCCGCGACACCTGGAAAGCCTTCGCCGAGCTGGGCTGGCTCGCGGCGCCGTTCGGCGAAGAGCAGGGCGGGCTCGGCGGCGGCCCGGTCGAGGCGGCGATCGTCATGGAAGGCTTCGGCAAGGGCCTCGTGCTCGAGCCTTATCTGCCGACCGTCGTGCTCGGCGGATCGCTGCTCGCGGCGGGCGGGCGGCGCGACCTCGTGGCGGCGCTGGCCGAGGGCGGGCTTCAGCTTTCGCTCGCCTGGGTCGAGCCCAAGGCGCGCTTCGACCTCGCCCGGGTGGAAACGCGGGCGGCGCGCACGAACGGCGGCTTCGCGCTTTCCGGCCGGAAGGGCGTGGCGTTCAACGCCGCGTCGGCCGATTGGATCGTCGTGCCCGCGCGCACGGCGGGCGGCGTCGACGAGAAGCAGGGCATCACCCTGTTCCTCGTGCCGAAGGGCGCCAAGGGCCTGACGCTGCGGCCTTATCGCACGGTCGATGGCCAGCGTGCGGCCGAAGTGACGCTTGAGAACGTGACGCTGGGTCCGGACGCGGTGCTAGGCGAGGTGGATTGGGGCCACCCGTTGCTCGAGGCCGCGATCGATCGCGGTATCGCCGCGGTATGCGCCGAAGCGGCCGGCATCATGGCGCACATGGTCGCCACGACGCGCGACTATTTGAAGACGCGCAAGCAGTTCGGCGTGCCGCTGGCGAGCTTCCAGGTGCTCCAGCACCGCTCGGTGGACATGTACGTCCTGTCCGAGCAGGCGGCGAGCATGGCCTGGCGCGCGGCGGTGCTGGCCGACGCG
>JAEULD010000078.1 GCA_016792765.1 Candidatus Odyssella sp.
CTGCTCGCGGCGCGCCAGTATTTCGACGCCCCCGCCGAGCGCGAATTGCGCGACCGCATCGACGGCCTGTGGAGCGAGGTGGAGTGGGACTGGCACACGCGCGAAGGCGCGCCCAAGGGCGGCGACGTGCTCTACTGGCACTGGAGCCCGAATAACGGCTGGGCGATGAATCACGAGATCCGCGGCTGGAACGAGTGCCTCATCACCTACGTGCTCGCCGCCTCGTCGCCGCGCTATCCGATCGGGCCCGAGGCCTATCATCGCGGCTTCGCGCGCGACGGCGCGATGAAGAACGGCCGGCGCTATCGCGGCATCGCGCTGCCGCTGGGGCCGCCCGAGGGCGGGCCGCTGTTCTTCGCGCACTATTCGTTCATGGGCCTCGATCCGCGCGGGCTCAGGGACCGCTACGCCGATTACTGGCAGCAAAACGTGGCGCACACCGCGATCAACCGCGCGCATTGCCTCGCCAACCCCAAGGGCTGCAAGGGCTATGGCGAGGCATGCTGGGGCCTGACCGCTTGCGACAATTACGAGGGCTACAACGCACACGCGCCCGACAACGATCTCGGCGTGATCGCGCCCACCGCCGCGCTCGGCTCGATGCCCTATGCGCCGGAGCACGCGATGGCGGCGCTGCGCCATTTCTACGGCCCGCTCGGCGACCGGCTCTGGACCGAATACGGCTTCCGCGATGCGTTCTCGGAAAGCCGCGGCTGGTTCGCCCAGTCCCACCTCGCCATCGACCAGGGGCCGATCGTGGTGATGATCGAGAACCACCGCAGCGGCCTGCTCTGGAAGCTGTTCATGAGCTGCCCCGAGGTGCAGGCGGGCTTGAAGAAGCTCGGCTTCACGAGCCCGCATTTCGCCTGAGCGCGCGATGCCGCCGCTCGCAGCGTGGATCGAGCGCCAGGCGGCGATCTCCGCCGAGCGGATGGCGCGCGCGATCTCGGCGACGTCGCTCGTCTTCCATCGCCCCGGCTTCGGCCAGACGGTGCGCCCGGCGCCGGGCTCGATCCTCGCCTCGCCCGAGACGGAGCTCGCCGGCGGGCCCGACTACTTCTTCCACTGGCTGCGCGACGCGGCGGCGGTGATGGAGGCGATCCGCCTGTTGGCCGGCGGCGCAGATGGCGCGGCGTGGGTGGCGCGGTTCGAGGACTGCGTGCGGTTCAGCCTCGCGCTCGGGCGCCTCGGCGGCCGCGATCTGCTCGCGCGCGGCGACATTCGCGCGAACGTAACGCCGGATTTCCTGAAGTTCGTGCGTCCCGATGCCGAGATCGCGGCGCTCGAGGGCGAGGCCGTGCTGGGGGACGTGCGCTACGGCGCCGACGGCACGCTCGACATCGTCAAGTGGTCGCGCCCGCAGCACGACGGCGCCGCGCTGGAGGCGCTCGTGGCGCTGCGCTTCTGGGGCGACGGGCGCTCGTCATCCTCGGCGGCGCGCGCCGAGCTCGCGGCGCTGATCCGGCGCGATCTCGACTACACCGCGCGGCACGCGGCCGAGCCCTGCGTGGACATCTGGGAGGAGGAGCTCGGCGCGCATTACTATCCGCGGCACGTGGCGTTGGCGGCGCTCGAGGCCGGCGCCGATTGGTGCGCCGCCGACGGCGACGAAGCGCGCGCCGCCGCCTGCCGCGACGGCGCCGCGCGCCTGCTGCCGGCGCTCGACGCGTTCTGGTCCGACGCGCTCGGCTTCTATCGCAGCCGCATCGCCGTGCCCGAGTCGCCGAAGGCGCTCGACATGTCGGTGATCCTGGCGCTGCTGCATGCCGGCCGCACGCGCGGCCCGCACGGCCTGGCCGATCCGCGTACGGCGGCGACGTTCAACCGCATCAAGGCGCATTTCGCTGCGCACTACCCGCTCAACCGCGAGCGCGGACTGCCGTTCGCGCTCGGGCGCTATCCCGGCGACCGCTATTTCGACGGCGGCGCCTGGTATCTCTGCTCGTTCGCCGCGGCCGAGTTCGAATATCGCCGCGCGGCGCTCGGCGGCGGCCAGTTGGCGGTCGCGCACGGCGATGCGATCCTCGACGCGGTGCGCGCCTTCGTGCCGGAATCGGGCGCGCTGTCGGAGCAGTTCCACCCGGAGACCGGCGCCCAGCTTTCGGCGCGCAACCTCACCTGGAGCTACGCGGCGTTCATCACCGCATGGCACGCGCGCGCCGCTGCGCCGCGGCCCTGAGCCGCTACTGCGCGGGGGCCTCGGCGCGCGCGAGCCGCCGCAGCTGCGACATCAGCTCCTCGGCCAGCTGCACGCCGGCGGCGCGGACCGGCAGCCCGGCGGCGGCGAGCCCGGCGGCGACCCAGGTGTTGCAGGTGTTGAAGAGATGGAACGTGCCGCTGCCCGGATAGAACGCGCTCGCCGGCAGCAGGCCGGGTGCCACCGTGCGTACGCGCGGCGCGCCGCCGCGCGCGAACCCTGCGTGGAGATAGGCCGCGAGGCGGCGCATCCCCTCGCCCGAGACGCGCAGCGCGACGACTTCGTGGCCGGCATGGCCGCGCGGCGGGCCGCCATAGGCCGCGAGATGCACCACGGCGGCGCCGGGCAGCGCGGCGCCGAGCGTGAGCCCCAGCGTCTTGCGCGGCGTCGTGTAGTAGTCGCGATTGCCCCAGCCGAACTCGAAATGCGTGGCGCTCGGGAAATCGGCCGCCTCCGGCACGAGGCCCGGCGGCAGATCGGCGCGCGCGATCGCGATGCCGGTGTGCCAGCCATTGCTCGTGACGTAGATCGTCGTCTCGGCGCGCGCGGCCGCGGCGAGCGCCGGGGCGAGCAGCAGCAGCAGCAAAAGCCGGATCAGCGGGCGCGTTCGGGCCATGACGGCGTCAGCCTCGCCCCGAAGCAGGGCAATGCGGAGCCTATCGCGTTGCCCGCCCCGCCTCCACCGTCAGGCGCCCGAGATCGCGATGCGGCGATAGGAGAGCGCCTCGGCGACGTGGACGCGCTTGACGCCGCCGCTGCCGTCCATGTCGGCCAAGGTCCGCCCGACGCGCAGGACGCGGTGATAGCCGCGCGCCGAAAGCTTCAGGCGCTCGGCCGCCTGAGTCAGCAACTGGCGGCCGGCCGCGTCGGGCGCCGCCACCTTCTCGAGCAGGTCGCCATCGGCCTCGCCGTTGGTGCGCACCGCGCCCTGGCCGAGCGCCGCGTAGCGCTCGCGCTGCAGCGCGCGCACGCGGGCCACGCGCGCGGCGACCGCGGCCGTGCCTTCGCGCGCCGGCGGCAGCGAAAGATCGGCCGGCGAGACCGCGGGCACGTCGACATGCAGATCGATGCGGTCGAACAGCGGCCCGGAAATGCGCGACTGGTATTCCCGCGCGCATTTCGGCGCGCGCCCGCAGCCCAGCGCCGGATCGTCGAGATGGCCGCAGCGGCACGGGTTCATCGCCGCGACCAGCATGAAGCGCGCCGGATAGGAAACGTGGTGGTTCGCGCGCGCCACCACCGCGCGGCCGCTCTCGATCGGCTGGCGCAGCGATTCCAGCGCGGGCCGCTGGAACTCCGGCAGCTCGTCGAGGAACAGAACGCCGTGATGCGCGAGCGAGACTTCGCCGGGCCGCGCGCGCAGGCCGCCGCCGACCAGCGCCGGCAGCGAGGCCGAATGGTGCGGATCGCGGAACGGCCGGCGCTTGGTGATGCGGCCCTCGACGAGCTGGCCGGCGACCGAGTGGATCATGCTGACTTCGAGCGCCTCGGCCGGCTCGAGCGGCGGCAGGATGCCGGGCAGGCGCTGCGCGAGCATCGACTTGCCCGAGCCGGGCGGGCCGACCATCAGCAGGTTGTGCCGGCCCGACGCGGCGACTTCGAGCGCGCGCTTGGCCGTCTCCTGGCCCTTGATGTCGGCGAGATCGGGATAGCGCGCATCGTCTTCGGCGAGGCGCGGCTCGGGGCGCGGCAGCAGCTGCGTGCCCTTCATGTGGTTGATCAGCGCGAGCAGCGTGGGCGCCGCCACGATGTCGAGATCGCCGGCCCAGGCCGCCTCGCCGCCGCACGCGGCCGGGCAGACGATGCCGCGCCCCTTGCCCACCGCGGCCATCGCCGCCGGCAGCACGCCGGCCACCGGCGCCAACGCGCCGTCGAGCGCCAGCTCGCCGAGCACGATGTGCTCGGCCGCGTCCTCGGCCGCGACGACGCCCATCGCGACGAGCAGGCCGAGCGCGATCGGCAGGTCGAAATGGCTGCCTTCCTTGAGCACGTCGGCGGGCGCGAGATTGACGAGGATGCGCTTCGGCGGCAGGCCGAGCCCGAGCGCCGAGAGCGCCGCGCGCACGCGATCGCGCGATTCGCCCACCGCCTTGTCGGCGAGGCCGACGATGCCGAAATAGGGATTGCCGCTCGCGATCTGGACCTGCACGTCGATGTCCAAGACGTCGATGCCCTGAAAGGCGACCGTGGCGATACGCGCAACCATCGCGTGAGCGGCTTTCCCCGAGACCCTCGGCGGACTTTAGAGACGCGCGGCGCCGCTGGGTAGCGTGTAGGTTCCCCCGGCCGCCGCTGGAATAGCGCACCTATGGCGGGTGTTGACGAAAGAGAGGCGCCACTCACGGCGCCGCCTGTTCCGGGAGAAGCCCATGACGCATCGTCTCCGCATCGCGCGCGCCGCCGCGGGTGCCGTGCTCGTGCTCGCCTTCGCCGCACTCGCCGCGGCCGAGACGGCGCCGACCGTGCGCATCCGCGGCGAGATCGCGGCCATCGAGGCCGGCCGGCTTTCGGTCAAGGACCGCGACGGCCGGGCGCTGACGGTGACGCTCGCGGCCAATCTGCGCGTGACCGAGCTGCGGAAGGCCGAGCTTTCCGAGATCGCGGCCGGCAAATACATCGGCGTGACCGCGTTCCCGGCCAAGGACGGCGCGCTGCGCGCCGTGGCCATCCACATCTTCCCCGACGCGGCCAGGGGCACCGGCGAGGGCCACCGTCCCTGGGACCTCGCGCCCGAGACGACGATGACCAACGCGACCGTGGACGGCGTGGTCGCGGCCGGCAACGGCTCGACGATCAAGGTCAGATACAAGGACGGCGAGAAGACCGTGATCGTGACGCCCGAGACCGCGATCGTGGCCATGGGCCCGGGCAAGCCCGAGATGCTGAAGCCGGGCGCGAAGATCCTGATCTTCGGCGCGACGCGGGCCGCCGACGGCAGCCTTTCGGCGCAGAGCGTCGTCGTCGGCCGCGACGGGCTCGCGCCGCCGATGTAGCCGCAGCGCCGAGGGGCGCTGCTAGGGGCGAATCGCGACAACCGGCGCGATTCGCCCGCCGGCTCGTCGCGGGCCTCGGCGCGGCGGCGGCCGCCGCCCGGATCGCCGCACCCTTGGCTTTCCTTGGCTTTTGTTGGCTTTTCTTGGCTTCCGGCAGCGCAAAAAGCCAACAAAAGCCAAGGTGATGCGCCGGAAAGCCAAGGGGAACCTTGGCTTTTCTTGGCTTTTCGGCACGCGCCTCTCGCACGCGGCGGGATTTGCCGGATCGACGATGTGAAAGAGCGGCGGGCCCGGCAAATGAGTCCGCCGGACATTAGAACATAAATGGAACTTTTGTCAAGCGCCATGGCTGCCCCCCACGCCGAGCCGCACGCGCCAGAATCAGATCCCCAGTAGCTTGCGCGCGTTCTCCTTGAGGATCAGCGGGCGCGCTTCGGGCTTGATGTCGAGCTTCGCGAAATCGGCGAGCCAGCGGTCGGGCGCGATCGCCGGCCAATCGGAGCCGAACAGCACCTTCTCGCGCAGCAGCGTGTTGGCGTAGCGCACGAGGATCGGCGGGAAGTAGCGCGGCGACCAGCCCGAGAGATCGATGTAGACGTTGGGCTTGTGCGTGGCCACCGACAGCGCCTCTTCCTGCCAGGGGAACGAGGGGTGCGCGAGCACGATCTTCATATCGGGGAAATCGGCCGCCACGTCGTCGAGGAACATCGGGTTCGAATATTTGAGCCGCATGCCGTTGCCGCCGCGCATGCCGGCGCCGACCCCGGTCTGCCCGGTGTGGAACAGCGCCGGCACGCCCGCCTCCTGGATCGCCTCGTAGAGCACGTAGGCCGCGCGGTCGTTGGGATAGAAGCCCTGCATCGTCGGATGGAACTTGAAGCCCCGGATGCCGAAGTGCTCGACGAGCCGCGTCACCTCGCGCGCGCCCGCCTTGCCCTTGGCGGGATCGACGCTGCCGAACGGGATCAGGATGTCGGCGTGCTGCGCGGCCAGCTCGGCCATCTCCTCGTTGTCGTAGCGGCGGAAGCCGGTCTCGCGCTCGCAATCGACCGCGAAGATCACGGCGCCGATGTTGCGTTCGCGGAAATGCGCGGCGGTTTCCGGGATCGTCGGCGGATGCGCGAACGGCATCTTGAAATAGCGCGCCATGCCGGCCTGGAACTCGTCGTAGCCGTCGTCGGCATGAGTCCCGCACGGCTCCTCGGCATGGGTGTGAATGTCGATGGCCACGAGCTTGTCGGCGTCGAGCAT
>JAEULD010000090.1 GCA_016792765.1 Candidatus Odyssella sp.
CCAGCAGCAGCGAGTACGCCTTCAAGCTGGGGAGCGGTTGCGACTGAGCGCGCTGCAGTTCGCGCCGCATGACCGCTGCGCTCGTTTCGGCGATGATTTGCCCGACGAGTTCCGAATCGCGACGGAGTATGGCCGAAAGCCTCTCGCTCAACCGGTCGGTCCAAACCACGCGGCCGGATTTGGCTTCCGCAAGTTCGGCGTCGAGGATCAGGTTGTCGCCGTCAACGCTGTATATGCCGGACAGCACGTAGTCGGCGTTGAGATGCGTGCTGATTTCGGACAGCGACACGACGCGCCCGCGAAACGCCGTCGTCGAGAGGCGCGAAATGACGTTCAGCTCGGGCGAATGTGAGATTCCGCGGATGATTTCCTCGGCCAGAACCTCGCCGGTGATGTCGTGCTCCTCGGTGGTGCGGCGCGCGGCGAACGGGACGACGGCGATGTACGGCGCGAGTTCGTCGGCGGGGGTTCCCCGCAGCATCGGTCGCGGGCCAGGCGGTCCGATGCGATAGGCGCGCACCGGTTCGCTGACATGCCGGACATAGCACTCGCCCAGGTCTTCGATTTGGGCGTCGAGGTCGGCTGTGAGTTCGTCGCACGCGTGCGCGGAGACCACGATTTCGCTCGGGCCGGCGAGGCTCATCAGGCGGGCGGCGAGATTGACGCCGCGGCCGTGCACGTCGTCGGCCTCGACCACGACGTCGCTGATCTCTAGTCCCATGCGAAGGAGCATCTGCCGCTCGGGGGGCAGCCCTGAATTGACGCGGTTGCTCGCCTGCTGGATCGCGAAAGCGGCGGCGGCGGCGGAGCGCACGTCGTCGAAGTCGAGCAGCAGGCCGTCGCCGAGGCTCTTCACGGCGCGGCCCTTCCACTCGGGCAGGATCCGCGTCTTGACGTGCTCGACGAAGGCGAGCCAGCGCGCGATGGCGCCCGCCTCGTCCTGCTCGACGAGGCGCACGGATTCGACCACGTCGACGAGCAGCACCGCGCGCTTCGCCCACACGATGGGGCGCGCGAGGCCAGGCTCATCGGCGCGCGATCCGCTCACGGACAAGGCCGTCTCCCCGGCGCGCGGCCAAAGACCCCTCGGTTCGAGCCGCGCGTAGAACGACCTTATCAGATCGCGCCACGCGATTGCACGCACCTGAGGTCCGCCCGCCATGCCGGGGAAGGTCATTTGCAAGACTGTCATTGGATCCGAAAGGCCGTCGCAGCGCCGTGCCCCTGTGGTTGGGCTCCCGCGGGAACCGGGCGCACCTTCGCGCGCCGGCCGGGGGCTGCAAAGTGACCTGCACCACACAAACGGCGCTTGGACCCGATGCGGGCGCCGATCGCCGGCAATGTCGCAGCCCCCCTGCGCCCGGCGGCGGCGGCGCGGTGGTGATTGCTAAGGGAGCGTCATGCACCCCGGTAGCAGGGCGCGGCGGCCGCCGGCCCTATTCCGCGTCGCGGGCGACGCGGAAGCCGAGGTTGAAGATGCGGCCGGTGGCGTTGGCCTTGAGGCGCGAGGCCGAGCGCAGCAGGCGCTGCGTGTAGTTGAACGCGCCGCCGCGCACGACGCGGCGGTTGCAGTCGGGCGCCGCGGCGGCGCTGTCGCCGGTCGAGGCGCTTTCGGTGCCGGGCGTCTTCCAGCAGTCCGAGGTCCACTCGGCCACGTTGCCGAGCATGTCGTGGAGGCCGTAGGGGTTGGGCCGCAGGCTGCCGACCGGCGCCGTGAACACGAAGCCGTCGGAGCAGGTCGAGGCCGGCCACTCCGGGAAGCTCTTCTTGGAATCGAGGTCGGCGCCGTTGCCGTAGCGGCAAAGCTCGGACGTATCCTCGCCCCAGTGGCGCGACTCCCTGGCGCCGGCGCGCGCCGCGTATTCCCATTCGATCTCGGTCGGCAGGCGGTATTTCTTGCCCGTCTTCTTGCTCAGCCACGCCGCATAGGCCTCGGCGTCCTTGTGGCTCACGCAGACGACCGGCTCGTCGGCGCCCTGCTTGTAGCCGGGCTCGACCCAGTTCTTCGTCCGGTCGAACGCCCATTGCTTGCCCGACCAGACGAAGCAGCCGACATCGGCGCGGTAGCCCGAGTCCTTGACGAACGCGTCGAACTGCGCGCGCGTGATCTCGTAGCGCCCGAGCGCGAACTGCTTGCCGAACGTCAACTGGCGCTGGCGCTCCTCGTCGCCCTCGCGGCCGGGCTCGCTCGCCGGCGAGCCGAAGGGGCCGGTCCCGGTGGGGATCATCACCATGTCGGGGCAGCCGGCGCAGTCGGTGAAGCCCTGCACCGCCGCGCCGGGCAGCGCGTCGTCGCGCTCGCGCTCGCGCTGGGCGGGCGGGATCGCCGCCGTCGTGGTCGGCGGCATCGCGTCGGCCGGCTCGCGCGTGGGCCGCCGCGGCTCGGAGGCGCGCGCGGCATCGAAAGTGGGCGCGCCCACATTGCGCGTGCCGACATAGAAGCCGGCCCCGGCGATGACCAGCATCAGGCCCCCGAGCACCGCCGTGGTCACGGCCGGGTTGCGCGGGCGCACCGTGCGCTCGGTCGGCGCGTTCGAGAACGATTCCTGCACCGTGGGCGATGCCGGCGCGCGGTGGGAGGGCGGCCGGGCCGGATGCGGCGTGCGCGACGTGCGCGGCGGTTCGGCGCCGCGCACGATCTCCCGCAGCGCGGCGACGGATTGCGGCCGGTCCTTCTCGAACACGCGCATCGCCTGGTCGATGGCGTTGAGCAGCGCCGCATTGTAGCGCCCGTGCCCGACGACGGAGGCCGGCGGCAGCGGGTCGCGCTGGCCGTTGACGATCGCCGAGAGCCGGTCGGGTGCCTGGGTCGGGCGCTGCCCGCTGATGCAGCGGTAGAGCACGGCGCCGAGGCCGTAGATGTCGGTCCACGGGCCGAGCTGGCCGCCGCTGCCGTATTGCTCGTAGGGCGCGTAGCCGTCGGAGACGATCGCCGTCAGCGTCACGCTGGTGCGCGTCAGCGCCTGCCGCGCCGCGCTGAAATCGAGCAGGATCGGCGTGCCGTCGGTGCGCAGATAGAGGTTGGCGGGCTTCACGTCGCGATGCAGGAAGCCGACGCGGTGCACCTCCTCGAGGCCGTCGAGGATCGGCAGCACGAAGCGCATCACGTCCGCCTCGGGCAGCACGCGCTGGCGCGTCAGGATCTGGTCGAGGCTCTGGCCCTCGACGAACTGCATCACGAGATAGGCCGTGCCGTTGCACTCGAAGAAGCGGTGCACGGCGACGATGTTGGGGTGGTGGAAGTTGACGAGCGTCTCGGCTTCCTGCCGGAAACGCTCGAGGCCCCAGTAATAGTCCTTGATGTCGCCGTGGCTGATCGGGCGAACGGACATGTCCTCGTTCGACCGCATCGCGAGGCCGGCCGGCAGGTATTCCTTGAGGGCCACCTTGCGGCCGAGCGCCTGCTCGGTCGCGAGATAGGTCACACCGAAGCCGCCGACACCGAGAATGCCCTCGATGCGGTAGCCTTCGAGATCGTGGCCGACCGGCAGCGCGTTTCGATGTTCCTGTTCCAACGGCGGGTCCCCAGTGCGGGCTGGCTACCAATCAATAGCCACAATCGCGAAAATTGGATTAACGCCGGCAAGCCGGCGATGCCCGCCGGGCCGCCGCGTCGGCTCCAACCTGCCCTTTCTACGGAAGAAAATTGAACTTAGCGTGAACTTCGGCCCCGCTTGCCGCTGCCGGGGGCAAGGTGACGCACGCGCCCTCAGGCGGCGGGCGCCCGGCCGGCGTCGCGGCGTTTCGCGATCTGCCAGGCGAGGACGGCCGCGAACAGCCCCGCGCCGGCGGCGGACAGCGCATCCGTCGACACGGCGACGACCGGCGAGAGGATCGCGGCCACGATCCGCGTGACGACGAGCATGCTGCCGGCCACGCCGAGCAGCACGGCTTCGGCCGGGCTGGCCTTGCGCAGCAGCCAGCCCTGGAAGGCGCCGGCCAGCGCGACGATGCCCAGCGCCGTCTCCGCGGTGACGAGGGCGACGTCCCAGACGTCGCCGCCTTTCGGCATCTTGAGCAGCAGCCCGACGCCGTTCGGCTCGAGCACGAAGGCGAGCGGGACGACGAACGCCGGCAGGCAGTATTTCCAGGCCTGCAGCGTGGTGGCGTAAGGGCCGCCGCCGGTGATGGCGGCGGCGGCGAACGGCGAGAGCGCAGTGGGCGGCGAAACCTCCGACAGCACCGCGTAGTAGAAGATGAACATGTGCGCGGCCACCTCGGGGACGCCGAGCTTGATGAGCGCGGGCGCCACGATCTGCGCGCAGATGATGTAGCTCGCCGTGACCGGCACCGCGAGCCCGACGACCCACACGACGAGGCCCGAATAGAGCGCCGTGAGGATCAGGCTGCCGCCGGCGTACTCGATGATGATCGACGCGAATTTCTGACCGAGGCCGGTCAGCGTCGCGATGCCGACGATGATGCCGGCCGCGGCGCAGGTGGCGGCGACGTTCAGCATCCCGACCGAGCCTTCGCGCAGCGCCCGGACGAGCTGGCCGAAGGTCATGCGGACCGGAACCCTGAGCGCGAGCGCGGCCACGACAACGACGGCGGCGATCGCCGCGAAGGCCCACGGCGTCGGCTGAAACACCGGCGCGATCAGGGCGAGCGTTGCGCCCGGCAGCACGATCGACGCCGCCAGGCTCAGCGCGGCGACGGTGCCGCCGATCAGCGGCGGGAAGAACGTGGAGACCGCGGCCACGACCGTCGCCCACACTACCGCCAGCATCGGCGTGAGACCCGCGAGCATGAACACGATGATGAGCACCAGCGACAGGAAATGGTGCCCGCCCTCGGCGTAGATGCGGCCGAGCCGGTGGAGATAGGCCGCGCCGCCCGCGGGCCCGGCCGCGGCATGGGCCGCGCTGCGGAACTTGCGCGAATCGATCTCCACCTGCGCCAGCAGCGCGAAGTAGTAGAGGCAGGTCGGGACGACCGCCATCATGATGACGTCGAGATAGGAGATCTTGAGGAATTCGGCGATCAGGAATGCCGCGGCGCCCAGCACCGGCGGCGAGATGATCGCGCCGATGCCGCCCGCCGCCAGCAGGCCGCCCGCCGCGTTCTTCGTGTAGCCGGCCTTGGCCAGCATCGGATAGGCCACCGAGCCGAGCGTCACCGTCGTCGCGACGCCGGAACCCGAAGGGCCGCCGAGCAGGAACGACGCCACGACGATCGTGCGGCCGGCCGCGGTCGGCCTGCCGCCCATCGCGGCAAACGAGAAGTCGATGTAGAACTTGCCGGCGCCGGTGGCGTTCAGCACGGCGCCGTAGATCGTGAACAGGATGATCAGCGTCGCCGAAACGTCGATCGCGGGACCGAACACGCCCTCGAGCGAAATGTAGAGGTGGCCGACGATGCGGGCGAGATCGTAGCCCCGGTTCGTCCACGGCATCGGCAGATGATTGCCGAACATGCCGTAGAGTAGGAAGATCGCGACGACGGCGACGAGCACGAGGCCGGTGGAGCGGCGGCACGCCTCCAGCACCAGCAACAGGAACACGGCGCCCACGACCATGTCGGTCTGGTTGGGCAGCGACTGGCGGTCGCGGAGATCGTCGCCGCCGAGCAGCAGATAGCCGATCGTGGCGGCCGCGACGAGCGCGAGCGCGACGTCCCACGGCGCGAGCCGGTGGCGAAAGCGGCGCGCGACCGGATAGAGCAGGAAGATGAGGAACAGCGCCGCGCCGACGTGAATCGCGCGCAGCGTCTCGGGCGGAACGACGAAAAACGCCGCGTAGAGGTGGAACAGCGACATCGCCGCGGCGAGCGCGGTGACGAGGTGGCCGAGCCAGCCGCCGAAGCGGTTGAGCGCGCCCTCCTCCTGCTCGACGAAGGCCTCGGCCTTGTGCAGCCGATCCGCCGAGACTTCGGCCGGGGGCGCGCCGCCTCTATCGCTGGACATCACGGCCCCCGACGGCGCGCGCCGCGCGGCATCGCTGCACGCGCGGCGCGTTTCCCGTCAATCCGCGGCGGTCATGCCTATTGGACCTTGTGGCCCTTCTCGGCGAAATACTTGACCGCGCCCGGGTGGAACGGCATCGGCGTGTTCGACAGGAGCTGGTTCTTCATATCGAGCGTCAGCGCCTCCTTGTGGACCTGGCCCCACTCGGCGCGCTTCTCGAAGATCACCTGCACGATCTTGTAGGCCACGTCGTCCGGCAGCTTGTCGGTCGTCACCAGCACGTTCCAGACGACGGCGATCTTGTTCGCCGCCTCCTGGCCCGGATAGGTCTTGGCCGGAATCTCGGCCTCGGCGTAGAGCGGGCCGTATTTCTCGTTCATCTTCGCGACGGCCGCGGAGTGATCGATCATCTTGATCTTCACGCCGGGCGTGGCGCCGAGGTCGGTGACCGCCGCGGTGGGCAGGCCGCCTACCCAGAAGAACGCCTGGATCTTGCCGTCCTTCAGCGCGTTCACCGATTCGGCGACGCCGAGCCGCTCGCGCGTCATGTCCTTGTCCTTGTCGAGCCCCATCGCCTCGATGACGCGGAACGCCATCACCTCGGTGGCGCTGCCGGGCGATCCGGTGGAGACGCGCTTGCCTTTCAAGTCGGCGAACGACTTGATGCCGGTGGCCTCGGTGGAAACGACGTGCATGCGGTTCGGATAGAGCACCGCGAGCGTGCGGACGGCGACCGGATTGCCCTTGAACTTGTCCTGCCCCTTCATCGCGTCGAGGCCGGCATCGACCATCGAGAACGCGATCTCCGACTTGCCGGCGCCCAGCAGCTTGAGATTGTCGACCGAGCCGCCGGTGACTTCCGCGCTGGCGGACCAGCCGGGTACGTATTTCGACAGCAGGCTGGCGAGGCCGCCGCCGAGCGGATAGTAGACGCCGCCGGTGCCGCCCGTGGTGATCGAGAAGCTGCGCTTCTCCTGCGCCGCCGCAACTCCCGCGGCGAGGCATGCCGCCGCGGCAACCGCCGCCATCGACTTCAGGAATCGGGACATTTCCTCACTCCCTTTGCGATTCGAAATCTGTTGTTCTCTGAGCTTCGCGCTTATACCAAGGCGCAAATAGGCGGCAAAGCCCCTCCCCCGGTCCGGACGCGGCGCAGCATGGATTTCGCACTCGGCGACGAGCAAATCGCTATCCGCGACGCAGTGAAGAAGCTGGCCGCGCGCTTCGACGCCGAGTATTGGCGGCGCCGCGACGCCGCGGGCGAGTTTCCCGCGGATTTCCATCGCGCGTTCGCCGAGGCGGGCTGGCTCGGCATCGCCATGCCCGCGGAATTCGGCGGCGCCGGCCTCGGCATCCTCGAAGCCGCGCTGCTGATGATGACGGTGGCCGAAAGCGGCGCCGGCTTCTCGGGCTGCTCCGCGATCCACATGAATATCTTCGGCCTGCATCCGGTGGTCGTTTTCGGCAGCGACACGCAGAAGCGCCGCTTCCTGCCGCCCCTGATCGCGGGCCAGGATCGCGCCTGCTTCGCCGTCACCGAGCCCAACACCGGCCTCAACACGCTGAAGCTCAAGACCAAGGCGGAGCGGCGCGGCGACCGCTACGTCGTGCACGGCCAGAAGCTTTGGATTTCGACGGCGCAGGTCGCGAACAAGATGCTGCTGCTCGCGCGGACGACGCCGGAAGACGAGGTTCCCAAAGGCTCGGCGTCGGGCCTGTCGCTGTTCTACACCGACATCGACCGCGCCCGCGTCGAGGTGCGCGAGATCGACAAGATGGGCCGCGCCGCGGTCGATTCCAACCAGGTGTTCATCGACGGGCTCGAGATTCCGGCCGAGGACCGCATCGGCGCCGAAGGCGAAGGCTTCCGCTACATCCTCCACGGCATGAATCCGGAGCGCGTCCTCGTCGCCGCCGAGGCGGTAGGTCTCGGCCGCGCCGCGCTCGCGCGCGCGGCCGCCTACGCCAAGGAGCGCGTCGTGTTCGGCCGGCCGATCGGCCAGAACCAGGGCATCCAGCACCCGCTCGCCGAGCGCTGGATCGAGCTGGAGGCCGCGGAGCTGATGGTGCTGAAGGCGGCGTGGACCTACGACCGCCACGAGGCCGGTGCGGCCGCCGCCGGCACGGCGGCGAATGCCGCCAAGTTCTTCGCGGCCGAGAGCTGCTTCCGCGCCTGCGAGACCGCGGTCATGACCCTGGGCGGCATGGGCTACGCGAAGGAATACGACGTCGAGCGCTATCTGCGCGAGAGTTTCATCGCGCGCATTGCGCCGGTCTCTCCCCACATGATCCTGAACTTCATCGCCGAGAAGGCGCTGGGCCTGCCAAAATCCTATTGAGGGAATGACGATGCGCGCCGCCTGCTACGACAAGAACGGCCCCGCCCGGGAGGTGCTCCGCATCGTCGCGGTCGACGATCCGCAGCCCGGCCCCGGCGAAGTGCGCGTGAAGCTCAAGACCTCGGGCGTCAATCCCTCGGACGTGAAGACGCGCGCGGGGCTCACGCGCAAGATGGCGTTCCCGCGCGTCGTCCCGCACAGCGACGGCGCCGGCGAAATCGACATGGTCGGCGCCGGCGTCGCCGCGTCGCGCAAGGGAGAGCGCGTGTGGATCTGGAACGGCCAATGGAAGCGGCCGATGGGCACGGCCGCGGACTACATCGTGCTGCCCGAGGCGCAGGCGGTGCCGCTCCCGGCGGCGGTCAGCTTCGAGGCCGGCGCGTGCCTCGGCATCCCCGCCCTCACCGCCTGGCGCGCGATCGAGCTGGCGGAAGCAGCGCCCGGCACGACGCTGCTGGTCTCGGGCGGCGCCGGAGCGGTCGCGCATTACGCGATCCAGATGGCCAAGGCGCGCGGCGCCGCCGTCATCGCGACGGCCAGCTCGCCGGCCAAGGCCGCGATCGCGCGCGGCGCCGGCGCCGACCATACGATCGACTACAAGGCCGAGAATGTCGGCGAGCGCGTCGCGGCGATCACCGGCAAGCCCGCGGCCGCGGGCGGCGGCGTCGACGCGATCGTCGAGCTCGACCTCACCGCCAACGCCGCGCTGATTCCGGCGGCGCTGCGCCCGCGCGGCAAGGTCGTCGTCTACGGCACGGGGCCCAAGGCGGAGATCCCCGCCTCCTACTGCCTCGTCAGCACGATCTCGCTGCTGTTCTTCCTCGTCTACGAGCTGACGGCGGAAGAGCGGCGCCGCGCGGTGGACGGCGTCGGCCGCATGCTCGCTTCGGGCGCGCTCAAGCACAATGTCGCGGCCACCTTCCCGTTCGAGCGCATCGTCGAGGCGCACGAAGCGCAGGAGAGCGGCAAGATCGCCGGCAACATCGTGCTGACGATGTAGCGGCGGGCCCGCGCGGACCGCAAATGCGCGTCGCCGGCCGTGGCCGATCCGGGTTCGGCTTGCGCCTTGTCGCCGCGCGTGGCGCCGCCTAATTTGCGCTCCGTCTTTCCGAGGATACCGATGGAAATCAAAGGTGCGTACAGGATCGCGGCCACGCGCGAACAGGTGTGGGCCGCGCTCAACGATCCCGAAATCCTCAAGAAGTGCCTGCCCGGCTGCGAGAAGCTCGAGCGCGAGGGCGACAACGCGTTCACGGCGACGATCAAGACCAAGGTCGGCCCGGTCAGCGCGCGCTTCTCGGGCGCGGTGACACTCCAGGATCTCGATCCGCCGAACGCGTACCGCATCGTCGGCGAGGGCAAGGGCGGCGTCGCCGGATTCGCCAAGGGCGGCGCCAGGGTGACGCTGCGCGACGACGCCGGCGCCACCGTCCTGCAATACGACGCGGAGGCCAAAGTCGGCGGCAAGCTCGCCCAGATCGGCTCGCGACTCATTCTGGGCACCGCGCGGAAACTGGCCGACGACTTCTTCAAGAAGTTCTCCGAGACCGTGGCGCCGGGCACGGCGGCGGAGAAGGTCGCGCTCGACGCCGAGGGCCAGGCTTCGTGACGAAGCCCGCCATCGACCCCGCCGAGCGCAAGCGCCTCGCGCTGCCGCTCTGGCTGTGGATGGCGCTGCTGACGGCGGCGATCGTCGCGCTCTTGTTGTATGTGGGGCGCAATTCTTTCGCGGCTTGACGCTTCGCGCCTCGCCTCTAGACTGACTGCAACTGGGACAGGCGGCCCCGCCCCTCCGCGCGGCCGCAGCACTTGGGAGGAACCCTGAAATGGACGTGAATGTCTCGCTGACGGTGAACGGCAAGAAGGTCACCGGCAAGGCCGAACCGCGCACCCTGCTCGTGCAGTTCCTGCGCGAGACGCTCGGGCTGACCGGCACGCATGTGGGCTGCGACACCAGCCAGTGCGGCGCCTGCGTCGTGCACATCGACGGTGTCTCGGTGAAGAGCTGCACGATCCTGGCCGTGCAATGCGAGGGCAAGAAGGTCACGACGATCGAGGGCCTCGCCAAGGACGGCAAGCTGCACCCGATGCAGCAGGCGTTCCACGAGAACCACGGCCTCCAGTGCGGCTTCTGCACGCCGGGCATGATCATGTCGGCGGTCGATCTCGCCAAGCGCAACCCGAAGCCGAGCGAGACGGAAGTGCGCGAGTGGCTCGAGGGCAACATCTGCCGCTGCACGGGCTACCACAACATCGTCAAGGCGATCATGGCCGGCGCCCAGGCCAGCCACGACTTGAAAGGGTGATGCCATGACCGACATGAGCATCGGCCGCGCCGTCAAGCGGACCGAAGACCTCCGCTTCATCACCGGCAAGGGCCACTATCTCGACGATTTCAGCCGGCCGCATCAGACCTACGCGGCGTTCGTGCGCTCCCCCCACGCGCATGCCGAGATCAAGAAGATCAACAAGACGAAGGCGCTGAAAGTGCCCGGCGTCGTCGCCGTGCTCACCGGCGACGAGCTGGCCGCCGACAAGATCGGCACGCTCATTTGCGGATGGGTCATCAAGGGCAAGGACGGCTCGCCGCACAAGGCGCCGCCGCATCCGGCGCTCGCCACCAAGAAGGTGCGTTATGTCGGCGACCACGTCGCGGTGGTGATCGGCGAGACGCTCGACGCGGCCAAGGACGGCGCCGAGGCGGTGGAGGTCGAATACAGGACCCTGCCGGCGGCCGTCGATACCGCCAGCGCGCACAAGCCGGGCCAGCCGCAGCTCCACGCCGAGGCGCCCAACAACCTCTGCTACGATTGGGAGATCGGCGACAGGGCGAAGGTGGACGCGGCGTTCTCCGGCGCCGCGCACGCGGTCAAGCTGCAGTTCGTCAACAACCGGCTCGTGCCCAACGCGATCGAGCCGCGCGCCGCCCTCGCCGACTACGACACCGGCAGCGGCGAGTTCACGCTCTACACCACCTCGCAGAACCCGCATGTCGCGCGCCTCGTGCTCTCGGCCTTCATCGGCATCGCGCCCGAGCACAAGCTGCGCGTGATCGCGCCCGACGTCGGCGGCGGCTTCGGCTCCAAGATCTTCATCTATGCCGAAGAGACCGTCGCGCTGTGGGCGGCGAGGAAGATCGGCCGCCCGGTGAAGTGGACGGCCGAGCGCAGCGAGAGCTTCGTCTCCGACGCGCACGGCCGCGATCACGTGACCACGGCCGAACTCGCGACCGACAAGGACGGCAAGTTCCTGGCGATGCGGGTCAACACGGTCGCCAATCTCGGCGCCTATCTCTCCACCTTCGCCTCGGCAGTCCCGACCTATCTCTACGCGACGCTGCTGGCGGGCCAGTACAAGACGCCTCTGATCTACTGCGACGTGCAGGGCGTGTTCACCAACACGACCCCGGTCGATGCCTATCGCGGCGCCGGCCGGCCCGAGGCCACCTACGTCGTCGAGCGCCTCGTCGAGGAAATGGCCGCCAAGCTCAAGATCGCGCCGGACGAGCTGCGCCGGCGCAATTTCGTGCAGGCGAACGAGTTCCCCTACACGACGCCGGTGATCCACCAGTACGATTGCGGCGACTTCCAGCGCGCGCAGCGCGAGGCCCTCAGGGTGGCCGACGTGGCCGGCTTCGCGCAACGCAAGGCCGACGCCAAGAAGCGCGGCAAGCTGCGCGGGCTCGGCTATTCCTCCTACATCGAGGCGTGCGGCATCGCGCCCTCGGCGGCGGTGGGCTCGCTCGGCGGCGGCGTCGGCCTCTGGGAATCGGCGACCATCCGGTTCAATCCGACCGGCAACGTCTCGATCCATGTCGGCACCCACTCGCACGGCCAGAGCCACCAGACGACCTTCGCGCAGGTGGTCGCCGACCGGCTCGGCGTGCCGTTCGAGAGCGTCGAGATCGTCGAGGGCGATACGGCGCGCACGCCGTTCGGCATGGGCACCTACGGCTCGCGCTCGGCCGCGGTCGGGCTCTCGGCGGTGTCCAAGGCCGCCGACAAGATCGTCGAGAAGGGCAAGAAGATAGCGGGGCACCTGCTCGAGGCCGCGCCGCAGGACATCGAGTTCCGCGACGGCAAGTTCCGCGTGATGGGGACCGACAAGGAGGTGGGCATCGCGCAAGTGGCGTTCGCCGCCTACGTGCCGCACAACTACCCGAAGGATCTCGAGCCGGGCTTCGAGGAGACGGCGTTCTACGACCCGCTGAACTTCTCGTTCCCGGCCGGCACGCACGTCGCCGAGGTCGAGATCGACCCCGAGACCGGCACCACCGAGATCGTGAACTACTCGGCGGTCGACGATTTCGGGACGATCATCAACCCGATGATCGTCGAGGGCCAGGTGCATGGCGGCATCGTGCAGGGCGTCGGCCAGGCGCTGCTCGAAGGCGCCGTGTACGACGCCGACGGCCAGCTCGCGAGCGGCTCCTACATGGACTACACGATGCCGCGCGCCGACAACGTGCCGAGCTTCAAGGTCGAGACGATCGTCGTGCCCTCGCCGCTCAATCCGCTCGGCGTCAAGGGCTGCGGCGAAGCCGGCGCCATCGCCGCGCCGGCGGCCGTGATGAACGCCGTCCACGACGCGCTGCGCGCCGTGGGCGTCGACAAGGTCGAGATGCCCGCCACGCCGCACCGCGTCTGGTCGGCGATCCGGAATGCCAAGAAGAAGGCCGCGAAGTAAGGGAGACGAAGATGTACGAGTTCGAATACCAGAAGCCGAAGACGCTCGCCGCCGCGGCCGACGTCCTCAAGAAGAAGAAGGACGCCAAGCTGATGGCGGGCGGGATGACGCTGATCCCGACGCTGAAGCTGCGCCTCGCGAAGCTCAGCCACGTCGTCGACCTCGCCGGCATGAAGGACCTCGTCGGCATCAAGGCGACGAAGGCCGGCGTGACCATCGGCGCGATGACGACCCACGGCGCCGTCGCCGCCTCGGCGGCGGTGAAGAAGGCGATTCCCGCCCTCGCCCACCTCGCCGACGGCATCGGCGACCCCGCGGTGCGCAACCGCGGCACGATCGGCGGCTCGATCTCGAACAACGATCCGGCGGCCGACTATCCGGCCGGCCTCGTCGGCCTCGGCGCCACGGTCGTCACGACCCAGCGCAAGATCCCGGCCGACAAGTTCTTCCTCGGCATGTTCGAGACGGCGCTGAAGCGCGGCGAGATCGTGAAAGCCGTGGAGTTTCCGATCCCGAAGCGCGCCGCCTACATGAAGTTCCCGAACCCGGCTTCGCGCTACGCCATCGTCGGCGTGTTCGTGGCCGAGACGGCCGACGGCGTGCGCGTCGCGGTGACGGGCGCCGGCGGCTGCGTGTTCCGCGTGCCGGAGATGGAGGCGGCGCTGGCCAAGAAGTTCGCGCCCGAGTCGGTCGTCGGCGTGTCGATCCCGACCGACGGCCTCAACGAAGACATCCACGCCAGCGCCGAATACCGCGCGCATCTCGTCACGGTCATGGCCAAGCGCGCCGTGGCTGCGGCGATCGGCGGCTGAACGCCGCCGCGGCGGCTGAACGCGGCCGGGGGCGGGTGCGAAACCCGCCCCTCCGCCCGCCCCGCCCTCAGGCCTGCAGAACCGATTCGCGTTTCGCCGCGGCAGGCGGCGGCTCGGCGGGCACGATCCAGATCGCCGTGTCGTGGAACGCGGCTCCGCCATTGGGCAGGCCGGGATCGGCGCTGACCAGCGCGTTGATGCCGATCCCCTCCTCGAAGGCGCGGTTCGGCCAGATGCTCTCGACGACGGCGACGCCGCGCTGCAGGCCGGCGAACGGCTTCGCGTGGATCACCAGCGATGCGCGCTCGTTGCCGATGCGCACGCGATCGCCGTCGGCGATCCCGAGCGCCTTGCAGTCTTCGGGATGGATCAAGATCGTCGGCCGCCCCTCTTTCGCGCGCGAAGTGGGCGTCTCGGTGAACGACGAGTTGAGGTAGTTGCGCGCCGGCGCGGTGACCAGTCGGAATGGGCGCTCCTGCGCGGCGCGGTCGATGACGTCGCAATAGTCCGGGAAGGCCGGCAAGCGCGCGTGATCGCGGCCCACGCGCGACCAATCCGGCTTGAAATGGAACTTGCCGTCGCCGTGGCCGAAGCCGCCCAGGAAATGCTGCTGCTCGAACGGGCGCACATAGTCCTTCCAGCGCCCTTCCGCCACGGCATCTGCGCCGGGCAGGCCCGACGCCTTGACCGTGGCGTCGATGAGGCCCCACGCATCCATCGCGAAGCCCGGATGCTTGCAGCCGAGCCGCTTGGCAAGCTGGCAGACGACCCAGTGATTCTCGCGCGCCTCGGCGTAGGGCGCGATCACGGGCCGGGTGACGAACAGGTGCGTGTGCCCGCCCGAGACGTAGATGTCGGCGTGCTCGAGGAAGGTGGTGGCCGGCAGCACGATGTCGGCCATCTCGGCCGTCTCGGTCAGGAATTGCTCGTGCACGCAGACGAACAGATCCTTGCGCCGGAAGCCCTCGCGCACCTTGAGCAGCTCGGGCGCCACCGACATCGGGTTGGTGTTCTGGATGAAGATGCCCATGACCGGCGGCCCTTCGCCGAGATCGCGTTTGTCGCCGGTGAGCACGGGGCCGATGCGCGACTGGTCGAGCAGCCGCGTCGACTTGTCCAGCACGTCGAGGCCGTCGATGAGCGTCGTGTCGAGGCCGTAGCCGCCCGACTGGCTATAGAGCGCGCCGCCGCCCTTCGCCTGCCATTTGCCGCCGACGACGGCGAGCGCGCTCACCGCGTGCATGCTCGCCGCGCCGTTGCGCGAGCGCGTGAAGCCGTAGCCGAGACGCAGGAACGCCGCGCGCGCCTTGCCGTAGAGCCGCGCGAATTCGACGATGCGCGCGGCCGGAACGCCGGTGATCGCCGCCGCCCATTCCGGCGTCCGCGTCCCGAGATGGCGCTCGAAGTCCTGCCAGTCCTTGCCGTAGCGCGCGAGATAGTCGCGGTCGGCGAGGCCCTCCCGGAACATCACATGCATCATCGCGCAGGCCAGCGCCGCGTCGGTGCCGGGACGGACGAGGAGATAGTCGTCGGCCTGTTCGCAGGTCGCGGTCTTGTAGACGTCGACGACGAACAGCTTGGCGCCGCGCGATTTGCGCGCGCGCGCGACGTGGGTCATCACGTTGACCTGCGTGTGCACCGGGTTGCCGCCCCACATCACGATCAGGTCGGACTCGGCCATCTCGCGCGTGTCGGCGCCCCATTTGGCGCCGTGGCCGGCACGCCATCCGGCGTCCGCGAGCATGTTGCAGATCGTGAAATGCTCGCGCGAATAACGCATTTCGTGGCGCAGGCGGTTGAGCCCGTCGCGCTGCACGAGGCCCATAGTGCCGGCATAGTAGTAAGGCCAGACCGCCTCGCTGCCATGCGCGGCGGCGATGCGCTGGAACCTCTCGGCGACGATGTCGAGCGCCGCGTCCCACGAGATCGGGCGGAACGCGGCCATCCCCGCGCCTTTCTCCCCGACGCGCTGCAGCGGCACCGTCAGGCGGCCCGGATGGTGGACGCGCTCCTTGTAGCGGGCGACCTTCGCGCAGACGACGCCGAGCGTGTAGCTGTTCGCTTCGGCGCCGCGTACGCGGCCGATCGTGTGCGCGTCGAGCTTCTCCACCTCGAGCGCGCAGGTGGACGGGCAATCGTGCGGACACGCGGTGGGCAGGAAGGCGGAAGGGCTGCGGGCGTCGAGCGGCATGCCGGGAACATAGGCCAGACGGCCCGGCGTGAAAAGCGTGGCCGCCGCTCGGGGCAGTGCCGTGCCGCGCGCTTCCCGCGGTTCGCCCGCGCCTATTTCGCCACGCTCGACGTGATCGACGCGATCACGCCGTTGGCCGTCCGAAACGGCGCGTCGTCGGAGGCGATGCCGTGGCGGCGCGCGATCCAGACGAAGTCGGTGTATTCGGCGAAGACGGCGCCGGAAGCGTCGCGATAGACGAGAATGCGCACCGGCCAGTCGATGCCGGCCTCGGGGTTGCGCTGCATGAACTGCGTGCCGAGCGCCGGGTTGCCGAAGATCAGCAGCACCGAGGGGCCGATCCTGATGTTGGCCGCGGCCGCGAGCTTGTCCTGGTCGATCTGCGCGAAGAAGGTGATGCCTTTCTTGGCGATGTCGGCCTTGAGTCGGGCGACGGTCTCGTCCATCCCGTAGGCACTCTCGACCTTCACGATTCCGTTGGCCGCGGCGACGGGCTTGGCCCCGTCGGCGAGCGTGGAGACGGGCGGGGGCACCAGCATGCCGATCAGCAGACCGGCCGCAGCGATTGTGGCGATACGGACGAACATGGTCGTCTCCTCGAGCTATGCCGCGCGTCGCGGCTGACGGCGCTCAAACTGCCGGAAAGGCGCCTGCCGTTGAAATGCCGTTGCCTTATCGAATGCATTCGGCCGCGCTATCGCCCGGCGGCGCGGTTCGAGCGCCGCCGCAGCCCCGCACGGCCCGAAAATCGGACTCCGTATCCGTGCGGCGCCATGGTGAAATCCACGCCGGCGATGGGAGAGCGAAAGCATGCGCATCCTGGTATTGGGCGCCGGCGCGCTGGGCGGCTATTTCGGCGGCCGGCTCGCCGAAGCCGGCGCGGACGTGACGTTCCTGGTGCGCCCCCGGCGCAACGAAGAGATCGCGAAGAACGGCCTCGCGATCCAGAGCCCGGCCGGCAACTTCAACGGACCGGTGCGGACGGTGTCGGCCGATGCGCTCGGCGCCGACTACGACGCGGCGCTGTTCACCTGCAAGGCCTACGACCTCGCCGGCGCGATCGAGGCGATCCGCCCGGCGATGGGGCCCGACACGCGCGTGCTGCCGGTGCTGAACGGCATCCGCCACCTCGAAACGCTCGACGCCGCCTTCGGCAAGGCGCGCGTGCTCGGCGGCACGGCGCAGATCGGAGCCACCCTCATGCCCGGCGGCGCGATCCGGCACATGAGTTCGTTCCACCTGCTCGCCTTCGGCGAACGCGTGCCGGCGCAGGCGAATTTCTGCGGCCACCTCGCGCGGCTGATGGAGCCGGCGAAATTCGACGCGCGTCACAGCCCGCACATCATGCAGGACATGTGGAACAAGTTCGTCATGATCGCCGTCGTCGCCGGCATGACGACGCTGATGCGCGGCTCGATCGGCGACATCGTCGCGGCACGCGACGGCGCCGCCTTGATCGGAGCCGCGCTCCGGGAAAGCGCCGCCGTCGCGGCCGCGGCCGGATATGGCCAGGACGCGCAGGCGCTGGCCGGCCTCGAGGCATGGCTGACCGAGAAAGGCTCGACGTTCTCGTCGTCGATGCTGCGCGACATCGAAAAGAAGGGCGCAATCGAGGCCGATCACATCGTCGGCGACATGCTCGCCCGCGCCGAGGCCGCGAAGCATCCGGCCCCCATGCTCCGCACGATCTACGCGGCGCTCCAGACCTACCAGGCCCGCCGCCAGCGCGAGGGGTGGTGACGGCCCGTCACTCGGCGTGAATCCTGCCTTTGGGGTAGAACGCCCGGAACGCGAATGCGAAACTGACGTCGTACACCGCGTCGGCCAAACTGCCGTCGCCGCGACGGCGCTGCACGACGGCGTTGCCGACCTCGCGCCCGTCGGAAATGCGCTCACTGTCCAACGCAGAGACCTGTCCTTCCTCCCACGTGATGACGAGGTCGCGCACTTCGATCTTGCGGCGTTTCCTGAGCAGCGCGAAGGTCCAGGCCTCGCCGTCGACCACGACGACGCGTTCGAGCGCCGGTACGCCCTCGGGCAGCGGCCCGTCGTAGAGGAACGGACGCGCGCTGGAGTCGTAGGCCTCGTACGGATTGCGCCCGTAGTCGCGCGCCGCCGGATCGCGGGGAACCAGCACCCTGCCCGCCGGAAAGCGGGCGCGGAAGCGCGCGAAGCTTTCCACGCGCATGGGCAGCGTCGCGAGCCTCTTGCCGGCGAGCGCGCCGACCAGCCCCTCGCCCATCATCTGCTGCCACCAGCTCGACGTCTCGCGATCGTACATCACGAGATCCGAGTTCCGCAGCTTGCCGGTCACGCCGAACGAGAGAACGCGGCCTTCGAGGCGGCGGTCGAACACGAGCGCCGAATTGCACAGCGGGCAGTAGGTGACCGCGACGGGAATTCCGCCCACCGTATCGTTGACGATCTCGTGCCACATGAGGATACGCAGCGGATACGCGCGCGCGTCGCCGCCGGCCTCGAATCCGATGACCGGCTCCCTGTCCGCCAGGCCGAGCCGCGCGGCCTCCGCGGCCGGTACGAATTGCGGATCGTCGATGGCGGGAATCCCGTCGCGCCGGATGACCGAGCGAATCTCGCCGAGCGGAACCGTGTGGCGCGCGAAGTCGGTTTGCGGCCATTCCGCGCGCCACTCGCCGGGCACGTCCGCCGTCGCCGGCGGGGCCGCGGTAAGAAACGCGGCGATCAGTGCGGCGGCGCGAAGCCGATGTCCCGTCAAGACGTCCCCCGCCATGAAACCGCCGGCAGGGTGACGGGCCGTGGCCTCCAAAGCAAAGCACGAACGATCACGGTCGCATTACCGGCAGGCACGGCAAGCTGCGGCTCCCGCGCCATCGGGCGACCGGTCGCGCCGCGACGCCGGATCGGCCAAGTCGCTTTGGCATGGCCATTCGCGCGGCGAGCCGGCGCGGCTAGAATGCGGCGTCCCAGTCCGGGAGGGTGTGCCGTGCCGATGCTGAAACGCGGCGAGACCTACGAGGAGGTCTATGCCGCGCTCAAACTGGAAATTCCGCGCGTCTACAACATGGCGTTCGACGTCTGCGACCGGCACGCCGCCGAGCCGGGGCGCACGGCGCTGATCTATTTCGACGAGCGCGGCCGCGAACATCGCTACGCGTTCAACGAAATCCGCGATATCGCCAACAAGCTCGCCAACGCGCTGACTGCGCTCGGAATCCGGAAAGGCGACCGCGTCGCGATCCTGCTGCCGCAATGCCCCGAGACCGCGATCACGCATGTGGCGCTGTACAAGATCGGCGCCGTCGCCCTGCCGCTCTTCACGCTGTTCGGCGAGGACGCGCTCGAATATCGCCTGTCCGACAGCGGCGCTGCGGCCGTCGTCACCAATGCCGAGAACCTGCCCAAGATCGCCGCAATCCGCCCGCGCCTCGGATCGCTGAAGCACGTCGTCCTCGTCGAAGACGACACCAGC
>JAEULD010000089.1 GCA_016792765.1 Candidatus Odyssella sp.
AGCCCGGCGCCTCGGGCGCGAAGCCGGCCACCGGCGTCTTGTCCTTCACGAAGCTGCGCAGGCCCGCCCATTTGCGCTGCACGCGGCGAATCGCGAGCGTCGACGCCTGCTCGACGCGGTCGATACAGATCGCGATATCCATCTCTTCGGGCTGGATATCCTGGGGCTCGACCGGGGTTTCGTCGGCCGGCGAGAGGATGAGCTGTCCGGCATCCGGCTTCCAATAGAAGCGCTCGTCGACGTCGATCACCGCGGGCCACCCGCGAAAGCCGCTTTCGGCCGGCGGCTCGATCGTGCAGGCGGTTCGCCGCTTCGGCACGAGACCCACCGGCCGCGCGCCCGCCAAGCGCGCGAGCGCGTCGCTCCAGGCGCCCGCCGCGTTGATGACGATGTCGGCGGTGAACGTTCCGGCGCGCGTCTCGATCGTCCACCCGGTGCCGTCGCGCCGGAGCCGGATCACCTCGGCGTCGCAAACGAGCGTCCCGCCGGCCGCCCGGAAGCCGCGCAGGAAGCCCTGATGGATCGCGTGCACGTCCATGTCCCGCGCATCTTCTTCGTAAAAGCCGCTCGCGACATAGCCGGGGCGCAGCGCCGGGCATAGGGCCTGCGCGCGCGCAGGATCGACCTCCTCGACGCTCGGGAGGATCGCCTTCGATTCGGCGAGCGCGGCATCGAGCTGGGCGCGCTGATCGGCGCGGGCGATGACGAGCGTGCCGCGGGGCTTCAGCAGCGGATGCTCCGTGAAGCCCCCGGGCGGCGCCTCGAAGAACGGGCGGCTGGCGATCGTCAGCGCGCGGATGATGCGGTTTCCGTAGGTCTCGGTATAGAGCGCGGCCGAGCGCCCGGTGCTGTGATAGCCCGGCTGGCTCTCGCGTTCGATCAACAGCGTGGGGCCCTGCCCCGCGAGATTGTAGCCCGCAGAAGCGCCCGCGATGCCGGCGCCGACGATGGCGAAACGGTACTGAGACATTCGAACCCGAAGCCGTGCGTGTGCTGGAAAGACTCTATTCGGCCGGCGCCGGCGCCGGCTGCGGCGGCGGCGCGGTCTTTTGCCGGTCGAAGGGGCGCCAGTGTTGCAGGCGGTCAAGGTAGATGAAGATGACCGGCGTCAGGAAGAGGGTCAGGATCTGCGAGACGGCAAGGCCGCCGACGACCGCGAGGCCGAGCGGAATGCGCGCCTCCGAGCCGCCGCCCGCCGCGAGCGCGATCGGCAGCGTCCCCAAAAGGGCGGCCATTGTCGTCATCATGATCGGGCGAAAGCGAACGAGGCACGCTTCGTAGATCGCCTGCTCCGCGTCCACCTTGCCGTCGCCGCGCATCTT
Source organism: Candidatus Odyssella sp. (assembly GCA_016792765.1). Lineage (GTDB taxonomy): Bacteria > Pseudomonadota > Alphaproteobacteria > Bin65 > Bin65 > SBBV01. The sequence continues at coordinate 1,323 of JAEULD010000089.1, forward strand.
CTCCAGCGCGAAGTCGATCATCATGATCGCGTTCTTCTTCACGATGCCGACCAGCATTATCACGCCGACGAAAGCGTAGAGCGACAGCGGCGTCTCGAACACCATCAGCGTGAGCAGCGCTCCGACCGCCGCCGACGGCAGGCCCGAGAGGATCGTGAGCGGGTGAATGAAACTCTCGTAGAGAATGCCGAGCACGATGTAGACGACGAGAATCGCCATCAACAGCAGGACGCCGAGACCCTGGGTCGACTTCTCGAAAGCCTGCGCGGTGCCTTGCAGAGTCGTGGAAATCGTCGCCGGAAGCCGGATTTCGCGTTCGATCGCCTTGAGGCGTTCGATGGCCGTCCCCAGCGAGACGTCTGGCGGCAGGTTGAACGAGACCGTCACGGCCGGAAGCTGGCCGGAATGGTTGATCGTGAGGGGGCCCACGTCGTTGCGGACAGTCGAGAGCGCACCGAGCGGCACGAGTTGGCCCGACGAGGAGCGGACGTAGAGCTTCTCCAGCGCCCTGCGGTCGTTGCGGAACTCCTTTTTCACCTCCGCGATGACCTGATATTGGTTGTTCGAGGTGTAGATCGTCGAAATCTGCTGCGATCCGTAGGCAAGATTCAGAGCGCCCTGGATCTGCTCGGCCGAAACGCCCAGGGTCGCCGCCTTGTTGCGGTCGATCGTGATGATGACGTTTGGGCTCGAGATGTCGAGATCGCTGCCAACGTCCGCAAAGAGCGCTCGTCCGTCGGGCAGCCGCGCGGCGCGAACCGCCTGTTCGAACTTCCCCGCCCATTCGTAGAGCGTGTCGAGATCGAGGCTCTGCAACGTGAACTGATACGCGCCGCGGCTGATGGTTCCGCCCAGCTGAATCGTCGGCGGCACCTGCGGAAAAACGTTAAGTCCGGCGACGGCGGCGGCCGCCCGCCGGATTTCGACGACGATGTCCTGCGCCTTCTTGGGGCTGCCGTCAGGCCTCTTTTCGCGCCGATCCATCGGCTTCAGGCGGATGAAGAGCGTGCCGGAATTGGCCGAGGCGCGCGGACCGCCCGCCCCCACCGAAGACATGAAGCCGTCGATGTTCGGGTTTCTCAGCAGGATCTCGGCGAGCCGCTGCTGGAGCCCCATCATGGCTTCGAACGAGGCGTCTTGCGCCCCGATCGTGAAGACCGAGACGCGGCCGGTATCTTCGAGCGGCAGGAAATCCTTCTGCACCACGCGGAATAGATGGACAGTGCCTAGTATGGAGGCGATGAAGACCGCGAAGACGAAGAACTTGTTCGACGGCGCCCATCGCGACTTGAACCTGAGCCCGAAGAAGCTCGTGCTGAGGCACCATTTGAGGCCGGAGTCGTAGAGTCGCAGCAGCGCGTTGAATACCCACTCGCTCGCGCGATACAGGGCCCCGTGCCTTTCGCCGTGATGCGCGCGCAAGAAACGGCTGCACATCATCGGCGTGAGCGTGACCGACACGATACCCGAGACGGCAATGGCGGCGGCGATTGTCACGGCGAATTCGTGCAGCAGTCGGCCGACGACGCCGCCCATGAACATGACCGGAATGAAGACCGCGACGAGCGAGACGGTCATCGACACGATCGTGAAAGCGATCTCGCGCGAGCCGACGAGCGCTGCCTCCATCGGCTTCTTGCCCTGCTCGATGTGGCGGACGATGTTCTCGAGCATGACGATGGCGTCGTCGACCACATAGCCGACCGCCAACGTGAGCGCGAGCAGCGAAAGATTGTCGAGGCTGTACCCGAGCGCAGCCATGACGCCGAATGTGCCGATAATCGAGATCGGCAGTGCCAGGCTCGGGATGATCGTCGCCGAAAGGTTGCGCAGGAACAGGAAGATCACGAGAATCACGAGGCAGCCGGCCAGCATCAGAGTGAACTGCACCTCGTGGATCGAGGCTTTGATCGACTCGGTACGATCGTAAAGGATGCTCAGATCCACCGATGCCGGCAGCGCCTCCATGAAGCTGGGAAGTATGCGCTTGATCTGATCGACGACCTCGATCGTGTTGACTCCGGGCTGGCGCTGCACGGCGAGGATGATCGCCCGGTCGGTGCGGTACCAAGCGGCGACCTTGTCGTTCTCCACGCTCTCGACGACCGTTCCGACGTCGCGCAGGCGGACGGGAGCGCCGTTGCGCACGGCCACGATCTGATTGAGGAACGAATCGCGGTCGATCAGCTGGCCGGTGGCGCGCACGGTCAAAGTCTTGTCCGGGCCGGAAAGCTGGCCGGTCGGCAGGTTCGAATTTGCCTGCGCGACGGCGCGCTGGATCTCGTCGATGCCTATCCCGCGGGCGGCCAAGATGTTCGGATCCACCTGAACGCGGATTGCCCGCTTCTGAGACCCGTAGACGAGCACTTGGGCGACGCCGTTGATCGTGGAAATCTGCTGGGCGAGCAACGTCTCGGCATACTCGTTGACGGTCTGCAATGGCAGCGTCGGCGAGCTGAGCACCATGAACAGGACCGGAAAATCGGCCGGGTTCACCTTGCGCATCGTGGGAGGGGCCGGCATCGTCGCCGGCAATCGCCGCTGCGCCGCCGCGATCGCGGCCACGACATCCTGCGCGGCAGCGTCGATGTCGCGATTGAGCGAGAACTGCAGCGTGATCCGCGTGGTGCCGGTCGCGCTGGTCGACGTCATCGAATCGATTCCGGCGATCGTCGAGAACTGGCCCTCGAGCACCGTCGCCACCGCCGATGCCATCGTCTCGGGGTCGGCGCCCGGCAGGCTCGCCTGCACCTGGATGGTCGGAAACTCGACGTTGGGCAATTCGCTGACCGGCAGCGAGCGGTAGCCGAAGGCCCCGAAGATGACGAACGCCGCCATCAGCAGCGTGGTCATCACCGGCCGGCGGATACAGAGCTCCGGAAGGGACACGGGTGCGGCTTCCTCAGCCCGGCGGGCCGTTGGGGGTGGTCGCGCGGCCCGGCGGCGCGCCCGAGGTGGGGCGGACGGCGACGCGCGCGCCCGGCCTCAGGCGCAGCTGGCCCTCTGTGACGACGCGCTCGCCCGGCTTCAGGCCGTCCTGGATCACGATCTCGCGCTCGCTGGCGATGCCGGCCCGGACCAGGCGCAGTTCGACCGTGCTGTCGGGCTTGACGACATAGACGTAGTGGCCGCGCTGTCCGATCTGCACCGCGGCGGCGGGAACGACCACTGCGTCGTTCAGCACCGCCAGTTCGACCGTGACGTTGAGGAACTGGCCCGGGACGAAGCGATCGTCTTCGTTCGGAAACGTCGCTTTCAGCTGAATCGTGCCGGTTGTCGTGTCGACGGTGTTGTTGATGAAGGTCAGCGTACCTTCGGCCGCGACGCGGTCTTCCTGCGGCGCCTGCGCCTTCACCGTGATCTTGCCGGCCGCCATGCGCGTGCGGATTTCGGCGAGATGGCTTTCCGGCACCGCGAACTGGACGTAGATCGGCCGGATCTGGTTGATGAGAACGAGCGTGCTCGCAGCCGAATTGTCGTTCGCGCGGACGAGATTCCCGGCATTGACGAGAATGCTCCCGACGCGTCCGTCGATCGGCGCGGTGATCGCCGCGAATTCGAGTTTGAGCCGCGCCTGCTCGACCAGTGCCTCATCGGCCTTGATCGTGGCCTCGAGCGAAGCGACGTTCGCTTTCGCGGTGTCGTAGTTCGCCCGCGACGTGAAATCCTTGGCGACCAGCGTCTCGAGCCGCTTCAGGTCGGCGACCGCCTTGTCGAGCAGCGCCTTGTCCTTGGAGAGATTCGCCTCGGCCTGGCGCAACGCCGCCTCGTAGGGCCGCGGGTCGAGCGTGAACAGCAGGTCGCCCTTCTTGACGTTCTGCCCGTCGCGGAAATGCACTTCGCGGATCTGCCCGTCGACCTGCGACTTGACCGCGACGGCCGAATAGGCCTGCGCGTTGCCGATGACGCTCAGCGTCACCGGCACGGTCGCCAACCGCGAAACCGCGACGACGACCGGCGCCGGCGGCAGGCCAGGCGGGCCGCCCGGACGCGCCTGTCCCGGCGCCGGCGGCTGCCCGGCTTGAGGCGCGGTCGGGGCCGGCTTCGGGCCCTGGTTCAAGAGCGAATAGCCGCCATACCCGACGGCCGCGAGCCCGACCGCACCGATGACCAAAGTCACGAGTTTCATGTTCGGTCGCTCGACTCCGGCCGGGACGCCCGTTAATCAGTATACGTTCATTCTATCGGAACCCGTCGCTCGCGCAAACGCGCGGAAATGCCCGATTAACTCCAATCCCGGAAACGTGATGGCAAGGCCATCCGCCGCCCGATGAACCGGGCGGGAAATCCCGGAACCGCCCGAGGCCGACTTGACCACCCTGCTGTTTTCCCATGCGGCTTGCCTCGATCACGACCCCGGCCACGGCCATCCGGAGCGCCCGCAGCGCCTGAGCGCCGTCCTCAAGGCCCTGGACGCGCCGGAATTCGCAACGCTCGGGCGCCGCGACGCGCCGCTCGCCGATCCTGGCCTGCTGACGCTCGGCCACCCGCCCGATTTCGTCGACCGCATCCTGGGCATGATCCCGCCGATGGGGCGGGCGATGATCGACGGCGACACGATCGTGTCGCCCGGCTCGCGCGAAGCCGCGCTGCGCGCGGCCGGCGCCGTGTTCGCCGCCGTGGACGCGGTGGCGGCGGGAGAGGCGAAGAACGCGTTCTGCGCCGTGCGGCCGCCCGGCCACCACGCCGAGCCGGATCAGGCGATGGGATTCTGCCTGTTCAACAACGTGGCGCTGGCCGGCCTGCATGCGCGGGCCAATCACGGCCTGCGCCGAGTCGCCGTGATCGATTTCGACGTCCACCACGGCAACGGCACGCAGGCGATGTTCGAGCGCGACCCCGACCTCTTCTACGGCTCGACGCATCAATGGCCGCTCTATCCCGGCACCGGCTCCGAGCGCGAGCGCGGGGTCGACGGCAACGTCGTCAACGCGCCGCTGGCCGCCGGCAGCGGATCGGCCGAATTCCGCCGCGCGTTCGAGCGCGCGATCCTGCCCGCCCTCGACGGGTTCGCGCCCGACATCGTGCTGATCAGCGCCGGTTTCGACGCGCACGCCGACGACCCGCTCGCCTCGCTCAATCTCGTCGAGGACGATTACGGCTGGGCGACGGCCGCGATGTGCGAGATCGCCGAGAAGCACGCGAGGGGCCGCGTCGTCTCCGCGCTCGAGGGCGGCTACGACCTGCATGCGCTCGCCGTCAGCGCTGCCGCGCACGTCCGCGCGCTGATGGCGGCGTGAAGCCGCACATTCGGGAGCTGCGTGATGGCCGTTCCGGCGTCGGCAACGCATCCATCCAGTGGGGAACGGCGATGAGCATGCTGGCCCGCGGCACGCGGCAATGGCCCGCTCGGGCGCGATGGACGCTTCTCGGCCTCGCGTTGGCGTTGGCGCTGGCGCCGCGGCCCCCTGCGCAGGCCCAGAGCGGAGAACCGGCCGGCACATGGCACTACACGAAAGTGCCCGGCACCGATATCAGCGTTGCCTGGCTTCATGCGCGCGGGACCGTCGCCGTGCCCGATTTCTGCGGCGCCCTCGCCGAACTCCGCGATGCGCCGGCGTTCCGCCAGCCGCCGTTTCAGGCGGCGGTCGAGCGGCAGCGGCTTGGCTGCATGATGATTCATTGCGGGCCGCCTTCGCCCTCTCAGCCGCGCAGCTACATGCTCGACCTGATCCTGTGGGGACAGGCGCGCATCGGCGACGCGCCCCAGCCGAACGACGCGCGCAACATCACACTCGCGCTCCGCAGCGGCGGGCGGTCGATCGCGCTGGCGACCGAAGGCGAATACCGCATCGAGCCGCTGGTTTTCGCCGAGAGCCGCGCCGAACCCCGGCACTACGTGAAATTCGGTTTCGGCCCGCTGCCGCGCGGCGACATCGAACGGATCCTTGCCGGGCCCGGCCTGACGCTGGGGCCGATACGCGGCCGCTATGCGACCATGGCCGGTCCCGCCGAAATCGAAATCGGCGCATACGACTTCGCGACCCGGGGCGGCCCGGAGGCGCTGGCGCGCCTCGATGCATCCTGCAAATAGCTCTTGCCGCCTCGCGCCGCCTGCCGCCCTGATATCGGCCGATTCGGCTCTGCCTACGCCGCGTCCGCCTCGGCCTCTTCCAGCGCCTCGCTGGCTTCGAGCCAGTGTTCCTCGGCCTTGGCGAGCGCGCGCTCGACGTCGGCGCGCTTCTTCATGAGGTCGCTCATCGTGGCGCCCTTCAACGCGCCCTCGGCGCTGGCCGGCTCGAACAGCGCGCGATCGATCGCTGTGCGCTGGCCGGAGAGACGCTTCACCTCAAGTTCCGCTTCCTCTACCGCCTTGCGCAGGGCCTGGCGCTGCGCGCGCGATCCTGCGGCGCGGCGGCGCTCCTCCTTGCGGCTGGCGCGCGCATTTTCTTTCGCGGGATCGGGCGTCGATTCGACGCCGCGACCCAGCACGAGATCGCGATAATCGTCGAGGCTGCCGGTGTATTCCTTGGCCGTTCCTTCGGCCACGAGCACGAGCCGGTCGGCGGTCAACTCCAGCAAGTGCCGGTCGTGGCTCACGACGATGACCGCGCCGGTGTATTCGTTGAGCGCCTGCACGAGCGATTCGCGCGCATCGACATCGAGGTGGTTGGTCGGCTCATCGAGGATGACGAGGTGCGGCGCCTCGCGCGTGATGAGCGCGAGGGCGAGCCGCGCGCGCTCGCCGCCCGAAAGGCTGCCGACCTTCACCTCCGCCTTGTCGCCCGAGAAGCCGAAGCGCCCGAGCTGCCCGCGCACTTGCGCCGGCTTCGCGCCCGGCAACTGGCGCGCCATGCACTGGATCGGCGTCTCCTCGGTATCGAGTTCCTCCACCTGGTGCTGCGCGAAGAAGCCGACCTTCATCTTGCTGCTGGCGGCGAAGCTGCCCTCCATCGCCGGCAGGCGCGCCGAGAGGAGGCGCGCGAGGGTCGTCTTTCCGTTGCCGTTGCGGCCGAGCAGCGCCACGCGGTCGTCGGGATCCATGCGGAGATTGAGCTTCCCGAGCACCGGCTTGCCGGTGTGGTAGCCGACCGAGGCCCCTTCCAGCGTGATCAGCGGCGGGCGCAGCGGATCGGGGTTCGGGAAATCGAACACCAAGGTCGGATCGTCGAGCGTCTCGGCGATCGGCTCCATCCGCGCAAGCGCCTTCATGCGGCTCTGCGCCTGGCGCGCCGTGTGCGCCTTGTAGCGCCAGCGGTCGATATAGGCCTGGAGCTTCTGCCGCCGCGCCTCCTGCTTGGCGCGCGCCGATTCGACCTGCGCCTGGCGCTCGCGCCGCTGGCGCTCGAACGAATCGTAGCCGCCCACGTAGAGCGTGGTCTTGCCGCGATCGAGATGCAGGATGTGATCGACGACGTTGTTGAGCAGGTCGCGCTCGTGGCTGACCACGATCAGGGTGCCGCGGCACGATTTCAGGAACTGCTCGAGCCAGATCGTCGCCTCGAGATCGAGGTGGTTCGAGGGCTCGTCGAGCAGCAGCAGATCGGGCTCGGAATAGAGGAGGGCCGCCAGCGCCACGCGCATGCGCCAGCCGCCGGAGAACGAATGCATCGGCTGCGCCTGCGCCGCCTCGTCGAAGCCGAGCCCGGCGAGGATGCGCGCGGCCCGCGCCGGCGCCGTGTAGGCGTCGATCGCGTCGAGCCGGTCATGGATCTCGGCGATGCGCTGCGCGTCGTGCGCGGTTTCGATCTCGGCCAGCAGCGCCGCCCGCTCTCCATCCGAGGCGAGCACGGCCTCGAGCGGCGAGCTTTCGCCGCCCGGCGCCTCCTGCGCGATGTAGCCGACGCGCGTGCCGCGCGGCATGTCGATGGCGCCGCCGTCGATCTCGTTGATGCCGGCAATCGCCTTCAGCAGCGTGGACTTGCCCGAGCCGTTGCGGCCGACGAGGCCGATGCGCGCCCTGGCCGGAATCGCGGCCGAGGCGCCGTCGAGCACCGCGCGCGTGCCGAGGCGGATCGT
>JAEULD010000225.1 GCA_016792765.1 Candidatus Odyssella sp.
ACGCGGAGGACGGTGCGCATGGCCAAGAGCGCGCCCAAGGCCGAACCCGCGAAGCGGGCGGCCGCACCGGCGAGCGAGACGCGTTCCTCGGGCAACGCCGCGGCGGAGATTTCGACCGCGCGCGCACCGGCGACCAAAGACGAACTCATCCGCTACTACCGCACGATGCTGCTGATCCGCCGCTTCGAGGAGCGCGCGGGCCAGCTCTACGGCATGGGCCTGATCGGCGGCTTCTGCCACCTCTATATCGGGCAGGAAGCCGTCGTCGTCGGCATGCAGGCCGCGCTGAAGCCGGGCGACTCGGTCATCACCGCCTATCGCGACCACGGCCACATGCTCGCCTGCGACATGGACGCCGGCGGCGTCATGGCCGAGCTCACGGGCAGGAAGGGCGGCTACTCCAAGGGCAAGGGCGGCTCGATGCACATGTTCAGCGTCGAGAAGGGCTTCTACGGCGGCCACGGCATCGTCGGCGCCCAGGTGCCGCTCGGCACCGGCATCGCCTTCGCGCACAAATACAAGGACGACGGCGGCGTCTGCCTGATCTATTTCGGCGAAGGCGCCGCCAACCAGGGCCAAGTGTACGAGAGTTTCAACATGGCCGAGCTGTGGCGGCTGCCGGCCGTTTACGTCGTCGAGAACAACCAGTACGGCATGGGCACCTCGGCCAAGCGCGCTTCGGCCTCGACCGAGTTCTTCAAGCGCGGCTCGGCCTACGGCATTCCCGGCGAGCGCGTCGACGGCATGGACGTGCTCGCGGTGAAGGCCGCGGCGCTCGAGGCGGTGGAATTCGCGCGCAGCGGCAACGGGCCCTACATCCTCGAGGCGCTGACCTACCGCTATCGCGGCCATTCGATGTCCGATCCGGCGAAATACCGCACGAAGGAGGAGGTCGAGGAGATCCGCAAGAAGCGCGACCCGATCGACCGGCTGCGCGAGGAGCTGATCGAGAAGCGCGTGCTCGACGACGCCAAGCTCAAGGACCTCGACCGCGAGGTGCGCGACATCGTCGTGCGCGCGGCCGAGTTCTCGCAGCAGAGCCCCGAGCCGGATCCCGCCGAGCTCTACACCGACGTGCTGGCCTGAGGCGCGCGATGCCGATCCAGGTTCTCATGCCCGCGCTCTCGCCGACGATGGAAGAGGGCAAGCTCGCCAAGTGGCTCAAGGCCGAGGGCGACGCCGTGAAGCCCGGCGACGTCATCGCCGAGATCGAGACCGACAAGGCGACGATGGAAGTGGAAGCCGCCGACGAAGGCGTGCTCGGCAAGATCCTCGTCGCGGCCGGTACCGAAGGCGTCAAGGTCAACACGCCGATCGCGCTGCTGCTCGGCGAAGGCGAAGACAAGAGCGCGCTTGCCGCCGTCGCGACGGCCGCGCCCGCGGGCAACGGTGCCGGTTCGCCAGCGGCGGCAGCGGAGGCGCGCGTTCCAGCGCCGGCGATCGCGGCACCGAAACCTACGGCCGCGGCCGCGCCCGCCGAACCCGAATATTCCGGCCCGACGCAGACGCAGACCGTGCGCGAGGCGCTGCGCGACGCGATGGCCGAGGAAATGCGGCGCGACAAGACGGTGTTCCTGATGGGCGAGGAGGTCGCCGAGTATCAGGGCGCCTACAAGGTGAGCCAGGGCCTGCTGCAGGAGTTCGGCCCGAAGCGCGTGATCGACACGCCGATCACCGAGCAGGGGTTCACGGGCCTCGGCGTCGGCGCGGCGATGGCGGGCCTCAGGCCGATCGTCGAGTTCATGACCTGGAACTTCGCGATGCAGGCGATCGACCAGATCATCAATTCGGCCGCCAAGACGCGCTACATGTCGGGCGGGCAGATGTCGTGCCCGATCGTGTTCCGCGGCGCGAACGGCGCCGCCGCGCGTGTCGCCGCGCAGCACAGCCAAGAATATTCGAGCTGGTACGCGCATTGCCCGGGCCTGATCGTGATCGCGCCGTGGACCGCGGCCGACGCCAAGGGCCTGCTGAAATCGGCGATCCGCGACCCGAACCCGGTCGTCTTCCTCGAGAACGAAATCCTCTATGGCCGCAGCGGCGAGGTGCCGAAGGAGGGCGATCACCTCGTCCCGATCGGCAAGGCCCGCGTCGTCCGCCCGGGCGCGCATGTCACGATCGCGAGCTTCTCGCGCATGATGGAAGTGGCGATGGCCGCGGCCGAGCAGCTCGCGAAAGAGGGCATCGAGGCCGAGGTGATCGATCTCCGCACGATCCGCCCGCTCGACACCGCCACGATCGTCGATTCGGTGAAGAAGACGAACCGCCTCGTCTCGCTCGAGGAAGGCTGGCCGTTCGCCGGAATCGGCGCCGAGCTCTCGGCGGTGATGATGGAGCAGGCGTTCGACTGGCTCGACGCGCCGGTCGTGCGCGTGACCGGAGAAGACGTGCCGATGCCCTATGCCGCCAATCTCGAAGCGCTGACGCTGCCCTCGCCGGCGAAAGTGATCGCGGCGGTGAAGGCGTCGCTCTACCGGAGCTGAGGCAATGCCGATCCAGATCACGATGCCCGCGCTCTCGCCGACGATGGAGGAGGGCAAGCTCGCCAAGTGGCTGAAGAAGGAGGGCGACAGGGTCAGCGCCGGCGACGTCATCGCCGAGATCGAGACCGACAAGGCGACGATGGAAGTCGAGGCCGTCGACGAGGGCACGCTCGGCCGCATCCTCGTCGCGGAAGGCACCGAGGGCGTGAAGGTCAACACGCCGATCGCGCTGCTGCTCGCCGAGGGCGAGGACCGCAAGGCACTCGAAGGCTTCAAGGGCGGCGCCGCGCCGAAGCCGGCCGAGGCGCCGATGCTGGCGCCGGCGGAAGTGCGGGCGGGTCGGGGACCCGCCCCTACGCAGCCGATGGCCGCGGCCCCTTCGCCGGCCCTGCCGGCCTCTTCCGTAGGGGCGGGTCTCCGACCCGCCCTCTCGACGCCGGAACCCGCGCCGCCGCGCACCAACGGCCACGACCGCGTGTTCGCGAGCCCGCTCGCCAAACGCATGGCGAAGCAGGCCGGCATCGATCTCGGCGCGCTCAAAGGCAGCGGCCCGCATGGCCGCATCGTGAAATCCGACATCGAGGCGGCGCTCGCGGGCGGCGCCGCGCGGGCGCCCGCCGCACGCGCGCCCACGCCCTCCGCGCCGCCGCAGCGCCCGACGACGCCCTACACCGACGTGCCGCTCTCCTCGGTGCGCAAGGTCATCGCCAAGCGCATGACCGAGGCGCACACGACGATCCCGGTCTTCTATCTCACCGTCGATTGCGAGATCGACCGCCTGCTCGCCGCGCGCGCCGAGATCAACGAGGCCGCGCCCAAGGACCGGAAAACGAAGGAGCCGGCCTACAAGGTTTCGGTCAACGATCTCGTCATCAAGGCCGCGGCCTGCGCCCTGCGCGCGGTGCCGGCCGTCAACGCGCAATGGGGCGAGACCGTCATCCGCCAGCTCAACACGGTCGATATCTCGGTCGCCGTCGCCTACGAGGGCGGGCTCATCACGCCGATCGTCTTCAACGCCGACCAGAAGGGCGTGGCGCAGATCGCGACCGAGATGAAGGCGCTGGCCGAGCGCGCGCGCGCCGGCAAGCTCAAGCCCGAGGAGTATCAGGGCGGCGGCTTCTCGATCTCCAATCTCGGCATGTACGGCATGAAGCAGTTCACGGCGGTCATCAACCCGCCGCAGGCCTGCATCCTCGCCGTGGCGCAGGGCGAGCAGCGCCCGGTCGTGCGCGGCGGCAAGATCGAGGTGGCCACGATCATGTCGGTCACGCTCACCTGCGATCACCGCGTCGTCGACGGCGCCACCGGCGCGACGTGGGTGCAGGCGTTCAAGGGCTTCATCGAGAGACCGGCGACGATGCTGGCGTGAGCGCGACGGCGCCGCGCGCGAGGTGACCGTGCCATGACGAAGCGGCCCGCCGTCCTAGCGATCCTCGCCGTCTTGTGGCCTCTGCCGGCGCCGGCGGAGACGCTGGCGCTGTCTGCCGAGCGCGTTCTCGAGATCGTGCAGGCGGTTCCCGCGTTCCGCGCGTCCGAGCTTCTTCCCCACGACGATCCGAAGACGCGGGCGCTCGTGGTCGCGTCGGCGCCCAAGGGCGATCCCGACGTCGCGATCGAGCTCTATGGCGAGCGCGGCGATCTCGAAGCCGTCGTGATGCTGATCAAGTCCAAGCGCGCCGACGCCGGCGCGGCGGCGGCGCTCGGCCGTCTGATCGGCGCCGTCATGCCGCAATTCCCGCCGCCGCCCGCGGCGGCCGCGCGGGCCGCGGACGCCGCCGAGGCGCCCGGGGATCTGCGCTGGGCGATGCAGTTCGAAGCCGAGACCCGCCGCCGCCTCGACCAGGGCGAGGCGTCGCTGATCGTCCGGCGCGCGGGCGGCCGGGCGATGATGATCGTCTGGGACGACGGCGCGGAGATGCTGCGCGTCACCTTCGTCGCCGGCTCCGGACCGGCGGTGGCCGACTGGGCCGGCGCGCCGGCGCCGCGCAATTCCGAGGTCGCGCGCGCACTCGCGGCGACGGCCGAGGGCCGCTACGACGCGGCGCTGGAGACGCTCCGGAAGCTCGCGGGCGCGGGCGATGCGGAGGGCCAGGCCTGGCTTGCCGACGCGCTGATGGCGGGCCGCGGCACGCCGCCCGCGGGACTCGCAGCCGCCGAAACGCGGCGCGAGATCGAGGTGCTGGTCGAATCCGCCTCGGCCAAGGGCGATCCGCACGGGCAATATCTGCACGGGCGACTGCGCCGCATGGCGAACCAGGGCGCCGACCAAAGCGACGTGATCGCGTGGTATCGCCGCGCCGCGGCGCAAGGGCACGCGGACGCCGTCGGCGCGCTGGGGCTGACCCTGCCGCAAGGTACGAGAGAGCAGCAGGAGGACGTCGCGGACTGGCAGGAGTTCGGAGCGCGCCTCGGCAATTGGAACGCCATGATCGGCATCTCGGGCAGCTACCGCGTCGGCGAGGGGCGGCAGATGGACCCGCGGCTGGCGTATTTCTGGGCGCGCGTCTTCGAGACCCGATACCCGGTCCTGCCGGGCGCCGATCCCGAAGCGGCGCGAGTCATCAGCGGCCGCGCCGGCGCCGAACTGGACGATGCCGCGAAGGCCGCGGTCGAAGCCGAGGTCGCGCGGTGGAAGCCCGTCGGCTTCGCGGAGCTGCTGCGCGAGTGCGGCCGCATCCGCTGCCCGAAGTCGCTGAGACGGTGAAGCGCGGCCATGCCGTTGCCGCCAGAGCATTGACCGGGACGCGCCGATGGACAAAGTGAACCTGCGGGAGAAATTCTCCTCGTTTGCCGAGCAGTGGGCGCCGAAGATCGTCGGCGCGGTCGACGATTACGAGGTGAAGCTCGTCAAGATCGAGGGCGATTTCGTGTGGCACCGGCATGCCGACGCCGACGAATTGTTCCTCGTCGTCGAAGGCCGTCTGCGCATGGATTTCCGCGACCGGCAGGTGGAGGTCGGGCCGGGCGAGATGATCGTCGTGCCGCGCGGCGTCGAGCACAAGCCGTTCGCGGCGCAGGAGTGCAAGATGATGCTGCTGGAGCGCCGCGGCGTCTCCAACACCGGCGACGGCCCGGCCAATGCGCGCACGCGCGCGCCAGAGCAGATCTAGGGAAGCGGCATGGCGGACACGCAATTCGATCTCATCGTCGTCGGCGGGGGCCCGGGCGGCTACGTCTGCGCGATCAGGGCGGCGCAGCTCGGGATGAAGACGGCGCTGGTCGAGCGCGAGCATCTGGGCGGCATCTGCCTCAACTGGGGCTGCATCCCGACCAAGGTGCTGCTGCGCTCGTCGGAGCTGTTCCATCTGCTGCACCGGCTCGAGGAATTCGGGCTCTCGGCGAAGGAGCTCAAATTCGATCTCGCGAAGATCGTCGCGCGTTCGCGCAAGATCGCCGACATGCACAGCAAGGGCGTCGCCGGCCTGCTCAAGAAGAACAAGGTGACGGTGTTCGACGGCCACGGCGCGCTCGCCGGGCCTGGCAGACTCAGAGTGACTAAGGACGGCAAGGAGGTCGCGACGCTCTCGGCGAAGCACGTCGTGCTCGCCACCGGCGCACGCGCGCGCGCGCTGCCGGGGCTCGAGCCCGACGGCAAGCTCGTCTGGACCTACAAGGAAGCGATGGTGCCGCCGGCGCTGCCGAAATCGCTGCTCGTGATCGGCAGCGGCGCGATCGGCATCGAGTTCGCGAGCTTCTACCGCGCGCTCGGCGCCGAGGTCACGGTCGTCGAGGTGCTCGACCGCATCCTTCCGGTCGAGGACGAGGAGATCTCCGCGTTCGCGAAGAAGGCGTTCGAGAAGCAGGGCATGAAGATCCTGACCGGCGCCACGGTGAAGGGGCTCAAGAAGGCGGCCAATTCCGTCACCGCGACGGTGGAGCAGGGCGGCAAGAGCCAGGAGATCGCGGCCGAGCGCGCGATCCTCGCCGTCGGCATCGTCGGCAACGTCGAGAACATCGGCCTCGAGGGCACGAGGATCAAAGTCGAGAAGACGCACGTCGTCGTCGACGAGTGGCTGCGCACCGGCGAGCCCGGCGTCTACGCGATCGGCGATCTCGCCGGCCCGCCCTGGCTCGCGCACAAGGCCAGCCACGAGGGCATCATCTGCGTCGAGAAGATCGCCGGTGTCGCCGGCGTGCATCCGCTCGACACGACGAAAATCCCCGGCTGCACCTATTGCGAGCCGCAGGTCGCCAGCATCGGCCTTACCGAGAAGGCGGCGAAGGAGAAGGGCCATCCGGTGAAGGTCGGCAAGTTCCCCTATCTCGGCAACGCCAAGGCCACGGCGATCGGCGACCGCGAGGGCTTCATCAAGACCGTGTTCGACGCCAAGACCGGCGAGCTGCTCGGCGCGCACATGATCGGCGCCGAGGTGACGGAGCTGATCCAGGGCTTCTCGATCGCCAAGACGCTGGAGACGACCGAGGGCGAGCTGATGCACGCCGTGTTCCCGCATCCGACGCTGTCGGAAGCGATGCACGAATCCGTGCTCGCC